>JAIOAV010000051.1 GCA_019873665.1 Chloroflexota bacterium
AAGCGGCCAGTAGCAACACTGCATCTTCGCTGGCGCGCGGCGGTGTGAAGGTGTGCTTGCTCCCCCTGGGGAATACCTCTGGCCCCTGGTTGCCGGTCGGGTAGATGCCGCCATCGCTCGCCTCGCCGGTTTGCGGGTTGAACCAGATGGCGCGGCATTGCGCGGCGGTGATGATCTTGTCCAGGTGCAGCGTTACGTTGCCCTTGTCCGCCAGGTAAACGATCACCCAGTCGCCATCTTCCGACCGTGCTGCAGCGTTGAGGTGCGGGCCGCTGCCGGGGCCATCGGCAAAGACCGACTGATCCGGCACCCACTTCCACCACGCCAGCGTGCTGAGGATGCGGCGCATTGCGCCCATGTGTCTAGCGCCCGGGGTGTCCAGGGTGTCCAGCCACCCCGGCTCCATGCGCCACATCTGATTCTGCCCGTAGGTGTGAAAGCCGCCGCCGAGCCAGCTCCACCATGCCTGTTTGCGCACCACGTGCGGCGTGATGGGGCCCAGCGGATACTCTGGCCCGTTCTCATACGCCCCTTCACCGAGCACCACCGGCTTGCGCGGCGTCAGCAGCGCGTCGCTCATCACCGCCGGGTGCACCTTGTACCATTCGGTCCATGTCTCGATCATGTTGAAATCGAGCCACGTCTCCTGATGGAAGAACTGCGACGACGAGCGCCAGCCGCAGGGATGATAGGTGATCAGGTGCGCGCCGCCATCGCCTTCTCGCAGGCCCCGCGCCAGCTCGCGATAGACCTCCTCGCGTCGCGTCGGGATGCGGTCGCCACCGTTCACCCAGACGATGTTCGGCGCGTCCTTGTAGCGCGCGCCAAGCCAGCGGCCATAGGCGCGGGCGTTGCCGGTATGAATCGTCGGCACATTGGAGATGTAGTATCCCCATGTGGGCAACATCGCCAGGATCAGCCCGTGCTGCGCCGCGAATTGCACCAGATGGTCCACGTGTCGGAAATAGGCGTCATTGGGCGTGGCTGGGTTGCCATCTAGCCAGGGCACCTCTCCCGCGCAGTTCGGCCCCGGCGCGGGGAGCTCCATGCCAGTGCCGGCGCTCCATGCCAGCACGCCTTGGATGACTGTGAACCCCTTGGCGCTGCGATCTGCTATCACTGTCTCTGCCTCTTCCCGCGAATAGCGAGCGAAGAGAGGCCAGGCAGTGTCGCCCAGCCAGAAGAAAGGCTGGCCATCCTGCCCGACGAAATACCGGCCGTTCGCGCTCACACGAATCGGATACCGCATCGCCGCCACCTCCTTCGTCTTCACTTGGGTCTTCGCCGCCGCACGGTGTGAGTGTAACACCAAATCCTTCCCCCGCAAGTCCCCGCGCCATATCCCTGTTTGACAGATCAGGCAAAGGCGATATAATAGCTTTGTCAATCCGATCCATCGTGGGATCGGGAGATGTTGCGCAGCTATGCGGCACAGGCCAGCGGTGACCTGAGGGACAGACTCTGTCTGCGGCACCGCTGGCCTCTTCTTTTCTGGGAGGGGGTGAGGCTGCCAGTACAGAACGTGTCTCAAGGCGTTAGTAGTCGCCAGTATCTCCAGCCCTCTGGCCAAGGGTTCGACAGATGGATCAGAACAAGAGCGGGCCAGCGCTCAACACCTGGGAGAAGACATGTCTAGAAAAGCGATTTACGTGTTCATGGTGCTGCTACTGGTCGTTTCCATTGCCGCCTGCAGCAAGCCAGCCGCGACGCCCACTGCCACCGCGTCAACCGGGCAGTCGCTGGCCGCTGCGGGCCAGACCTATAAGGTCGGCACCAACGCTGAATACCCGCCCTTCGAGTTCGTGGACGACAGCGGCAAGATCGTCGGCTTTGATCTCGATATCCTAGATGCTATCTCGCGAAAGACCGGCATCAAGTTCGAGATTGTCAACACCCGCTGGGATGGCATCTTTGTCGCATTGCAATCGGGCGAGTTCGACGCCGTGGCTTCTGCGGCGACGATTACCGACGAGCGTGCTCAGATCGTCAACTTTAGCGACCCGTACTTTAACGCTGGGCAGATGATCGCGGTGCGCATCGAGGACAAGGACAAGATCACCAAGGTATCCGATCTCGACGGCAAGAAGGTCGGTGTGCAGCTGGGCACGACGGGCGACATCTGGCTAACTGCAAATACAAAAGCCGAGATCTCCCGTTATGATGAGATCACCCTTGCGTTCCAGGCGCTGGCGAACCGCGACCTAGATGCGGTTTTCAACGATGGGCCTGTCTCTGCTGATATCATCCGCTCCAACCCCGAGATGAAGGTAACGTTGGTTGGTAGCCCGGTAACAGACGAGTTCTATGGCATCGCCGTCAACAAGGGCAAGCCGGAATTGCTGGAAGCCATCAACGTGGGCCTGGCGGCAATTCGCGCCGATGGCACGTACGACCAGATCTATCAGAAGTGGTTTGGCACGCCCTAGCTCCTTTTGTGCGCCCGCGCGCTTGACCATACTCTCGCCGAGAAAGGGGCGCCAGCCTTCTCCTTGTGAGAAAGGCCCCTTCTCGGCGATTTTCCGTATCATCTCATGCGCCGCTGTCTCTGGCGGCTTGTGCGGCCGAATGAGGAATCCAGCATGTCATCTGAGGCTCAATCGAGGCGTGCCTCCACTGAGGGCATCTATCGCCTGCTGCGCAACCTTCCATGGTGGGCGGTCATCGTTGCAATAGTTGGTATCGTCGTTGTCTTTTCCGTCCTCACGGATGCACGCTATCTGGACGCGATCTACTTTGTTTTTGACCTCCCGTGGGACAAGGAGTTAGTCGCTGAGATTCGTGTCGAGGGCGATACGTGGCATTATACGCCGGACGCCAGTACACCGCTGCGGCCAGGTGACTATCGCCTCTACGCCGAGTTCAACGAAGTGCGGGCAACCGCCGAATCGGACATAGTGCTGCGTGGCGAACCCATCGCTGACGCGCCGCGGACAGCATTGTTATCGCAAGGAGAACAAGTGCGCTTTGCGGGGTGGCGCATCGTGCCCAAGCAAGGGCTCACGCCGGCGCAGACATGGGGGTACGTCATCGCCGAGGATGGCCGGGCGGGTTGGGCGCAGGACAAGGCATTCGGGCAGCTTGAGTTGGCCGTCGCGGCCAAGAGCGCGCGGTATGAGATCGTTGTGCCGCAGGGTGTCGCCCCGGTTCCTGCCGAGCCGATCGCGCAGCCGACCAGTGGGGTGATCCGAGTGCAGACCAGCACCCCAACGTTGGAAGGGCCTGTCTTGGGCGGCTCGCTCATCCGGCTGTATGACGATTACGATGCCTGGGAGACGATCCAGCGGATATGGTTGGCAAAAGGCGTGATGATGACGCTACGCGCCACGATCCTCGGCTTTGGTCTGGCGCTCCTGCTGGGGCTGGTGGCCGGATTGATGCTCGTCTCGCGCAACGCCGTCTCGCTCGCCATCGCCAAGCTGTACGTTGAGGTGGTGCGTGGCCTGCCGCTGCTCGTCATCATCCTCTATGCCGGCTTTGTGGTTTCGCCGTATCTGCGGGAAGCGACGGCTGGGAGAATTGACCTACGCGGTTTCCCGGGCGCGGTGATTGGCCTCGGTTTTGGTTATGGCGCGTACCTGGCGGAGGTGGTGCGCGCCGGCATCCAGTCGGTGCATCGCGGGCAGATGGAAGCGGCGCGCTCGCTGGGGATGAGCTACTTCCAGGCAATGCGCTACGTGGTCCTGCCACAGGCGCTGCGGGTGGTGTTGCCGCCGCTGGGCAATGATTTCATGGCGATGCTGAAGGACTCGTCGCTCATCTCGGTGGTGGCTCTACCGGAGATCTTGCAGCAGGGACGGTTATGGGTGTCGCGCACGTTTCGCGCTTTTGAGGGTTACAACACGGTGGCGCTGTTCTACCTGGTGATGACATTGCTTCTCTCCTTGCTGGTTCGCCTGATCGAGCGCCGCACCTCCCTGCCAGGACAGTCGGAGGAGTCGAAATGAAAAAGGCGGTGGTCAGAGAGTATGTGGACCCAATCATCGTCGTGCGCGACGTGAAGAAGCGTTTCGCGGGCGACGTCCACGCGCTGCGTGGGGTCAACCTGAATGTCTATCCGCAGGAAGTGGTCGTCATTATCGGCCCCAGCGGCTCTGGCAAGTCCACGTTGTTGCGCTGCATCAATCACCTGGAGACAGTGGATGGCGGCGAGATCATCGTGGACGGCATCCCGCTGAACAAGGCAAAGAACATCAACCGGGTGCGTGCTGAGGTGGGGATGGTGTTTCAGCTATTTAACCTCTTCCCGCATTTGACGGTATTGGACAATCTGTTGCTGGCGCAAAGAGTGGTGCGCAAGCGGAGTCATGAGGAAGCGATGGCGGTGGCCATGGATCTGCTCAACAAGGTGGGGATTCCGGACAAAGCGCATGCCTATCCCTCACAGCTTTCAGGTGGACAGCAGCAGCGCGTGGCCATCGCTCGCGCCTTGGCGATGCAGCCCAAGATCATGCTCTTTGACGAGCCGACGTCGGCTCTCGACCCAGAGATGATCAAAGAAGTGTTGGACGTGATGCTCAGGCTGGCGGATGAGGGGATGACGATGGTGGTCGTCTCGCACGAAATGGGCTTTGTGAAGGCGGCAGCAGACCGTGTGGTGTTCATGGATGATGGCAAGATCATCGAGACCACGACGCCAGACCAGCTTTTCAGCGCGCCCAAGCATGAACGTACGCAACGTTTCTTGAGCCAGATTTTGCACTAGCGTGTGTCTGCAAAGCGCGTACCGTCCGGTCGTCGAGCGCTTTGGCGCCCGGCCAATGGAGGAGACAGATGGAAGTTGCACAACTCGGTCTGTCATTGCGAGCCGCGTAGCGGCAAAGTAATCCCCATGTGGCTGCTCAGGGATTGCTTGGGTCGCTTCGCTCCCTCGCAATGACATAATGGTCCAGGCTGTGCACAATCATCCGATTTCTAGTTGACTTTTCCATAAGAGTTGGCAAGCCCGCTGGCAGCAGGCTGAAGCAGGCAGAAAACTCCTTCTCGCCGCCCTTGAGCCTGCTTTCGCAGAGTCTCATATTAGCGCCAGAACTCGTTCTGCGGCGCGAGTGCGGCGATCAGTTTGTAGACACGATTTAGGCGGTTGATGCCGCTTACGATGCGCCCTTCACCTCTCTGCGGGCGGTGAGGGGCATTTTGCATTCTGTGGCCCATTTGGCCGCGTGGGCCGGTTGATGGTATATTATACTAGATATCCACGGTGCTGCCGGCCTTGCGCCGTGCTCGCCGCGCGCGATTTCGCCAGACAAGAGGGAGTCTGTGAATATGGGCACAACTGAGACCAGCACCCCGTCTGACTTTATCCGGGAGGCTATCGAGGAGGATCTGCGCAGCAATCGGTTTGGTGGCCGCGTGCACACCCGCTTCCCGCCAGAGCCGAATGGCTACCTGCACATCGGCCATGCCAAGGCGATCAGCATTGACTTTGGCGTGGCGGAGGATTACGGTGGGCTCTGCAACCTGCGCTTTGACGACACGAACCCGGTCAAGGAGGACATCGAGTATGTCGAGGCGATCCAGAATGATATCCGCTGGCTGGGGTACGATTGGGGCGACCGGCTCTACTATGCCTCCGACTATTTCGAGCAGCTTTACCAATATGCAGTGCAGCTCATCAAAGCGGGCAAGGCGTATGTCTGCGACCTGTCGCCGGATGAAGTGCGCGAGTACCGTGGCACTCTGACTGAGCCCGGGCGCGAAAGCCCCTACCGGAACCGCTCGGTGGAAGAGAACCTGGATCTCTTTGCCCGCATGCGCGCCGGCGAGTTCCCGGACGAGTCGCGCACGTTGCGTGCCAAGATTGACATGGCTTCGCCCAACCTCAATATGCGCGATCCCATCATGTATCGCATCAAGCACGCCACCCATCATCGCACCGGCGACCAGTGGTGCATCTACCCGATGTACGACTGGGCGCACGGCCAATGCGACTCGATCGAGGGGATCACACACTCGCTTTGCTCGCTGGAGTATGAGGACCATCGGCCACTGTATGACTGGTTTCTGGATGCGCTTGGCATCTATCATCCGCGGCAGATCGAGTTCGCGCGCTTGCAGCTCAGCCATACGGTGCTCAGCAAGCGCAAGCTCATCCAGTTGGTGAATGAAGGTTACGTGGCGGGCTGGGATGACCCGCGAATGCCCACGCTGGCGGGCCTGCGGCGGCGCGGCTATACGCCGGAGGCCATCCGCGACTTTTGCGAGCGGATCGGCGTGGCCAAGAGCAATAGCATCGTGGATATCGCCCTGCTGGAGCATTGCGTTCGCGAAGACCTTAACAAACGCGCGCCACGCGTGATGGGCGTCCTGCGCCCGCTGAAGGTCATCATTGACAACTATCCCGAGGGACAGATAGAGGAACTGGAGGCAGAGAACAACCCGGAGGACCCCAACGCTGGCCATCGGCTCATCCCCTTCTGCCGCGAGATCTACATCGAGCAGGAGGATTTCATGGAGGATCCGCCGAAAAAGTGGTTCCGCCTGGGGCCTGGGCGGGAAGTACGGCTCAAGCATGCGTACTATATCACCTGCCAGCGCGTGGTCAAGGACGAGCAGACGGGCGAGATCGTCGCGCTGCATTGCTCCTATGATCCTGCGTCGCGGGGCGGCTGGACCTCGGATGGGCGGAAGGTGCAGGGCACGCTGCACTGGGTCTCGGCGCCACACACTCTGGATGCAGAAGTGCGCATCTATGACAAGCTCTTTACCGTGCCCAATCCGGATGACGTGCCGGAGGGCGCGGATTTCAAGCAGAATCTGAACCCGAATTCGCTTGAGGTGCTCACCTGCGCCAAGGTGGAGCCGGGCCTGGCGAGCGCCGCGCCGGGCAATCGCTATCAGTTCTTGCGTCAGGGATACTATTGCGTTGATCCCGATTCACGGCCCGGCCATCTTGTCTTTAACCAGACAGTAGCGCTGCGTGATACCTGGGCCAAGATCGCGGCCAAGACGAGCTAAGACGCGACCACTGCAACTGGTCTCAAGCGGCTTTTGTCATCGTTGCAGCGATGGCAAAAGCCGCCTTTATCATGGGGGTGCGAGATGCTGCATCCTGCTATTACGGTAAAGGATAACAGCGCGATTCACGGCAAATGGTTGGTCGCCACCAGACTGATCCACTGTGGCGAGGTTGTCTGGCAGCAGGATGATGAGGGCGAAACGGTATCATGCGATACGGTCGCCGCCTGGTCTGAGGCGGAGCGGGATACCTTTCGCCTGGTGGGCTATCAGTGTGACGGACACACCTTTCGCATCTGTGTTGGGATTGAGCGCTACATGAATCACTCCTGCGACCCCAATACCTGGTGGGAAGGCAGCCGCGCCCTGGTAGCCCGACGCGATATCCAACCGGGGGAGGAGATCACCTACGACTATGCCACCTCTGAGGTGGCGATCCCATTTCGGATGGAGTGCTCTTGTGGTTCGCCTTACTGCCGCCGGGTGATCACAAACTGCGATTATCTCAACCCCGCATGGCAGAAACAGTATGGGCCGCACCTGCCCGCGCATGTGCTGCGCGCCATCGCGGCAACGAGAGAAGGACAGATACGGTGAAGCGGAGTGTAGCGATATTTGCATTTTGCAGGAATCGTAGTACACTTAATCTTAATCTGACAAGGTAGACGCGCGGTTTGGAGCAGCGTTGCTAGGATCTCCCCGATCCTCTGCCGTGAGAGGGCAGCCCACCGCCGCCTCTGATATCAGCATCCTCTGACTGACGCATTCATGTGCTCTACCTCTCTGATGCGTCAAAGCCCTCGATCATAACAGAAAGTAGGCGATGTCGCGCTCATAGATGCTCACCATCCTGTTGATCTGCAATCAGGATGGCTCTTTTGCTCTCGCTGCTCAAGCTGAGGGGCGGCGGTGGGCGCTGCCTTGCCTCTACTGCCAAGCAATGAGTCAAATTCGTGTGTATATGCACAGGAGGAACACGATCGTGCGTAGGTTGACGCAATCGCGGCTAATGCTGTGGCTGATACGTGTGGTGACGGTACTGGTGCTGCTGGCGCTGGCGGCGTGCTCCAGCGGCACGACGAGAGGGCCATTGGTGGTCCTCGATTGGTCTGGGTATGAACAAGAGGTTTTCTGGCAGGATTTCAAGGCCAAGCATCCTGATATCAAAGTCGAGTGGACCTTTTTCGCGGACGATCCCGAAGCGTTCGCCAAAGTGCAGAGCGGCTTTGAGGCGGATCTAGTTCATCCCAACAGCAGCTGGGTCAAGCTCTATGTGGACAATGGCCTTCTGGAGCCCATTGACACAACCAAGCTCAGCAACTGGTCTGGCATCATGCCCGCGTTGGCCAAGCTGGGTGAGGTTGATGGCAAGCAGTACATGGTGCCCTGGGAGTGGGGCTACAACTCGATTCTCGTCCGCACCGACAAGGTGAAAGAGATGCCCGATTCGTGGGCTGATATGTGGGATCCGCAGTATGCTGGTCACGTGTCCACTTTCGACTCTGCGGAGGCGAACGTGCTCATGACGGCGCTTGTGCTCGGCATTGACGCCTACAAGATGACGCCGGAGCAGATGGCGCAGGTTAAGCAGAAGCTTATCGAACTCAAGCCGAACCTGTTGGGCTACTGGACCGACTATACCGAGATCAATCAGCAGGTGGCGACTGGCGACGTGTGGTTGGCCATGACCTGGCCGGATGCCTACGTGGCCGTCAAGGCGGAAGGGGTAGATGTCGAGTACATCAACCCCAAGGAGGGCCGCCTCGGTTGGGTGTATGGCTATTGCATCGTCAAGAGCGGCAAGAACCACGATCTGGCCCACGACTATATTGACGCGCTCATCTCGCTCCCCTCGATGGCCGAGATGGCGAACCAGTATGGTTATGGGGCGGCCAATAGCGCCGTCGCTGCCCAGACCGATCCCGAGCTGGTCAAGCTGATGCTGCTCGACCAACCGGATATCATGTCGCGGACAGTGTTCTTCCAGCCACTGACCGAAGAGCAACGCCAGGCGTGGACCACGCTATGGGATGAGGTCAAGGCCGCGCCATAAGCGTCTCTGGCCAGTGATTGCTCGATTTGTCGGAATGCATCTCGCTAGCGCCTCTCACCTGAGGCGCTAGCGAGCGCACTATGGGTGAGAAAGGCACAAAAGGCCGTGAACATCCGCAATCGCGTCGCCGTGTTGATGTCACCTCCAGCGGTGATGCTGTTTTGCTTCTTTATCCTGCCGATGATGGTGATGGCCGGGTTCAGCTTTCGGCAGGGTAGCTTTGGTGCGGCACGCCAGGTCTTGACACTGGAGCACTATCGGGAATTCATGCGCAACACCGCTTTTCAGAACCTTCTCTTGCGCTCTGTGCGCATGGCGCTGGAGACATCCGTCGCCTGCGTTCTGCTGGCATACCCTGTCGCCTACTATCTCTCGTTTCATGCCGGCGCGCGGCGAAACATCCTGCTCACAGCGATTCTCGTGCCGGCGTGGACCAGTTTCCTGCTGCGTGTCCTGGCGTGGAAGATGATCCTCAGCTCTGATGGATTCCTTAGCTCGCTGCTGGTCACGTTGGGCGTGCTGGCCGAACCACAGCCGATCCTGCTTTATAGCCGCGCCGCAGTGGTGGTGGCATTGGTCTATTCGTGGCTCCCGTTTGTGGCCTTGCCCGTCATGGCGGCGCTGGATCGGATGGAGCGCAGCCTGCTGGAGGCCGCCGCGGATCTGGGGTGTCCTCCCTGGCAAGCGTTTCTGCGGGTAACATTGCCGCTTAGCCTGCCGGGCGTGGCCGCAGGCTTTTTGTTTGTCTTTATCCCTACGCTTGGGGAATGGGTAACGCCGGCGCTGGTGGGCGGCGTTGATGGCATCATGTACGGCAACATTATCCAGAGCCAGTTCGTGCAGGCGCTGAATTGGCCCATGGGGTCCCTGATGAGCCTGGTGATGCTGGTGATGATGCTGGCGATACTGGCCGTATTGGGTCGCTTTGCACATCACCTGCCGGTGGAGGGGGTATTCGAGTGAAAGCGCGTTTGCGGGTTTCGCCACTCGCCCTCTACTTTGTGGCGGTCTGCTTCTTTCTCTACCTGCCGATCGCATTGCTTGTCATCTTTTCCTTCAATGATTCGGCAATGCTGATTTTCCCGCTCAAGGGCTTTACACTCAAGTGGTACAGCGCCCTGCTTGGCGCTACTGAGCTCCTGAAGGCGGTGCGTAACAGTCTGCTGGTGGGGATTCTATCCTCGTTGGTGGCGACGATCCTGGGGACGATGGCAGCGCTGGGGATCATGCGCTTTCGCTTTCCCGGCAGAAGCGCTTTCGTGGCCGTCGCGGCGATGCCGCTGGTGATCCCATATGTGGTGCTGGGTGTGGCGCTCCTGATCCTCTTTGGCACCCTGGGCATCCGCCTGTCTCTGGTGACAGTGGGCATCGGGCATGTCATCATCAGCATCCCCTATGTCGTGCTGATCGTCGCGGCGCGTCTGGCTGGGTTCTCGCCCAGCCTGGAGGAGGCGGCGATGGATCTGGGCGCGACCTATTGGGGCACGCTGCGCCGGGTCACGCTGCCCATCTGCGCTCCTGCCATCGTCGCGGCATATCTGACGGCATTCACGACCTCCTTTGACGAGTTCGCTGTGAGCTTCTTTCTGGCGGGTACAGAGGCCACACTGCCGATCTATCTCTACTCCCAATTGCGATTCCCCAACCGCCTGCCGATCGTCGTAACTCTCGCCGCTGTGGTCATGGTGGGTTCGGCGGCGCTTCTCATCTTCTCGGAGTGGGTGCGCAGGCGTGGGCAATCTGAAGTATCGTGAGGTGCAAGGTGAGTCAGACTGCTGTCGAATTGCGCGATCTAGTGAAAGTCTTTCCCGGCGTACGTACTGTGCGTAGGGCGCACGCTGACGTGGCCGCGGTCAACCATATAGACCTGCAAATTCGTCAGGGAGAGTTTTTCACACTGCTCGGCCCCAGCGGCTGTGGCAAAACGACAACGCTGCGGCTGATCGGTGGCTTTGAGGCCCCGTCCTCCGGGGAGATCTACATCCTGGGCGAGCCGATGAGCGCAGTCCCGCCCTATCGCCGTCCGGTGAACACCGTTTTTCAGAATTATGCTCTCTTCCCGCACCTTACGGTGGCTCAGAACGTCGCCTTTGGCCTGAGCGTTAAGCGAGTGCCCAGGAACGAGCAGGAAGAGCGCGTGCGGGAGGCGTTGGCGCTGGTGCGACTGCCGGATGTAGGTGACCGCAAGCCCTCACAGCTCTCTGGAGGCCAGCAGCAGCGCGTGGCTCTGGCGCGCGCGCTCATCAATGAGCCAGCAGTGTTGCTCTTGGATGAGCCGCTGGGCGCGTTGGACCTCAAGCTGCGCAAACAGATGCAGATCGAGCTGAAACACTTGCAGCAAGAGGTGGGGATCACTTTCGTCTATGTAACCCATGATCAGGAAGAAGCGCTGACCATGTCCGACCGAATCGCGGTCATGTCGGAAGGGAGGATTTTGCAGGTTGGCGATCCGGTATGCATCTACGAGCGACCTGCCACCCGTTTCGTGGCGAGCTTTATCGGCGAGAGCAACTTTCTTCAGGGCACGGTGGTGGAGCAGGTCAACGGACGCGTGGAGGTTGCTGTGGCTGGGCATGTGGTGTGGGCATGCTCGCCGCAAGACCGGACGAGCAATGGCTCCCTATCGCCCGGCGCAGCGATCACGGTGGCTATCCGTCCGGAGAAGCTGATGCTTCTTCATTCCGGGGAGGCGGATGCACAGGCGCTCAGCGGCAAGGTGCGGGAAGTGGTCTATCTGGGCACCGACACCCGCTTTGTCGTGGCGTTGCCGACGGGTGAGTCGCTGGCGGCGCGCGTGCAGAATATAGACCGCAAAGGCCTGGGCGAGTTCGCGGTCGGTGAGGAAGTCAAGGTCACGTGGGCACCGGAGGACGCCCAGGTGCTCAAGGAGTGATGCTGCGCGGTGGCCGCAGGCTCCGTGCCTGCGGCCACCGATCTTTTTTCATGGTAGCTCTGGCTCTACTTTCACCCAGCTGCCATCTCCATAGGCAGAGCGGTACATCGCCTCCAGTATCGCCTGTGAGCGGCGGCCATCGCGTCCTGGACAGACCAGCGGCGTGCCCAGGCGAATGGCCGAGACAAAGTTGTCGCCCGGGTTCAACCACGGCGCCGGGACTCGTTCGGGCGGCTGGTCGCTCCAGGCGCCATCTCGATACCAGAGCACCTGTGTCTTTTGCTGTGGCCCGCCACGGGCATACAAGTAAGCGCCCTCCGTGCCATGAATCTCCAGCCGGGCGTACCAGGTCGCGTGCGGGTAGGATGTAGTCGCGTAGAGTGTTACGACCAGGCCGCTGTCGTATTCCCAGATGGCCGTCCCCAGGTCCTCTGCCTCGATGGCGTGGTTCTGTGTCCATATCTGGCAGCGGACGCGCGCGGGGATGCCGAGACAAAAGGCCAGTTGATCCAGCGCGTGCACGTTCTGGTTGGAGAGCACCCCGCCTCCATCCCACCGGCGCGTGCCGCGCCAGCCGCCATTCTCTCGGTAGTAATCCATCGTGCGCAGGATACGCGCTGACGAATCGGCACTCAGCAGTCGGCCAAAGAATCCCTTTTCGATAGCGTTCTTGAGCTCCAAGGTATCTGGATCAAAGCGCCGCGCAAAGTCAACACCCAAGAGCAATCCCTTCTCTTCGGCCTTGCGGATCATGGCATCGCACGCTGCGACGCTGACCTCCATCGGCTTGGTGACGAGCACGTGCTTTCCCGCCTCCAGCGCCTGCAGGGCGATCTCGGCATGCAGGCCGGTGGGCGTTACGACCCACACCGCTTCCACCTGCGGGTTATCCAGCCAGGGCTCCAGGTCGGTCGTATACGGCACGCCGAATTGCTCGCCGCTCCGCCTGGCGCGCTCCTCGCGGATGTCGCACACGCCGATCAGCCGTGCTCCTGGGGTCTGGGTGATCTCGCGGGCGCGGTTGTGGCCCATCCCCAGCCCGACGATGACGAAACCGACCGGCTGATCCTCGTACGCGCGCGTTACCTTGCGCACTGGCCTTGCCGCCTCCTGAACGCTGCCCGGAGCAGCCGTTGGCCAGGCGCGCTGAATAGCCTGCACCACGCGATGCGACATCTCCATATCGGAGACGGATTTGTCCGGATTGTGCGTCTCGGCGCTGACAGGCCCCGTCATGCCGGCCGCGGCGCAGGTCGCCAGAATGCGATCCCACGGCAGGGGCTCCTCGCCCAACTCCGGCACCGCGCCCAGCGCCTTGACATGCACGCATTTGGCGCGGCTGGCCAGTCGGATGATGTATGCGGCTTCATCTTGTCGGCGCTCTACCGAATCCCAGGAGCTGTGTGCGTCCCAGGCCAGCCCCCACTGCGGCACGTTGAGCGCATCCAAGAACTCGAGCACCTCGTCGGGCGTAACGCCGCAGTTCTCAAACGCCAGTATGAGGCCGGCGGCCCTGGCGCGCTCCGCCAACGGCATGAACATGTCCAGCGTCTTTTGCAGCGCGTCAGGACGGATGGCCAGCGCGCCTATCTCTTCCGGCGGGGGCTGCCAGTAGAAGAAAGCGCGCACCAGGTGGCAGTCGAGCGCGTCTGCGGCGCGGATGATCCCCTCCAGCTTGGCCTCTTCGGCGCGCTGCCGCTCCATGTCAGGCAGGTGCACCTTGGCGAGCGAGGATTGCAGACAGCCGACCTTCATGCCGTGCTGGTCGAGCAGCGCGCGCACCTGCGCCAACTGCGCGGGCGTGAGATTCTCAAAAGCGCGCCCCATGATGCGTCCGCGCAGGTCGCAATGGTTCAGCCCCCATGACTTGATCACCGGCAGCGCTTCCGCCAGGTCCAGCTTGAGCTCATCTGTGAAAATGGATGGAAACATCGCTCTCCTTTCTGCACATCGCGATCTTGTGAAGTCAACTAGAGGTTGAATGACTGTGCCAGCTTGCGCCATTCTTGTCATTGCGAGCGACCGCAGGGAGCGAAGCAATCCCCTGCTGACTGGAGAGGAGATTGCTTCGATCGCTTCGCTCTCTCGCAATGACGGGCGAGTGTCATTGTGAGGGCCAAGCTTGGAGCAATCGCCTCATCACGCCAAGGGGGGATTGCTTCGCCGCGGCACGGCTCGCAATGAGGGGCCGGGTTGCTCAACATCCTCTGCTTTCTGCACAGGACGCATTCTACCCGCCAAGTGAGTTCGCGGCAACCGCGCGCCCGTGACGCCAGGGCTGTGCGACCAGCGCCGGGAGTTGACAGGCGCGCTGACCGGGCTAGACTTGTGGGCGTTGCGCATCTCGTGCGGCCCGCGTGGCCAGGAGGACCCCTTTTGCAGATGCCAGACAGTCACCGATATCAGGTTCGTGCGGTGTATTGCGACCACCGCGCGGGCGACGAGGCGGTCTATGCGGCGCTGGAGCGCGCCACCGCCCCGCTCAGCGCGGCATGGGCCAAGTTACGGCAGGCGAAACGGATCGCCATCAAGTTCAACCAGGACAAAGCTCCCCAGCAGCGCGTCTATTATGCCGGACAGCGCCAGCAACTGGTCAGCGATAGCGTGGCGCGCGCCGTGTTGCGCCTCCTGCGGGAGTGCACTCATGCCGAGATCGTCTGCGCTGACGTGAGCTACTATACCATGTACAGCGGCCGCACGCTGGAGGAGACAACCACGCTGGCGCCTATCCTGCGCGAGTTCGATATCCCGTACATCAACGGGATCGAGCCACCGCACGTGGTGGTGGATGTGCCTGGCGGTGGCCGTATGTTCCGCCACTATACGATGGTGCAGGGCGTCATTGAAGCCGATGCGCTGGTCTCGGTCGCCAAGATCAAGAACCACGCCTATATGGGGATCACTGGCTGCCTGAAGAACCTCTTTGGCCTCATGCCCGGCCGCCATCCGGCGCGCCCGCGCCACTATTACCACCACCTGGTGCGCATGCCTTACGTGCTGGCGGATATCGGGCGGGTGCTTGATCCGGCGCTGAACATCGTGGACGCGCTGGTGGGCCAAGCGGGGCAGGAGTGGGGCGATGATGCCTCGCTGGCGCGGGTGGTGAATGGCCTCGTGGCCGGCGATCACGTCATCGCCACCGATGCCTGCCTCGCGCATCTGATGGGCCATGATCCCGCTGCGGATTGGCCCACGCCACCCTTTCACCGGGACCGCAACGCGCTGCTGGTCGCTGCCGAGGGCGGCTTTGGCACGGTGGATCTGGCAGCCATTGACTGGCAATCGGAGCTCGCGCCGCAGCCGCCGGGAACCTTTTTCGCCAAGATGACCGATTTGCCGGAGATGGTCGCCGGGTGGCGGCGCGACATGTGCCAGCAGGCGCTCTACTACCGCGATCACCCCACCGAGTTCGCGCCGTATCGCGGCGAGTATATCCTCCTGCAGGATGGTGTTGTGCGGTGGCATGACCCGCAGGGGAAGCTGGAGGCAAGCCGGCGCGTGCTGGCTGGGGCGAATCCAGAGCGCGCTATGTGGCTCAAGTTCGTGGACCCCGACGAAGCAGAGGGGGAGCATTATGAGGTGTACGAGCGGACGCTGGCTGAGATCGCGACACTCACCCGTTGGTGATGATCGCCTGGGACGGGAGGGCGGAGGCCCGTGGTCTTGCTCCCCTGTTGGAGTTCGTCTGATAGCTTGGCATAGGAGGGTTAGCGCTTTGGTACATTCTCTCATGGAGATCGAGCCTGGTATCAAGATCGCGGCGCAGGTATCGGCGGAGCCGACGACAGAGGAGCTGCGCTTCGTGCGGCAGATGGGGGTGGATTGGGTTGTCCTCTGGACTAGCGGCGACAAGGCGAGTTACGAGTACTATGCCAGCCGCCGCCAGCTCTTCGCCGAGGCCGGGCTGAAGGTGTATGGCTTTGGCAACTGGGATGTGCACAACCAAGAGGCCATCGTGCTGGGCCTGCCGGGACGTGACGCCAAGATCGAGGAGTACAAGGCGCATTTGCGCGATCTGGGCCGGGCGGGAATCCCGTACACCACATATGCCCATATGGCCAATGGCATCTGGAGCACTGCGCCGGAGCAGACGCGTGGCGGCGCGCAGGCGAGGGCGTTTGACCTGCGCCGGGCCGAGACGGGACACTGGCGCGATCGGCACTATCACATGCCGCTTTCCCATGGCCGCGTCTATACGGCGGACGAGATCTGGGAGAACTATGCGTACTTTATCAAGCAGGTGGCGCCGGTGGCAGAGGAGGCGGGTGTGTGCATCGGCATCCATCCGGACGATCCGCCGGTGCCAGAGCTGGCGGGCGTGCCTCGCCCCATTTTCTCCTCTTTCGAGGGGTACAGGCGGGCGCTGGAGATCGCCGACAGCCCGAACGTCGGCATGTGCCTGTGCGTCGGCTGCTGGCTGGAGGGCGGCGCGTTGATGGGAAAAGATGTGCTGGAAACGATCCGCTACTTTGGCGCGCAGGGCAAGCTTTTCAAGGTTCACTTTCGCAATGTGAACGCGCCGCTGCCGCATTTTGTGGAGACCTTCCTTGATGATGGGTACATGGACATGTATCAGGTGGCCAAGGCGCTGCGAGAGGTTGATTTCCGTGGCGTGCTGATCGCCGATCATATCCCTCTGATGGGCGATGATCGGCGACTCGGCACGGCGTTCAGCATCGGCTACATGAAGGCGCTGGTGGAATGGGTAAACGCCGAGGCTATAGGGCGCTGATCTGTCATGACAAGGACAAGCGCCCCTGCCTACAGGACGGGGGCGCTTGTATATCGTGATCCGCTGCGGCGTGCTGCCAGTGCTATAACTCATCATCCGCCGGAACGATCACCGGCACGCTGAAGGTGAATGTTGCACCCTGGCCCAGCTTGCTTTCGACCCAGATGCGCCCACCGTGTGCCTCGACGAGGCTGCGCGCGATCGCCAATCCCAACCCCGTGCCTCCCTTCTCACGGCTGCGCGCACGGTCCGTTCGCCAGAAGCGATCAAAGATATGCGGCAAATCCTCTGCGGCGATTCCCTCACCTGTATCAACAACCGATACCGCGATGTCATCGTGGCCACCCCTTCGAGTGGCAGCGCCACGCACCATGATCCTGCCTCCCTCTGGAGTGTGCCGCAGTGCATTGCTGAGCAGGTTGAAGATGATCTGGTTTAGGCGATCTGGGTCCGCCTCAGTGAGCGGCAGCTCGTCGGGCATCTCCAAGCCCAAAGTGATGCCCTTCATGTCGGCGGCTGGCCGGAATCTCTCCACCGCGCTTCGCAGGAGAGAGCTCATGGCCACCGGGCGAAGGTTGAGGCCAAGCTGGCCCGCCTCGGCCTGCGCCAGCTCACGCAGGTCGTCTACCAGACGGCTCAGCAGCAGCGTCTCATCGTAAAGGTTGGCGATCTCCTCTTTGTCCAGCGGGTAGACATCGTCTAGGATCGCGCGCAGGTTGCCCTGTAGGACACTAAGCGGCGTGCGCAGCTCGTGGGCCACATCCGCCACCAGGTGTTGGCGTAGCGTGGCGGATTCCTCCAGCGCGCTGGTCATCTCGTTAAAGGCGTGGGCGACTTCGGCCACTTCGGTGCTCCCCTTCACTTGGACCTGCTGCTTCAGATTGCCGCTGGCGACGGCACGCGCCGCAGCTGCCAACTGCTGCAGCGGATTCGCCAGACTGTGGCTCAATAGCGCGCCGACGACCAGTGCCAGTCCGACCGCCGCGGCGGCGCCGGTGATCAGCGCCTGGCGCAGCTCAGCGAGGAATCGCAGTTCTAGCGGCTCGAGGCCATCCTGTGGGGTGGGAACAGAGGCGAGCAGATAGCCGATCACCTCGCCGTTATCTGCGCCGGTGATGGGCAGGCCGCTGGCGCGCTCCCTGGCGCTGAGCCTTTTCCCTGTGGATTGCCCCGTGCTATCGTAGACTACCTTGCCACGGGTATCCGCCAGCATGATATCCAGGCGCCGAAACGCAGCGGCGGGGCGTTGTAAGTCAGCAGGTGTGCCCCACCACCGGGCTACAAACACCGCGTCCGCAAATACGGTCTCCACACCTTGCCAACCGCCATTTGCCTTATAGTAGGCAGCCAGTTGTTCAATGCCGCTGCCAGAGCCGCGCATGCCGCTGTGTGTGATGTACTGACGGAATTGAGCATCGGCGCTGCGATTCGCCAGGAGCGCTGCGGTGCCCACCGCCACCAAGATCACCAGCGCAAAAGCCAAAGTTAGCCGTACCCACAGAGTACGTAGAATTCTCATGATGGTTCAGACCTCAGACGATAGCCAACCCCATACACCGTCTCGATGTAGGCCGGCTTGGCGGGATTTGGCTCGATCTTGCGGCGCAGATTCTTGATGTGACTATCCACGGTGCGCTCCAGCCCGTCGTATGCATAGCCGAAGGAGTTCTCGATCAACTCGACGCGCGTGAACACGCGGTCAGGCTGCTCCATGAGGACGCGCAAGAACTCGAACTCGGTCGGCGTGAGCTCCACTACCTGACCCGCCACGGTCGCCTCGTGACGATCTAGGTCCATCACGAGCGCGCCCACTTGGAGCTGTTGCGGCGCGATCGGCCCGATGCCAGCGCGCCGCAGCAGCGCGCGCACCCGTGCCACAACTACCTGCGGGTTGAACGGTTTGGTAACGTAATCATCTGCACCTAACTCCAACCCGATGATCTTGTCGTTGTCCTCTACGCGCGCCGTCAGCATCAGGATTGGCGTAGCGCTCAGCGTGCGGTCGCTCCGCACGATGCGGGTGATCTCCCAGCCATCCTGACCTGGCAGCATCAGATCTAGTACCACCAAGTCTGGCCGATCGTGGCGGATGATATGCAATGCGGTCTTGCCGTCGTAGGCGACGAGCACCTGAAAACCCGCCTGCTCCAGATACGCTCGCATGAGCCGGACAATGCCTTTGTCATCGTCCACCACCAGGATTCTCTGTGGTGCCACGCTCCTGCTCCCCTGCCCCAGATTCCGCTTATGCGCATTATACGCACATGTGGCGAAGTGGTCAACATAATCATAGACGAGGAGCGACAACCGTCTCGCTCCTCGTCTGAACCCGCCCTTCACTACGATAGGTGCTTCTCAGTGGCCCGCGCTCGGGTCACTTGCCGCTATCGAGGCCTGCCTCTCGGACCCTGAGGGCGGGATGCGGCTGACGGGCACCTCCTTTGCCCTTACTGAGTAGGCAGGCTTTGGCTTTCTGCTGATGGTGCGCGACGCCCGAACTCGAATGGCCTTGTCATCCCGCGGAAGCGCCCTCCGCCGCAATGGCCGCCAAGACCAAAACCGCGCATGTACGGAACATAGCCTTTCTCGATTCCCTGCAGCAGCCAGTCTGCCTGCTCTTGCGTGATCTTGCCATCAGCGACGGCTTGCTCGATCTTCGCCTTCATCGCTGCTTCGGGGTCGAGCAGCCAGTCAGCCTGTTCCTGCGTGAGCTTGCCATCAGTTACGGCCTGGTTGATCGCGTCCCTGCGTGCTTCCTGCACTGCCGTGTCCAGCGCGGCCCGCTCCACGCCCAGCTTGGCGGCGACCGCGTCGAGGAATTGCTCTGTGTAATCGCTCACCCATCTGCCGAGTTTTCCCTGTCCCAACAGGCCGAACAGATTGGGAAGCGAGGATGTGGAGCCCTCGGCAAGGGCCACCGTGCCAAACAACGTTGCCCCGACAACTGCGACCAGTAGTGTAACACCAACGATCTTCAAAAGCCTCTTCATAGACACCTCCTAATAGGGAAATCAGTTGGAAATCGGACGATTGTGCACAGCTTGGATCATTCATGTCATGGCGAGAGCGAAGCGCCCGAAGTAACGTCTATGCACGCCAACGGGGGATTGCTTCGCTCCCTGCGGCCGCTCGCAATGACCGGGCCAGTTGTTCGACTTCTATTCTCTCCCTCCATGAGAGCAGTCATCTGGGTCGACCCGATCTCTTGTCTACAATATAACGTGCGATTGTGGAAAAGCGATGGAGAACAAATGAAGATTCATTAAACAGAACGGAGCTTGCTGCAAGGAAGAGACAGCGAGGGGCACAAACAGCAGCCGCCCGAAAGCGTCGCTTTCGGGCGGCTGAAAGGCATATAGGGTGGCGTGGCGCTCTAGCCAAGCCGCTCGCGGAGATTTGCCAGTTGCTGGCGCAGCCGCTCTGGCAGGCGATTCCCGAACTTGGCAAAGAACGCCTCGACATCAGGGATCTCGGCGCGCCACGCGTTGTTATCCACCCTGAGCAGCTCTTCGATGTTCTCATCGGGGATCGTCAAGCCACTGAGGTCTAGGTCCTCTTTGTTGGGCACATAGCCGATGGCGGTTTTCTGCGCGCCAGCGGTGCCCTCAAGGCGCTCGCACATCCACTTGAGCACGCGGCTGTTCTCGCCAAAGCCAGGCCACAGCCACTTGCCTGTGGGCGACTTGCGGAACCAGTTCACGTAAAAGATGCGCGGGGCCTTGTTGCCCAGGCGGTCGCCCATATCGAACCAGTGCTGGAAATAGTCGCCCATGTTGTACCCGCAGAAGGGGGTCATGGCGAATGGGTCGCGCCGCAGGTTGCCCACAGCGCCGATGTTGGCTGCTGTCGTCTCGGAAGCGGCAGTGGCGCCCATATACACGCCATGATCCCAGCCGAAAGCCTCGGTTACAAGCGGCACGACAGTGGCGCGACGCCCACCAAAGATCAGGATGTCAATCGGCACGCCTTCGGGCTTTTCCCAATCGGAGCAGATCACCGGGCACTGCGAGGCTGGCGCCGTAAAGCGCGCATTCGGATGTGCCGCCGGCTCGGTGCTCTGAGGAGTCCAGTCGCGGCCTTTCCAATCAATAGTGTGGGCGGGGGCGGGGCCATCCATCCCTTCCCACCAGATGTCGCCATCATCGGTGAGAGCGCAGTTGGTAAAGATCGTGTTCTCCTTGACGCTCTCCATGGCCATCGGGTTCGAGCTGTAGGAAGTACCCGGCGCGACACCAAAGAAACCGGATTCAGGGTTAATGGCGTAGAGGCGGCCATCCGGGCCGATCTTCATCCATGCGATGTCATCGCCGATGCATTCCGCTTTCCAGCCGGGGATGGTGGGTTGGATCATGGCCAGGTTGGTCTTGCCGCAGGCAGAGGGAAAGGCGGCAGCGATATGATACTGCTTGCCGACGGGACTGATCAGACGCAAGATCAGCATATGCTCTGCCATCCACCCTTCGCGCTTGGCCATTGCGGAGGCAATGCGCAGCGCCAGGCACTTTTTGCCGAGCAGTGCATTGCCGCCATAGCCGGAACCGTAGGACCAGATCAGGTTCTCATCCGGGAAATGGCTGATATACTTTTGCTCCATGGGCGCGCAAGGCCAGGGCTCGTCCTTCTGCCCCGGCTCCAGCGGCGCGCCAACCGAATGAAGACAGGGGATGAACTCGCCATCGGCGCCCAGCTCCTCGATCACGCGCGTGCCGACGCGGGTCATGATGTGCATGTTGCACACAACGTATGGGCTGTCAGTGATCTCAATGCCGATCCTGGACATAGGTGAGCCAAAGGGGCCCATCATGAAGGGGATGACGTACATCGTGCGGCCGCGCATGCATCCATTGTAGAGGCCGGTCATGATCTGTTTTAGCTCGTCGGTGGCGATCCAGTTATTCGTCGGTCCGGCCTGATCTCTTGTGGGATAGCTGATATACGTGCGGGCCTCGACGCGGGCCACATCGCTGGGATCGGAGCGAAAGAGAAATGAGTTGGCGCGCTTTTCCAGCTTGATGGCGGCGCCGCTCGCAACCATCTGCTTCATCAGACGGTTGTACTCCCTTTTCGTGCCAGTGCACCAGTAGACCCGGTCTGGTTGGCACATCTTGGCTACGCCGTCAACCCACTGCTTGAGCTTTTCGTTCTTTACTGTGTAGGCCATTCGCCCCTCCATCTGACATAATAACGCCAGCATCGGCCATCTCGTATAACCGATGCTGGCCCGAATATCCTGCGATTCGACACCACTGTCAGCCAAGCTCACAGTAGCTTATGGGAGGAACCGCTCTTCCCATACTATGCGGATGATACCATAACTTGACAAAAACGCCAAATCGCGCTTTTGGGATCGGCCCGCGCGATCTGGCCCGTCTTGACAAGGATCGGATATCGCCCTAGTATGTGAAGTGTCAGCGTTTTGATTCGTCAAGGAGGGTAAGATGATTGGTAAAGAGGATATGATCAAGGCGTTCGCACGCAATGTGGACATGGTCAAACGCCAGGTGTTGAACCTGACACATGAGCAGACGCTGGTGCAACCACCGGTGCCAGGCAACTGCATGAACTGGATCCTCGGGCACATTGTGGGCACACGCGACAGCATCGTCAAACTGTTGGGCGAGAGGCCACTGATCAGCGAGGAGATGGCCAAGCGCTATGGTTACGGCTCGCCACCAGTGTGCGAGGATGGGCCGGATGTCGTCAAGCTGGATATGCTGCTCAACTATTTGGAAAAGAGCCAGCCGATCATCGAGGCGGCTTTGCGGCGCATGACGGATGCGGATTTGGCCCAGCCGACGCAAAGCCATCTCGGCACGACCACAGTTGCTCAGCTCATATTCTTCAATTATTATCACGAGACGTATCACGCCGGACAGCTCGAGTTGCTGCGCGAGATGGCACTGGCCGCAAAGGCATGAGATTCTTCGCTGTGTCCGTTGCGGCGTGGCTTGTACGGCATCTTGACATCTTTTACGAGGCGGGTAGCGCGACGTGATCTTCGATGCTAACGTGTATATCGGCACGTGGCCCTTCCGGCGGCTGCGCCACGCGGGAGCGGCGAATGTGCGGCAGCTCATGGCGCGCGCTGGCATCACGCGCGCACTGGCGATCCCACTGCAGGCGGTGTTCTATAAAGACTGCCTGGACGGCGTGCAAGAGATGGTGGATGATGTCGGCGTTGCCGGCGACCTGCTGCCCCTGGCGATGGTCAACCCGCGCTTTCCCGGCTGGGAGCGCGACCTGCGCACCATGGTGGAGGAGTGGGGCTGCGTCGCGTGCGGGCTGATCCCTACCTATCACGGATATCGGTTATATGACCCTTGCGCTGCCACGCTTTGCCAGCGGTTGCAGGAACTGCACCTGCCAGCGTTAGTCTTTGTGCGTTTGCAGGACGAGCGCTCGCACCATTGGTGTATGCAGGTCCCGCCCCTGGCGGTGGATGACCTGCTCTACCTGCTCAAGACCTTTCGCGATCTGCCGCTGGCGATCTGTAACGCGAACCTGCCCGTGGAGGGCGTGGCGCTGGCGCCAGCGCTGGCAGATCGCGCTGCGACGCTCCTGACGACGGCCTACAAGTCGCTGAAACTGCCGCAGATGGTGGAGCGGCTCGGCGTGCAGCACATCGCCTTCGCCTCCGGCATGCCGCTGCACTATCCCGAGTCGGCCCTCTTTCAAGTGCGCGACGCGGAGCTGAGTGACGCGGAGCGACGGGCGATCCTGTGGGATAACGCCGCGGCGTTTCTCCACATCACGGGGGGGTGTGAAACGTGCTGATTGACGCGCACATTCACCTCAACTTTGGCGGGCTCACGGAGGAGGACTTGGCCGCGCGGGTGGAGCGCGGGCTGACCGATCGCTTCTGGGTGTCCACGCTCTATGGCGGCTACTATCCGACACCGGAGGAGGTGCGCGCCAGCAACGATGCCGTCTATGGGCTGATGCGGCGACTGCCCGGCCATGTGGTGGGATTCGCCTATGTGAACCCTGCGCACGGCGCGGTGGCCCTGGATGAGCTGGCGCGCTGCGTGGATCGGGGCTTTCGCGGCGTCAAGCTGTGGGTCGCCACCTACTGCGACGATCTCCGCGTCGAGGCAATCGTGGCGCGTGCGATTGACTACGGATTGCCATTGCTGGTGCACTGCTGGGTCAAGGTGGGGCCGGACGCGCCAGCGGGCGGCAATCTCCCCTTCGAGAGCACGCCGATGCAACTGGGCACGCTGGCGCGGCGCTTTCCGGAGGCCAAGCTGTTGATGGCGCACCTGGGGGGCGATTGGGAGTATGGCGTCAAGGTAGCGCGGGATTGCCCCAACATCTATGTGGATACCAGCGGCTCGCTGGCCGAGATGGACGCCATCGAGCAGCTCGTGGCGGCGGTGGGCGCGGAGCGAGTGCTCTTTGGCACGGATAACTCGGACCTCTCCTACTGTCTCGGCAAGATCGCCGGCGCCGAGCTAACAGCGGCGCAGCGGGAGCGGATCTTTTGGCGAAACGCGGCGACGCTGTTAGAATAGCCGGGCTCCGGCGCTCGGCGTGGCGGCAGCGGGGATCACCTGAGCGACGGATATGGGATGCATCAATCTGGAGGAGAAAGAGGGCGCATGCGCAAGGTCAAGTTCGGCAATGTCGAGGTTACACGCCTAGTAACGGGCGGCAACCCCTTTAGCGGCTTTTCACACCAGGGTGGGCAGCGGGATCAAGAGATGATCCGCTACTATACCACGGACAGGATCAAGGACGCGCTGCGGCGGGCAGAAGCGGCGGGGATCAACACCTTCTTCGGGCGCACCGATCGGCATATACAGCGCCTGTTGTTGGAGTATTGGGATGAAGGTGGCACGGTCCAGTGGTTCGGGCAGACCGCCAGCGAGCTGGGCGACCAGCTCGGCGCGATTCGCAGCGCGGCACGGGCCGGCGCCAAGGGGGTCTATCTGCACGGTGGCATCGTGGACTATTGGTACGCCCAGGGCCAGACCGACCTGCTGAAAGCGGCGCTCGACGTGATGCGCGAGGTAGGGCTCGTGGCCGGCTTTGCCGGACACAGCATCGAGGCGCACGCCTGGATCCGCGACAACCTGCAGCCCGACTTTCAGATGTGCAGCTACTACGATCCCAGCCCGCGTGGCAGTAGCCCACATCATGTCTCCACCACCGAGGAAAAGTGGGATGCGGCCCACCGCAGCGCGATGGCGGCGCTCATCCAGACGATCCCCTGGCCAGCGGTGCACTACAAGGTGTTTGCGGGCGGCAACAAGTCTATCGCCGAGGGGTGGCAGTTCGTGGCGGCGCACATGCGCGAAAACGACCTCGTTTGCATCGGCCACTATCTGAAGGATAACCCGAACATGATAGCCGAGAACGTGGCCACTTTCGAGCGGTTGGTGGAGCGGGCGGATTGACTCGCTCCAGCGCGCTTACCACAGTGTGTCAGGCGCTCTTAAGAGTCGATTCTCGCTTTCAGCTTATCCTTGTGAAATCTATGTTGGCTACCACTGTTTGTAGTTTAGAGCCTAACGGGGCGGTTCAGGCGCCGGCCGAGCGCGTTAGCCCGAGCGGAGCGAGGGCAGCGCAAAGGACGGTCGCCTGCAACCGCTTGTTAGGCTGGGCACGAATGAGCGACAGAGTCACGGTGCAGCAGAGCATATTGCCGAGTCAAGATCGCCCCAGAGATCGTCGGCGTCCTCGATACCAACGCTGAGTCGTAGGAGCGAAGGTGGAAGGTGTCCCTGTCCTGGGATCGCAGCTCTTCGTTCTATAGTTGATTCTACTGCTCCGAGACTGGTGGCATGGCGGATGAGCCTGACGTTCCGGCAGACCCCATCAGCAAACTCAGCCCCTCCACGCAGATCGAACGAGATAATCGTTCCGAAGCCCTTGAGCACGCGCTTGGCCGTCGCATGCGTCGGATGTGAGGGCAAGCCTGGATACCGGACACGAGTGACCAGCGGGTGCATCTCAAGCCGCTCCGCAAGCATCATGGCTGTTTGCTGGGCTCGTTGTAGGCGAAGCGCGAGAGTTCGCGCGCCGCGCACAGCCAGAAAGGCTTCGAGCGTTCCTGGTGTCGCGCCAGTCAACTCGCGCGATTTCCTGAGGGCGTGCCAGAGGGCATCGTCTTTCGTCGTGGCGACCCCTGCTAATAAGTCGGAGTGGCCGCCAATGAACTTGGTTGCCGATTGCAGAGACACCGTGGCACCGAAGTCAAGCGGCTGCTGATTCAAAGGCGTGGCGAAGGTGTTGTCCACGGCTACGATCGCTCCGGGCTTGCGTGGTGCTGCGCAGACAGCCTCCAGATCCGCTACCGTGAGCAGTGGGTTCGAGGGTGATTCAAGCCAAATCAGGTCAGCGACGCCGCATGCCCGAATCCAGCCGGAGGTATCGTCCACTGCCACGCGCTGCACTAACCAGCGCTGTCTTTCAGCGCCCGCCGCGGCTAGGCCGGCAACCCCTTGATAGCAATCGTCGGGTAACACCACATTGCCACCCACCGCAAGCTGATCAAACACTGCGGCAATGGCGGCCATGCCGGAGGCGAACGCCACAGCTTTGCCCGACTCAAGCCCGCCGACGACTTCTTCGAGTGCCTCCCAGGTCGGCGTCCCATCATCGCGCGCGTACTCGCGCCCCCTGCCGATGATAAAGTTTGAGGCAGGGATGGGCGGTACGTTCAGCGGAGCGCCGGGTTCGGAAGCGCGACCTGCCGAGACGAGCCATGATTCTAGTTTGATTCCAGATGGGTGCTTCTCCATTCTTTCGAATACCTCCGGACAGGAAGAATGCTGGTGCGAAACGATTGGATCAATGTGAATTCTATCAGGTCTGATTTGCCCAGCCTAACGCTCAGCATCAGCGGCGGCGCGCAGCGCCGTGCGCTGCATGCTGTTGTTAGACGCCCCCTTCACGTCCCCGCCCATTCCGCCGACAGCAGCGCAGCCTGCTCCAGCACCGTCGCCGTAGCCTTCTCCTGCTTGTCCGGCGGGTAGCCGTACCTGCGCAGGACACGCTTCACGTGCACGCGCAGTTGGGCGCGGACGTTTTCGCGCAGCGTCCAGTCAATGGTAACGTTATTGCGCACCGTCGCGACCAGCTCGCGGGCAATCGCCCGCAGGGTCTCGTCGCCCAGCACCTTGACCGCGCTGTCGTTCGTTTCCAACGCGTCGTAGAAGGCAAGCTCCTCCTCGGAGAGCTTGAGTCGCTCGCCGCGCGCATCCGCTTCGCGCATATCCTTCGCCAACGCGATCAATTCCTCGATCACCTGCGCGGCCTCGATTGCGCGATTCTGATAGCGGCGGATAGTCTGCTCCAGCATCTCGGCGAACGAGCGCGCCTGCACAATGTTTTTGCGGCGGCGGAGGCTGATCTCGCCTTTGAGCAGTTTCTGAAGCAGTTCGACGGCGAGGTTCTTCTGCGGCATGCCGCGCACCTCGGCCAGGAACTCGTCCGAGAGGATGGAAATGTCGGGCTTGTGGAGCCCGGCCGCCGCAAAGATGTCCACAACGCCTTCGGGGGCGACCGCGCGGGAGATGATTTGCCGCACGGCGTGATCGAGTTCCTCCTCCGGCCGCGCTTCACCCGGCGCGCGCTTGACGAGCACACTCTGCACCGCCTGGAAGAAGGCCACGTCGTCACGGATGGCGAGCGCCGCCTCGTGCGGCACTGCCAGGGCGAAGGCCTGCGAAAGTTCTTTCACGGCGCGGATGCAGCGGTCCTTGCCGTTTTCCTGGGCGAGGATGTGTTCTTGGGCGGCGGGCAAAAGCCCCAGGCGCTCGACCGGCGTGCCCGTTGTCCACCGCGACCGGTCCAAGCCGTGGAAGAGGCCACAGCAGACCTCGTACTTCTCGATCATGACGGCGACCGCTTCTTCCTGGTCCAG
>JAIOAV010000052.1 GCA_019873665.1 Chloroflexota bacterium
TGCCCGGTCAACGCCGAGACAAAGAGGATCGGCACATACGGCAAGAAGCGCAGCGCGCTGCGCACTTTTTGCGTGTACTCGTCCATCGTGCGATGGTCTTTGGGCACAAGGTCCCACTTGTTCACCACGACGACGACGCTCTTGTGCTCCTCCAACACGTATCCCGCCACGTGGGCATCCTGGTCGGTGATACCTTCCGCTGCATCCAGGAGGAGAAGCACAACATCGGCGCGGCTGATGGCGCGCAGCGTGCGCAAGACACTGTATTTTTCTACGCCTTGCTCGATGCGCCCACGGCGACGGATGCCGGCGGTGTCTATCAGCAGCACATCCTGCCCGCGCCAGAGCAGATGAGTGTCAATGGCATCGCGTGTGGTGCCGGGGATCTCGCTGACAATTGAGCGCTCCTCTCCCAGGAGAGTGTTCAGCAACAGTGACTTGCCCACATTGGGGCGGCCAACGATGGCGATCTTGACTGCCTCGCCTTCTGCGCTCTCTGGCTGTGGTAGATCGCCCAGTGCCTGCACAACGGCATCCAGCAGATCGCCGATACCGGTGCCGTGCAACGAGGAGATCGGAAACGGATCGCCCAACCCCAGCTCGTAGAACTCGGGCACATTCAGGCGGCGTTTGGCGCTGTCGGCCTTGTTGACTGCCAGCAACACCGGCTTGTTCGTGCGGCGCAACACCGTAGCCACATCGTGGTCGCCGGCGGTGACGCCATCTATGATGTCGGTGACAAAGATGATAACGTCCGCCTCGTCTATCGCCTCTTGGGCTTGCGCCCGAATGCGAGTGATGAGATCCTCGTGTGAGGCGAGATCGAGGCCACCGGTGTCCACAAGCACGAACTCTGTACCAGACCACTCTGCCTCGGCGTAAAGACGATCACGCGTCGTCCCCGGCACATCCTCGGTGATCGCCAGCGGCTGCCCCACCAGCCGGTTGAACAAGGTTGATTTGCCCACATTGGGTCTTCCCACGATCGCCACAATTGGCTTGGGCCCCGGACTCACGGACACATCCCTCTCTTCGTGTAGCGGCGCTGCGCGTCTATGGGCCCAGCTCGATGGTAACGTTGACCGTATCTGGCACGATCTTGACGACCTGCAGGCCTTCGGGAACGAGGATCGCCTGTGGTTTGAGCTGGTGATTTCCTACGCTGAGGCCAAACAACTCTACGATCACCTGCACCTCGTCCGGCTTGAGCTCCTGTAGCAGCGGTAGCGGGCCGGACAAGATGACATCAACGACGGCCGGCGAAAGGCTCGCCTTCAGTCCCAGGCTCAGGCCCTGCTTCACAATCCCGCGCTGCACCGTCTGCCCGCCGACGATCGCCGAGATCTCAACCGTCACTTGCACGCCCTTCTGCGCGTCCTGGCTGAGCACGGAGATACCTGCGGGCAGATTCAGCGGCACAGTTTTGACCAGATTCGCCTTCGCGCCCGAGACGTCCACTGGCGCCGTCTCTAGGAAGCCTTCGAGATTGCTCAGCGCCGCTGGTGTGCCGAAAATCGTCGCCGTTGACGGTTGCACTGTCAAGTTGCTGATCCAGTAACCCGATGCAGGCACGCCGGTGATGTTGGCGCGGATCGTCACGTCGCGAAAGCCAAGCTCCTGCTCGATGGGGACCTGCACCGTCACAGTGGATGGATCCGGCGTCAGGCCCTCCACCGTTCGTCCCTCCGCGTTCAGCAGTCGTGGCGTCAACCTGCGCTCCACGGTGCTCTTGGAGCCTTGCAGCCAAACGCTGACAGTTGCCTGAGTCACTTCATCCACCAGCGATTTGGGACCGACAACATTGACAAAGCTCGGTTGAACGGTTGGCGTGCGATACGTATAACCGATCGGCATGTTGTCCTTGTCCATGATGTTGACCTGAACAGGGATCTCTTTCGTCTCTTCCTGGTCCAAAGTCAGGCTAATAGCCGAAGGGTTCTGGGCAATGATCGAGACCGATCTATCGCTGCATTCGACCTCGACCGGAATCTGATGCAATCCTGCCTCGAGGCCGGCCAGGTCGGCAGTAGCCCGAAAGCTGCTGGTGGTGAGCAGGTTCAGCCTGTCCTGCCGCCCGCGCACCTCGACGCGCACCGCCGTCGCGCTCTGGTTGCGCACGATCCAACCTCGCGGCCGGTTGATGATCTCGATCGGGATCGGCTCCGGAAAGAGCTGCGCCTTTGGCGGGTTTTCCTGAAAGGTGGCCCCCATCCAGACCAATAGGGCCAAGATCAGGGCCAAAACCGCCAACCCGATGTTCTCGATCAGTGATCCTCGCATGTCCTCAATCCAATCTAGCGTCCAGAAGCGCCCTGCATATCATACCTAGATAGAGAATGTCTCATCTGTCTCCGCGCGTTCCTCTACGCCTAGCCGAGAGGCAATACGCCGCGAGATGCGCTGCGAGCTGTCAGAATCGAGCCCGCCATACATCTCCTGCAGGATGTTACGCAGTCGCCGCTCATCGAGCCGTCGCACCATGCGTCCATTGCGTGCAACAGAGATCGTCCCCGTCTCCTCCGAGACGACAACGGAGATCGCATCGGTCTGCTCCGTGATCCCCACAGCAGCGCGGTGGCGCGTGCCCATGTGCCGTTCGCCCCGCATATGCTCGGTCAACGGCAGAACGCAGGCCCCCGCTGCGATCCGATCCTCGCGGATGATGATCGCGCCGTCATGTAGCGCCGTATTCGGGAAAAAGATCGTCAAAATGAGATCCGCCGTCACGCGCGCGTCCAATCGCACACCGGTATCCACATAGTCCTGGAGGCCGGTATTCCGCTCCAACACGATCAGCGCGCCGTGTCCCTGTTCTGACAGGCGACGGCAAGCGCGAGCGATCTCAGTAACCACCAACGTGACCACAGCTTCGCGAGGCCGATTGATCAGGCCGCCCGCGCGTCCCAGCCGCTCCAGGCCACGTCGCAGTTCCGGCTGGAATATGACGGGGATAGCCACGAGAAGCGGCGTCAGCGAGTTCCGCATCAGCCATTTGAAGGCGGGAAGAGGGAGAACCGTGCTTACTAGGATGATGATGACCAGAACGATGATGCCACGGAGCAACTGGACTGCTTGCGTGCCCCGGATCAACATAAAGATCATGTAAAAAACCAGCGCGACCAACAAGATATCCAGAACATCACTCAAATCGAGCCGAGAGAACGCCCACAAAACATCAGACATACCGACTCCTCACACTACCACCCTGACCTCAGCCATCAGAACCGGACGGCGACTCTAGCTGATGAAGCAACTGCTGATAGGCAGATAGGTTCTGGGGATTCAGGGCAATGATCTGGCGCACCGTCGCGATCGCATCCTGCAATCGTCCCTGTTCCAGTTGCTGTTCGCCGAGGCGATCCAGCTCGCCGACGGCCTCTTCCTTCTGGCCGCTCTCGAACAGCAAGCGCGCCAGCCGGCCAGACGCTCCCGCCTCCGCGGGATAGGATTTCACTAGGCTGCGCAACGCCTGGAGCGCTTCCACCAGCCGCCCTTGTTGCCTGTACCGATTCACAAGCTCATCCAGTTCGGCCTCAGCGCGCTGTCTCTGTCCGCTCCGATAGTAAAGATCAATCAGCGTCAGTTGTGCGCTGTCATCATTCGCATCCAGGCGTTTGATCTCTTGATAGACATTGGCGGCGCGGTTCCAGTCGAGACGTTGTATATAGACGTCAGCCATACCCTTTAGGATCACCAGCGGCCAGTTCCTTGTGCCCGGGCTGCGTGCTGCGAGCGTGAGCGCCTCCTGGTATATTTCCAGCATCTTGTCCGGTTGCGCCAACTGGTAGTAAGCCTGAGCCATCGCGACATATTCTGCCAGCGCTTCGTCGGCCTGTCCTCGGCTGGTCAGCAGCGAGATGAGCTTGGCGCGAGCTGCCATATGTAGCGGCGAGATGTCCAGGATGCGCCGGTAGGCGCCGATCGCTTGGGCGATGTCCCCGCGGATCTGGTAGGTACTGGCAATCGTCTCATATTTGGCAACCGCCTGCTCCACTTTGTCCTGATTGAGCAAGATCTCCGCCAGCTGCGCATGTACGGGCAGGTAATTGGGCGCCAGTGCCAGCATGGCGTAGCACTCCTCGATGGCGGCCAGCGGCAGATTCTGTGCGAGGTATTGGCGGCTCCGCTGCATGCCCTCCAGCATCCTGTCAGAGCCTTGCACCTCGACAATCTCGGCCAGGCTCACCAGGACATCGTCTGTGGCCAGTTGGCTCATCTGCTCTCGCACCCCGTCCAGCCGCTGCCGCCAGTTTTTGCCGGTCAGCAGATGAGTCATGGCGTCCACAAAGGCAACAGCGCGTTCGCGATCGCGGATCTTTCCCTGACTGCCCACAAGGCTCTGATAAAGCTGCAAAAAGTCATCCGTGCGCACCTTGCCCGATTCTCGATCCAGGAGATGGAGCAGCTTGACATAGTTCTCCAGCGCTTCCTCGATCTGCCCTTGTGCGCGATGGCATTGCGCCAGAGCGAAACAACTCGCCAGCGCGTATTCCGGGACATCCGCCGTACGTTGCAGATGCTGGATCGCCTCCTCAAATACCGCCGCTTTGTAGCAGAGGATGCCAAGACTGAGGCGGATGTCCAAGTCTTCGCCGCCTTGCTCCAGTGCGCGCCGATACGCCACAATAGCGCGATCCAGCACGCCGCGCGTCTGGTAATCTATCGCCTGCCCCAAGGTCAACCCCAACTGCTTGCGACGCTCATCCGCGCCGACAGCTACAGTGCGTTCGGCAGCGGTGAACGCGGCAAGGTCGCGTGGACCACTGTCTTGTGCCTGCTCCTCGAAAACTCGCGCCGCCAAGCGCGATGTAGCCAACTGGACCGCCGCGGAGAGGGGCGATTCTTCGGCCTCTTCACCGGCAATAATCTCGCCCGCCTTGTCGCGCGGCCTGCCCACGCTGAGACTCTCGCGCAGCGCACGGGCGGCGTCGCTGTACGGATGCAATGCTAATGCCTCATCACAACATTGCGCCGCCTCCTCGATGCTTCCCTGGTTGCGAAAAAGGCGTGCGGCCAGCAAGTACTCCGCTACCGCGTCATCGGCACGCCGCAGCCGCATCTGGTTCTCCGCGATGCTTCGATGTGCTGCTGCATCACCCGGCGTCAGGGCAACAACCCGTTGCCAGACCGCCAGCGCTTGCTCGGTGGAGTGAGCCCGCTCCCAGAGTTGGGCTAGCCGCGCATATGTCTGTGCCGCCGCCTGCAGATCCCCTGCTTGATGTTGGAGTGCAGCGATCTTGTCCAGGGGCAAGGGGTCATCGGGTGCGAGCGCGGCGGCTTGCTGGTATTGCGCCAACGCCTCTGCGGGCCGCCCGCTCTGAAGATACGCCATGCCCAGATTGAGGCGTGTGCTCTGATGGTTCGGAAACTCTGCGACCGCGCGCTCGTATTCTCGGACGGCCTCATCCCAGCGCTCAGCCCACGCGTAATCATGTGCTTTCTGCAGCGCTTCCTCGAACACCCGTTGGTTGTGTGCCATGCCGGTTTCCTCCGCGCGCTTGCCCTGCGCGCTACGCCAACAGCTCGGCCAACACCGCCTTCTGGGCATGAAGCCGGTTCTCGGCCTGATCAAAGACGATAGAGCGTGGTCCGTCCATGACGTCGTCAGTGATCTCTTCCCCTCGATGTGCGGGGAGGCAATGCATCACCAGTACATCCGAAGCAGCCGCTGCGACGAGCTGGGCATTGACCTGATATGGCTGAAACACCTGGCGGCGGATGGCGGCAGTATCCTCCTGCCCCATGCTCGTCCAGGTATCCGTGTAGAGCACATCCGCGCCTGCAACCGCCTCTCGCGGGTCATAGGTGAAGCTGATCCGACTGCCGGAGCGCGAGGCAAACGCCTGCGCCTGCGCCATCACATCCGCAGGCGGCTCATAGCCTTTGGGACTGGCAACTGCCATGTGCATTCCCAGCTTGCTCATGGCAAAGAGCAGCGAGGTGCAGACATTGTTGCCGTCGCCGACGTATGCCAGCTTGAGGCCGCGCAGCTCGCCGCGCTTCTCCCACACGGTAAAGACATCAGTCAGTCCCTGGCAGGGATGGTTATAGTCGGAGAGCCCGTTGATCACCGGCACGCGGGAGTATTCCGCCAGCATGATGAGATCAGCATGCGCAAAAACCCGCGCCATGATGCCGTTCACATAGCGGCTGAGCACCCGCGCCACGTCCGGCACGCTCTCCCGTTCGCCGAGCCTGATCTCATTGGGCGAGATATAGATGGCATGGCCGCCGAAGTGCTCCATCCCCATCTCGAACGAGACGCGCGTTCGCAGCGACGGCTTCTGGAAGATCATGCCCAATGACTTGCCTTGCAGGATTGGCTTGTTGCCGCCAGCAAGGTATTCGCTCTTCAGGGCGCGCGCCTTTTCCAGCAGGGCCCAGATCTCTTCGTCAGATAGGTCCGCAAGCGAGAGAAAATGCTTCATCGGTGCTCTCCTTTTCGTGTCTATAAAACAGTATACCACGAAAAGGCTATGGAACCAAAAGGTTGGCGCTGCGAGAGGGTGCTTAGAGGGGGCACAGCCCTAAATGGCTGACCTGTAGCGAGAGGGCTTTGGCGATTAGTCTTGCCAGCGAATGTGCTCGCCGTGAATGCCGTGCGCATCCAGCGTGAGCACGCCGGCCACGCGAAATGCTTCGTGTCCATACCCCTTGGCAAAGGCGCCCGGGTTGAAAAAGAGGATACCCTTATCCATCACGTTATGAGGGCGATGTGTGTGGCCGAAAACGATAGCATCTACGGGGGGAAACTGGCTGCGCAGATAGGCATGCAGCGCCGCTGTATCAAAACGTCCGGAGGATCGCCACCGTGGCAGCGATCGCATGTCGGGCATGGGGCGCAAGTCGCCATGCGTCAGTCCGATGGAAAAGTGGCCCAGCGATACAACAGCGGTCCGGGGCCACGTGGCGGCACCCACCGCGCCATCCATGTTGCCCGCCACCACGGTCGTTGGCGCGATCCGCTCTAGGGCGGCGATTACCAGCGACGAGGTGACATCGCCTGCGTGCAGGATGAGGTCAATCTCTCCCCAGAGTCGAGCCAGGGGCGCGAACAGCTCCCCAGGCTCGCCGGCGATGTGTGTGTCAGAGATCACGCCAATACGCTGCGCCATGATCGCTACAGATGCAAGATGCGGCCAACGATGCTCTTGCCGCTCATGTCCAGAACCCCCACGGTGGGTTGCACGCCCAAGCCCGGCGCGGCTCTGCCAGGATTGAAGAGGAGGACGCCGTCGTGCATCTTGCAGTATGGTTGATGTGTATGGCCAAAAACAATGCAATCCACATCGGTGAACTGCGCCAGGAGATAGTCGTAGAGGCCGGCGTAGCGTGGTCGGCCTCGCAACCGCGCTTGCAGTGCGTCTGCCAGCTCCGGCAGCAGCCCGCGATGTCCGTGTAGCATGCCGATACGGCGATTGGCGAACTCGACGATGCGGCGCGGCTCCACATACCGGCGCACCATCGCGTCGTCGCGATTCCCAGCCACAGCCATGGTAATCGTTATCTTCTCTAGTGCTTGCAGCGTTGCCAGATCGCATACATCGCCAGCGTGCAGGATGATGTCCATATCTGCGAAAAGCTCCTGCACTCGCGGCGACAGCGCTGACGTCGCGTGCGGCACATGGGTGTCTGCGATCACGCCGATCTTCATCTCTTGGTCCCATTCTCTTTATGTGCCCAGATCAGATCATAATGCACTTGCCAGAGCTGGGTGCGTATCCCGCGCAGGGGGTGCGTGGCGAGAACCGCTTCCATGCGCCCGCGACCGCAACAGCGTCCGGGCAGGAAACGCGCTTCCCATCCCACCCGATTGCTCACCAGCAGAATGCCACCCGGCTTGAGCACGCGCACCATCTCGGCAATCGCCTTGCGGGGGTCCGGCATAAACTCGAGCGCTTCCAGGCAGGTTACGGCGTCAAACGTCTCGTCCGCAAATGCGAGCTGGTCGGCGGGTTGCCGGACGAAATCCACCTGGGACCGGAACCATGCCGACTTCTCGTGCGCTTCGGCCAGCATTCGTGCCGAGAGGTCGGTGCCGATGATGTGTCCGCCAAAATCGGGCTGCCGCAGCAGCGCCAACGGCAATCGCCCCGTGCCGGTGGCGACATCCAGCACCAGGGGATGACTCACACCATTCAACTGGCCCAGCAGCGGCAGCGCCAACCGCTCCGCCTCGTCAATGGGCGAAACGTCCTTGATGCGATCGTAGCTTCTCGCGCTCCAATCGTACAGCAAGACAACAATCTTCGGCCCGAGATACGCGCCCTCGGCGATCACGAATAGCCAGTAGATCACAGCCGCCACGACGACCAACACAACTGCGGCAAGTGCGGCGGTCCAGAACATTCACTCACTCCTTATGAGATCGAGGCGACGCCCCACGCCGCCGTCAGCATGCTCGCCAAGAGCGGGACATTGCACCATCGCCAGAAGGCCGTCACGCGGCCTTCGCGGTATAGCAGCGCCTGCAAAAGCCACTGTGCCCAGAGCAGCGCGCCCACAATGCCCGCGATCCATGGTTGACGCGCCAGGATCAACAGCAAAACCACCCCGCTCTGTGCCGCATTCGCCAGAGAAAGGCGCGACCTTCCCAGAACGGGATCCGACAGGGTGGCATAAGCATAGAGCGTCATCGCATACAGCCCGCCAATTGCCACCGGCAGCCAGCGCAATGGGCTTAGCGCCGTGTAGCCGAGCAGCCAGGCAAACCAGACGGGGAACAGAACACGCCACTGCGCGGGAATGCCCACGCCCGTGACGATGCCGCACAAAACCAACCCCAGCGCGCCGATCGTGAGAGCCCATATGTTACCGCTTAGGAGGAAACCGACCAGCAATGAAAGGAGCACGCCCCAGGTAACGCCACCGAGCGCCGCCCCCAGCGCGCCGTCGTGGCGCAGGCTGCGTAGGATCTGATGCCAGCATGCCTGCAACCGCGCGCTGGCCGAGCCTGGCTGCGTATAGGGCCACCAGGAGGAAAGCTCAATGGCCTCGCCTGCCGCAGCGCCATCGTCGTCATTGGCGGCAGCCAGTGTGGCTGCGGCGCTCCAGACCGCGCCCAGCAGCGGGTCGGCGAGAAAGTACGCCAGCAAGAGCCGGATCGCCGTCTCTCGGTCGAGTCGCCCGGCTCCGGCGCCGATGGCACCACAGAGCATGGCCCAACCGGGGCCGGCCCACAGCACCGGGTCGCCCAGATGCCAGTGCACGCGTAGCCACCTGCCGAACCGCTCTTCCACGCTCTCCTCTCTCAGCCTTTTCTCCTATTATACGCAGTGGGACGCGCCTGCCGAAACTGGCCTCTGCGCGTGCCTCCCGCGCCACCACCCTTGTAGGCTGCAATGCCCAGTCGCATCCATTTGAGTGTACCGATGCCTTGGCGCGCACGACTCCGAAACATATTGCCCATGGGGAAAAAAGAGACGCGCCGTCTGGGCGCGTCTCTTGCGCGCAACGCTGATCAGTCGTGTTGACTCAGCCGCCGCTGCCGGACCCGCTGGGCAACGAATACCACGATCGCCACGACGCCGACAACCAACACCACGTTCTGATACGTGTCGATCCACTCTGCCACTAACGGCCAGCTCGCTCCCAGCAGCCGGCCGAGAAACGCCAGCACAAAGCTCCAGAGCGCCGTGCCCAGCGCCGTATAGAAAAAGAAACGAGGCAGATTCATCGCGGCGAGCCCTGCGGGCACCGAGATCAGGCTGCGCACGATGGGCACCATCCGCCCGAAAAAGATCACATATTCGCCATAACGGTTGAACCACATTTCGGCACGGTCAAAGTCCTCTACCGAGAGAAAGAGCCAGCGCCCATATCGCGCGATAAGTGCGCGCAAGCGCCCCTCGCTAAAGACGCGCCCCAAGGCGTAAAAGACTGTGGCCCCCGCTACCGAACCGATCATGCCCACCACTGTTACCCAGATGAGCGTAAAGCGCCCCGTCAGGGTGAGGCTTCCCGCCAGCGGTAGCACCACCTCCGATGGCAACGGGGGAAAGATGTTTTCCAGAAACATGACGATCCCCAGCCCCGGATAGCCCATCGAGCTGATGAGCGACTCAGCCCAGATCTTCAGGTTGTTGAGCCATTCCCCAAGATGCATCGCACGCTCCCGAATATCGAATTTGCCCAGAGGCAGACACACACCGCCTCTGGGCAGTTGATGCTCCTAGATATCCAGGTTGCGCACGTCGCGAGCGTGCGTCTGGATAAAATGTTTGCGCGGAGCCACGTTCGAGCCCATCAGCATATCGAACGTGCGATCCGCTTCCGCCGCGTCCTCCAGCGTGACCTGCATGATAGTCCGCTTGGCGGGGTCCATCGTCGTGTCCGCCAGTTGCGAGGGATTCATCTCGCCCAAACCCTTGTAGCGCTGAATGGACACGCTGTCGCCCTTCATGCTGGCGACCAATGCGTCCTTCTCTTCGTCGCTATAGGCATAGTACGACTTGCCCTTGGCGCTGATGAGATATAGTGGCGGCTTGGCGATAAAGAGATGCCCTTTGGCGATCAGCGGCTCCATGTAGCGGTAAAAGAAGGTCAACAGCAGCGTGGCGATGTGCGCCCCATCCACATCGGCATCCGTCATGACGATGATGCGATGATAGCGCAGATTGGACTCGTCAAAGTGCGCGCCAATCCCCGCGCCCAAAGCGGTGACCAGCGCCTGGATCTCTTTGTTATTGAGGATCGTGTTCAGGCGGCTCTTTTCGACGTTGAGAATCTTGCCGCGCAGCGGCAGCACCGCCTGGAAGCGCCGGTCCCGCCCCTGCTTGGCCGAACCGCCCGCCGAGTCGCCCTCGACGATGAAAAGCTCGGCGTTGCTGGGATCCTGTTCAGCGCAATCGGCCAGTTTGCCGGGCAGCGTCATGCTCTCCAGCGCGCTCTTGCGGATCACCAGATCACGCGCCTTGCGCGCCGCCTGTCGCGCGCGCGATGCCGTGAGCGCTTTGTTGATGATCTCTCGCGCGACTTTGGGGTTCGCTTCCAGATACGCGGCAAACGCCTCATACACCACCGACTCGACCTGGCCCTTGATCTCGGCGTTTCCCAGCTTGGACTTGGTCTGGCTCTCGAACTGAGGATCGGACATCTTGACGCTGACCACTGCCGTCAGTCCTTCGCGCACATCGTCGCCGGAAAAGTTGTCCTCGTTGTCCTTCAACAGGTTGCTCTTCCGGGCATAGTCGTTCAGCGAGCGCGTCAAGGCGGAGCGGAAGCCGGTCAGATGCGTACCGCCGTCCACTGTATTCACGTTATTGGCAAAGGCATAGGTGGATTCGGCATAACCGTCATTGTACTGGATCGCCGCCTCCACCATCGTGCCGTTCACCTCCTGTCCTACATAGAAGGGAGGAGAGTGCAGCACCATGCGGTTTCGGTTGAGATAGCGCACAAGGGAGGTGATGCCGCCCTCAAAGTGAAAGGTTTGCGCGCGATCGGTGCGCTCGTCGCAAAAGTAGATCGTCAATCCGCGCGTCAAGAACGCCATCTCGCGAAAGCGCTGGGCGAGTGTCTCGTAGCGGAATTCGAGCACGCGAAAGATGGTCGCGTCTGGCAGGAAAGTGGTTGCCGTGCCAGTTTCCTTCGACTTGCCGATCGTCTGCACCGGCGTTACGGGCTTGCCCTGTTCGTATCGCTGCCGATACACATAGCCGTCTCGTTTGACGGTTACTTCCAGCCACGCCGACAGGGCGTTCACGGCAGAGACGCCGACACCGTGCAGGCCGGAGGCAACCTTGTAGCTGCCGCCGCCGAACTTGCCGCCGGCGTGTAGCACGGTGTGCACGATCTCCAGGGTGTTGATCCCTCGCTGCTCGTTGATGCCCACGGGAATGCCACGCCCGTTGTCCACGACGGTTACACTGTGATCCGGATGGATCGTTATCTCAATGCGGTCGCAGGCTCCGGCCAGCGCCTCGTCAATGCTGTTGTCTACCACCTCGTATACCAGGTGGTGCAGGCCACGTATGTCGGTGCTGCCGATATACATGCCAGGCCGGCGACGGACCGCCTCCAGCCCCTCCAACACCTGGATGTCAGATACTCCATAACTGCTGACTTCTTTGGCCATCGAAATGCGTTCCTCGTTTGACCTATTTCGGCTGCGGTTGCTGGCTTGCTGTCAGCATGCTCTGCGCAAGCTGTTCGCGCCAGATCGCGAACCGATCGCGGTAAAAGACAAAACTGGCCGCCGCCAGACCTGCACTGAGAAAGGCATTGCCGACAATGGCGACAACTGTGCCGATCGTGGTGTGCGCCAACATGGGCCAGATCAGGGCAAAGCCACTGCGGACCAGGCGCACTAGGATCAGCAAGAGCAGAAGCGAGCCAAAGTTGCGGTGAACGAGGTTCGCGCTCGTCCAGAGCGCCATCAGCGGCCGCTCCTCACCCAGAAGGATCCCCTGTGGGATGAGCGATAGATAGATGGCGAACCAGATCACGACCACCATGCCCAGTAGCATCATGAGCTGCATCAATAATGGGCTCAGTGCGCCGATCACAAAGAACAGGATCGCCAAAGGCCAGCCGATGATCACCAGCACCAGTGCCAGCGACACAGCCACTTTCAGCAATGACCAGGAATAGGAGCCGAGACGTCGCAACAGATAGCGGAGATTGATGTTCTCTTCTCGCACCTCTTGCGCGATCAGCCCCTGGAAGATCACGGCGATCACTAGGCCGACCACCAGCAGGATCAGCAGCGCCAGCGCCAGCGCCAGAAAGCTGTTGATTTCGGCGGCTGGTACCACGGCACCTTGCGTTGCTCCCGCCACAGCCTCTGTGGCGGCGATGGAGGGAAGGTCCAGCATCCCCAGGGAGAGGAAGGAGAGTATATTGAAGCTAGGCATCACGGAGAAGACGTTGAACCGCTGGCCGAACTCGCGCCAGAAATCCATCACGCCGCCCTGTTGCCAGAGTTGCTGCACATTCTGCCACACCTCACTATTCGGTTGCGCCATCGCCTGGTTCATCCATTGTAACCAACGCTCGATGAGCGGCATCAGCGAGATGCGCGGTCCTCGCCATAGAAACAGGTCGAGGATCACCGGCACCACAATGATCCAGAAACGCTTGGCGACGATGGCGAATCCCTCGGAGAGGGTGTCAATCGCGACCTTCAAACTGGACTCCCTTCTTAGCCTGTATCTCATTATACCAGAACATATGTTCGCTTGTCAAACCGCCAACACTATCCTTCGAGCAACACCGAACGCTCGATCTCGAGGGTTTGCCTGACTAGACGTCGGTATCCTCGCCGCATGCGGCCTTCACGTGCTCCACAATCCATTCCAGATCTGTCGTCCGTTCGACAAAGTCTAGATCATCGGCAGGCACCACCAGGACAGGGCAGAGTGTCAGGTGTGAGATCCACTCCTCGTAGAGCTGATTCAGGCGCGCCAGGTACTCTGGCGAGATGTCGCGCTCAAAGTCCCGCCCGCGCACCGCGATGCGTCGCAACAGCGTCGGCACCGACGCTCGCAAATACACGATCAGGTCGGGCGCCGGCAGGAACATGGTCAGCACTTCGTACAGCTCGCGATAGGTGCTATAGTCGCGGGGCAGCATGTCCCCTTGCAGGTAGAGGTTGCGCGCAAAAACCTCGGCATCCTCATAGACACTGCGATCTTGCACCACCGAGCCGGGCCGATCCAGCAACTGGCGGTGATGGCGCAAACGTCGCGTGAGAAAAAAGATCTGCGAGTGAAAGCTCCATCGCCGCATATCCTGATAAAAATCGGCCAAGTATGGGTTCTCTGCCACCACCTCGTAGAACGGCTCCCAGCCCAGTCGGTCGCTGAGCAAGGCAGTGAGCGACGACTTGCCCACACCGATGTTGCCCGCTATTGCCACAAAGCGCTTCACTGGTCCACCTTGGGTGTTGCTCGGTTATCTGTGAACATACTCGGCCAGACGCGATGCCGATTCCGCTCCATCTTGGCCAGATACGCCGCCTCCAGATCAATGCCCGCGTAATTCGCCAGCTTGATGATGTAGGCAAGGCAATCCGCCAGCTCATCACAGAGACCCGCACGCTGTTCGGCGATGGCGCTCTCCAGCGCCTGTCCTGCCGACATCCCGTCCCGCTGCAGCATCTCGCGCCGTTTCCAGATGTGTGTCATCTCGTTGGCCAACTCGCCCATCTCTTCCTGCAGGCACATCAGGTTGAAAAAGATATCGGTGGAAAAACCCTTCTCTTGATCAAAGGCGCGATGCCATCCTTGGAGTTCCGGCAGGTCGTGCTTTGGCACCCTCGCGACGACGCCTGCGGTTGGAGGTTCGGCGGTGGCTTCCAGCAGCGACCGCTGATAGGTCCCCTGACCTAGGAGCGACTTGATGCGATCCACGATGAACGCGAGATCGTCTGGTTGACGCACGATGTTCAGGTGTGTAGTGTCCACAGTGAGCACTGGCGTCTGTGTGTAATCCGCAAAGAAGCGGGCATACGCCTGGTTCAGCGCCTCAATATAGTTGCGATCCATCGTGCGTTCGTAGGCGCGGTCGCGCACGGAGATCCGTTCCAGTAGCACATCCGTCTCTGCCTGCAGATAGATCACCAGACTCGGCAGAGTGATCTTTTCCGCCAGGAGTTGATGCAGACGCTCGTACATCTCCAGTTCGTCGCCCTGTAAGTTGAGATGCGCAAAGAGGCGGTCTTTGGCAAAGGTATAGTCGCTGATGACATTTCCTGCATCCAGCATCGGCGGTATGGCGGACTGCTGCCTATATCGGCTCAAGAGAAAGAATATCTGCGTCTGGAAGGCATACGTGGCGCGATCGGCATAGAACTTGGCCAGGAAGGGATTCTCCTCGAATACCTCCATCAGCAGCCTGGCCTGAAACTCGGGCTGGAGCAAACGCGCCAGCGTTGATTTGCCAACGCCGATTGGACCTTCGATAGCGATATAGAGGTGGGACAAAGCACATTCCTCCCCCGCCGCTGCCGCACAAACATCCACGCCGCATGATACCACAGGAGGGGGCGAACGTCAACCAGAGGGAAACCCTCCCGCGAGGTGAGCCTTGCGGGAGGGCGAAGCGCAGTTACTGCCGGGGGACAAACACCACGCGAAAGCCAGTGTCGCTGTAACGGCCGGTGGGATCAAAGCCATAGCGGAACGCGCAACGGGCGTTCTGGTGCTCATCAGACCATGAGCCGCCGCGCAAGACACGCCAACCCTCTGCCGTCTGATCCTCGCGTCCATCATTCACCACATAGGGATAAGGCTGGTACAGCGTCCCGCACCACTCCCACACGTTGCCCGCCATGTCCAACACTCCGTAGGGGCTAGCGCCTTCTGGAAAGCGTCCCACCGCGGTGGTGTTCTTCAAATCGAGCTCTGCGGTGTTGGCCTTGCTATCTCCCCACTCGTTCCCCCACGGATAGGTCCGGCCATCAGTGCCGCGAGCCGCCTTTTCCCATTCGGCTTCAGTGGGAAGCCGAATCTCACCGCCGGCGCGCTCCACCAGCCAGCGGCAAAAAGCCACCGCCTCGTGCCAGCTTACACCCACGACCGGGTGATCTGGAAGGTTGAAATCGCCGCCAAAGGATTCCGGCACTGACACTCCAGTCATCTCTCGCCAGGTCCATCCGGCATTCGTCCAAAAAGTGCGTTCTTGGTAGCCACCGCTCTCCACGAAGGCGTGAAACTGCTCTTGCGTAATCGGCTCACGTGAGATGTAGAAAGCAGGCAGCTCTAGGGTGTGTTGTGGGATCTCATCGCTTCTTGCCTCCGGGTCATGCGCTTTGTCGCTCCCCATTAGAAACGACCCGGCCTCCACCAGACACCATGAGATGCCCAGAAGCGCAGGGGGTGCTCCGGGCGCAGCGGCCACTGCGTCTGTTGGGTTCTGCTCCGTGCTTTCACTTGACATGTTCTACCTCCTGAATGTCATCACGAGATTGACGCCCAAAAGGGAGAAATGGCTCTGAGCAGATAGCTGCCCTCGGCGTTAGCCGGGCATAGTATATCCGCGCGATGGCCTCTTGTCAAGGCGGAGAGATACGCGTCACTGTCACATAGACGGTGGGCGAGTTTCGAATCTACAACTGCTCGCATTTCATGGTTTGCGAGTGGCACACGTTGTTCCGCTGCAACCGACCTATCAGCGATGTGACGACGTCTTGTAAGGACGGGCGCGCGAATCCTCTGCTTGACAGGAACCCCGGTGTGGCGTATCATCATTGCTGATACGCCACACCCATGGCATCGCGCCTGCTGATGTGCCGCCGCAGATCGTTTGGGGGACCACGTGTAGCGGGAGAGCATTGACTCGCCAGGCTATACACGAGCTTCCAGGGAGGGCGAATCGGTCTAGCATTTGGCGACGAGACCAGATCTCTTGGGAGGGACGATGGGCCAGGTTATTCAGTCGAGTCATCCGCTCATCCAGCACAAGCTCACGTTATTGCGCAACAAAGACACCGAGCCGAAAAAGTTCCGACAACTGATCCGCGAGGTCGCTATTCTACTCACTTACGAGGCCACGGCGGACCTGACGTTGGCCGATGTGCCTGTGGAGACGCCGCTGGCGCGCACCATGGGCAAGGAGCTCTCGGAAAGGATCGGTCTCGTGCCAATCCTGCGCGCTGGCCTCGGCATGGTTGAGGGGATCTGGGAGCTGATGCCTTCAGCTGAGGTGTGGCACATCGGCCTCTACCGCGACCACAAGACGCTGCAGCCGGTGGAGTATTACAACAAGCTGCCGGTGCATCCCAGGGTGCAGCTCTGCCTCATACTCGATCCGATGCTCGCCACGGGTGGCTCGGTGGAGGCGACTATTGACATCCTCAAGCGATGGGGTGCCAAGCGGATCAAGGTAGTGGCGATCATCGCGGCACCGGAGGGCATCAAACGCGTCGTCGCGGCGCACCCCGACGTGGATATCCATGTAGCAGCCATTGACGATCATCTGACGCCAGAGCCGCTGAGCCCGGACGATCCGCCTGCCGGCTATATCGTGCCCGGTCTGGGTGATGCAGGAGACCGTCAGTTCGGAACTGGATAGCGGCAAACTGCACTTGCCCTGGGCTGTGCAAAGGAAAGACATGACCGCATTTGTGGTCGTATTCTGCGTCGCGTTCTGCCTCTCGCTTATCCTGACACCATGTGCTGCCAAGGTGGGATGGCGCTGGAGCCTGGTGGCGATTCCCGATGAGCGACGCCGCCACAAAGGCATCATGCCGCAATCAGGCGGCCTGGCGATCTATGCGGCCTTTGTGGTGGCTCTGTTGCTCATCTTGCGCCTTCCCATCAGCTGGATGCCGCCAATGCCTGAAGGGCCGGACCCCAACGAGCCAACGCGTCTGCTGGGTGTGGTGGTCGGGGCCACATTTCTCGTATTGGCGGGCATCTGGGATGACCGCCGCAGGCTTTCCTCTCGCCGACAGTTCCTATTGCATTTGATCGCGGCATTGATCGCCATCGCGTTTCTGATCTTTATCGAAGTGGTCAACAACCCCCTGACGAACCGACAGGTATGGATCCGGTGGCCGCTGCCGATCCTGATCACCATCTTTTGGATCACCGGGATGATCTCTACCGTGAATTTCCTCGATGGCCTGGATGGACTGGCGGCGAGCGTGACCGCCATCACAGCGGCAGTGCTGACGATTCACATGGTGCGCGAGCACCAATACAGCGTGGCGTTGTTGCCGCTGGCGCTGCTGGGGAGCACGCTGGGATTCCTGCCATACAACTTTTTCCCGGCGCGGGTCTTTATGGGGAGCACTGGCGCCTATGTCCTCGGCTACGCTCTGGGCACGCTTTCGATTCTGGCCGGGGCGCGCGTGGCAACGATCCTGCTGGTGATGGGCATCCCGATTCTGGATGTAGCTTGGCAGATCTACAGCCGGTGGCGGCGCAAGCACGCGGTGAACGAAGGAGATCGAGGGCACTTGCACTACCGCCTGCTGGTCCTGGGGCTCTCGCAGCGACAGATCGTGGCACTCTATTCCCTTTTGACGGCCATTCTGGGGCTGATGGCGCTGCTGATCTCGTCACGTCTGCTCAAACTGGTGACGCTCGTCATCCTGGGCGTGATAGGGGTATTCGTGCTTGCCTTCCTCACGCGCCGTTCTGGCGAAAAAGAGAGCTAGCTGCCGCCAGCCTTTGCGCAGTCGTCCGGGCTCTGAGTTGTTGGATTGTCTCTGCCACAAGGCGCGGGGATGATCTCTGGATCGTACAAGTGCAGCTGCTGCACCACCGTTCGTCGCACATCCCGCATGCCCGCCTCGATATGTGGGTAGACGAGCCAGACCACACCTGCGCCGGCGATGGCGCCGGTGATCGTGCGTGTGATCCAGGTGCTCTCCCAGAGGCCGAAGAGCTGCCCACCCCCGTCCACCGCCAGCGGCAAAGCAAAGAGGATCGCCCATTGCACGAAAGATCTGCCCCAGAGAGGACGCAATCCTTCGCGCACGAGGCCGAACGCCATGCCTGCGAGGGCGGTTGCGGCATACATGGCGACATCGCGCTGGCAAAAGGCGACCTTGTAGCCGAGTTCGGGGTTACCGATGAAGCGTGAGGGGACATTGCCATCCAGCAGTGCCAGCAATTCGGGCAGCGAATAGTAAAAGCGTGGCCCGTAGAAAAAGTAGGAGCGCTGCGGCAGTTGGTGGCAAAAAGGCGCATAGATCGTATAGATCAATCGTCCCCACCACTCGTATCCGTGCGCCATTAGCGCCGGCGCCAGCAGCGGCAAGCCGACATACACGACAAAGGTCAAGTTGGCGATCAGCAGCCAGTGTTTGGCGATGGCATAGATGAGCTTGTCTAGCAGGATGACCAGATCCCGCGTCCTGCCCGTTACAGGATTCGACATCTAGGGCTGGTTTCCCTTCATCTGCTGCCACTCGGCTTCCAGCGCGCTGATCTCACGCGCCAGGGCGCGCTGCCGTTGCGCGAGAGCTAACAAATACATCAAGACCAGCAGCCAGATAACAGCGAACGCGGCGAATACATACATGAGATTATCCATCAGGTCTCACCATTTCTCCCATCTGGCGCGGCGCTGATCTCTCGCCGGAGTTGCGCCACCCGATCGGCGAGCCGCTGCAGCCGCACGCGATAGACCAACAGGGCCGCATAGAGCAACGTGAACGCCACGAGCGAGGCGATCAGCGCCCAAAGCATTTGCGTCTCCAACTGCATCCCCTCACCGGTGAAAAGCACCGGATGGATCGTCCGCCACCAGCGGATTGCCATAAAGACGAGGGGCACATTCGCAAAGCCCACGATATTCAACGCGGCAGCGTATCGGGCGCGCGTGTCCCCGTCGTCTACCAAGCTGCGGACGAGCAGCACGCCGGCATAGTAAATCCACATCACCAGCGTCGCTGTCAGCCTCGGATCCCATGTCCACCACGTATTCCAGATCGGGCGTGCCCAGAGCGAGCCGCTGACCAGGATGCCCATCGCAAAGAGCACGCCGATCTCCAGCGAAGCAGTTGCCCAAGTATCTAGCGCGCGGTTGCGGCGCGCGAGGTAGGCGATGCTGGCGGCAAAGGACACGAAGAAGGCGAAAAAGCCCACCCAGGCCGCGGAGATATGAAAGTAAAAGATCCGTTGCACCGACCCCATCACCCGCTCCGTCGGCGCATAGACCAGCGCGGCATAGAGCGCGATGACCATGGCAAAGGCGGCGACGATGCCGAGCAAACTCAGGCAATCCGCGCCTTGTTTGAGGGCTTGCTTCTGACCGAGATTCATCCGCTCACCACTGTTTCCGCCAAGGGCAGGCGACTTGCGTGCGCTACACCCAACCGCGCAGCCGCACCGCCTCCGCTACGCGCTGCACTGATATCAGATACGCCGCGACGCGGTTGTTCACCCTGTAGCGCTGTGCCGTCTCGTGCACGGCGCGAAACGCCGCGATCATCTTGTCCTCCAACTGAGCATAGACGTCGCACAGCGCCCAGTAGTAGTTGTAGGCGTTCTGCACCTGCTCAAAGTAGGACACCGTCACGCCGCCCGCATTGCAGAGAAAGTCGGGGATGAGATAGGCCCCTTTGGCAAAGAGAACATCATCCGCGTCCGGCGTGGTGGGGGCATTCGCCAACTCGGCCACGATCCGCGCCTTGACATCGGCGGCGTTTTGCTTGGTAATAGCATTCTCCAATGCAGCCGGCACAAGCACATCCACATCGAGCGTAAGAAGTTGCTCATTGCTGATATTCGTTGTGTCCGCCTGATCACTGACTGAACCTGTGGCGTTCTTGTGCGCCACCGTCGCGGCAGGGTCAAGGCCATCGGCGCAGAAGATGCCGCCCCTGGAGTCGCTGACGGCGACGACCTTCATGCCCAACTCCCCGGCAAGCAGTTGGTGCGCATTCTGCCCGGCGTTGCCGTATCCCTGGATGGCGACGGTAGCGCCACGCAGATCGATGCCCAACGTTTTCGCCGCCTCGCGGATCACGTACATGCCGCCGCGGGCGGTGGCATCGCCACGCCCCTCTGACCCCCCTAACGGGAGCGGTTTGCCGGTGATCACGCCGGGCGCGTGATAGCCCACGATCGTCTGGTACTCGTCCATCATCCATGCCATGATCTGCGGGTTGGTGTAGACGTCGGGCGCGGGCACATCTATCTCAGGGCCGATAAAGCGGCCCAGGGCGCGAATGTAGCCCCGGCTAAGCCGCTCCAGCTCGCTCGGCGATAGCTCTTTCGGGTTGCAGATGACACCGCCTTTGGCGCCGCCCAGCGGTATGTTGACGAGGGCGCACTTCCACGTCATCCAGGCCGCCAGGGCGCGGATCGTGTCAATCGTCTCGGCGGAATGGAATCGAATGCCACCTTTGGTGGGACCGCGAGCATCGTTATATTGCACCCGGAAACCCCGGAAAATCCGCATGCTCCCATCATCCATACGAACGGGTATGGTAACATGCATCTCCCGCATCGGCTCACGCAACAGCGCGTGTGTCGCTGATCTAGGTTGAGGATGGCCGCAGCAGTGTCGAGTTGCTGTTGTGCCATGGTGAAAGGATTGGGTTGATCGCGCATCCGTATCCCTCTCTCTTGCCGAGGGCGTGCATTGACCCTGGCTTTGGCAAATATGGTGCCAAGCTAGAATTATTCGCGCAGTATATCACTGTATATGGTGAGTGCCAAATCAGGCAAGCTTGACCCACTCCTGCAGCGATGCTATGATCAAGCCAGCAAAGGAGGCAAAACAGATGACGACAACCAACGACGTGATCGGGTACATCGAGAGCCTGACCGGTCATCCCCTGAACGGCGACGAGGGAGTGCAGCATGGCGACGCGCGGCAGGCCATACATGGAGCCATGATCTGTTGGATGGCGACTGCCGATGCGATCGCGGCGGCGGGGGAACGACATACGGACTTGCTGATCGGCCACGAGAGCCTCTATTTCCCGTATGATGCCGTACATCGCACCGACAACCCCACCGGCTGGGAGTCTTGGCAGATCAACCGGCAACGCCGCGTGCTGCTGGATGCCCATGCGCTGACCTTTGCGCGCGTGCACGGTTCCGCCGATGAGATTTGCATCCTGGATGATTTCGCGACGCTGCTGGGGCTTGGCGCGCCGGTGGTGGCAGAGAAGCTGGTGAAAGTATTCGAGATCCCACCCTGTCGGTTGGATGAACTGGTGACGCGCGTGAAAGAGAGAATGGGCATGGCCCATGTGCGGCTGGCGGCAGCAGGATCTCTGCAGCAGCCAGTGCATCGCGTCGGCATGCCATGGGGTGGGCTAGGGCTCTTTGTCAACGTAACCTATCAACAGCGCCTCATCGAGCTAGGATGCGACGTGATGATCGCCGGCGAATCGGATAACTATGGCTTTCGCTTTGCCGCAGAATGCGGCATCCCGATGATCGAGACGAGCCACGAGATCAGCGAGAACCCGGGGCTGCGCCATCTGACGCAGATCCTGGCAGCGGCCTTCCCGGATGTGCATTGGAGCTTCTACGAGAACCCTTGCGTCTGGCAGTGGGCGTGAATGCGTCTGGCATTTTCACCTGGCTGGCGGGCTGGCTGCAACGGAGGCCCGTCCTTGAACCATGAAACGTGAGCAGTTGTGCGTGCGAAGCGCGTCCACCATCTGTGGAACAGCCACTCTTCGCAGATTTGACATGATGGCGTTTTTGTGGTATTATAGAAATATAGTGAAAAGCTGAGAACAGGACGAGTACGTATCAAGGCGCGGTTCAGAGAGCCGGAGGGTGGTGAAAATCCGGTACCGGCGCGGGTACGGAATGGACCTGGGAGCTGCAAACCGAAAGGATGCGAGTAGGTTCTGCCGGAGCCGCCACCGTTATCATGGCCGAGGGTATTAAAGCGGGTTGAGGTTGACCCAGCTCGCGTACCTGCATCGAGTGAGGCTGGCTTACGAGTCCGTCCTATCCCTGCTATCACGCAGGGTTTTTTGTTTAGTAGGAGGACAGGCAGCAGCCTAATGAGGGTGGCACCGCGGAAAAGGCCTTCCGTCCCTTAAGGGATGGAAGGCCCTTTTTGCTTATCGCGCTCTATACCGAACGGGCACGCCGGCGAGAGCGATCGGCGTGGTGCGCGCACAGGTTTCGTTGTGGCTTGCGCTGCTTTTGGCGGAGGAGGTGCGAACACGAAAGAGAGCAATTGGGCTAAGCGGCATCCATCAACCATTTGCAGCTAGGAAAGGAGACTCCTGCGATGAAAGACGTCAAGATCTTTTTGCCCGAAAGCGATATCCCCACCCAGTGGTATAACATCTTGCCGGATCTGCCGGCGCCGCCGCCGCCGTATCGGCACCCGGTCACGCTGGAGCCGATGACGCCGCAAGACCTCATGCCGGTCTTTCCCATGGAGATCATCAAGCAAGAAGTAAGCATGGAGCGCTGGATTGACATTCCAGATGAGGTGCTCGACATCTATCGCCTCTGGCGCCCCAGCCCGCTCTACCGCGCCTACAAGTGGGAAAAAGCGCTGGATACACCCGCCAAGATCTACTACAAGTGGGAGGGTGTCAGCCCGGCTGGCAGCCACAAGCCCAACACTGCGGTAGCGCAGGCCTACTACAACAAGAAGGAGGGGCAGACGCGACTCGCGACCGAGACCGGCGCCGGGCAGTGGGGCAGTGCGCTGGCCTTGGCTTGCCGCATGTTTGACATGGAGTGCAAGGTATACATGGTACGGGTCAGCTATGACCAGAAACCATACCGACGCATCCTCATGGAGACGTGGGGCGCAACGTGCGTGCCCAGCCCCAGCCCCGACACGCAGGTTGGCCGGCAGACGCTGGAAAAGTACCCGGACCATCCCGGCAGTCTCGGCCTGGCCATCAGCGAGGCACTGGAGGATGCCGTCACCCATGACGGGACCAAGTACTCGCTCGGCAGTGTCGTCAACCATGTGCTGATGCACCAGACGGTGATCGGTCTGGAAGCAAAGAAGCAGATGGAGATGGTCGGCGAGTATCCAGATGTGCTCGTAGCCTGTGTGGGCGGCGGCAGCAACTTTGGCGGCCTTGTCCTGCCATTCATGAAAGACAAGCTCGATGGCACACGCCCCAATCTGCGGGTGCTTGCGACCGAGCCAATGGCCTGTCCCAGCCTGACCAAGGGGCTGTACGCCTTTGACTGGGGCGACACTGCCAAGATGGGGCCGGTTGCCAAGATGTACACTCTGGGCCACGACTTTGCCCCAGCGCGGATCCATGCCGGTGGTCTCCGCTATCACGGCATGGCGCCCATCATCAGCGTGCTGTACGACCAGAAGCTGATCGAGGCGGCAGCATACTACCAGAACGCGATCTTTGAGGCCGCCGTTAGCTTTGCCCGCGCTGAGGGCTTTGTCATGGCCCCAGAGACGGCTCATGCTCTTCGCGGCGTCATGGAAGAGGCCCTCAAATGCCGCGAATCGGGCGAGTCAAAGGTGATTCTCTTCAACGCCAGCGGTCACGGCCATTTCGATCTGGCCGGATACCAGGCGTACCTTAGCGGCCAGCTACAGGACTATGCCTATCCTGAGGAGAAAGTGCAGGAGGCATTGCAGTCACTGCCCAAGGTCAAGTGAAAACCCCGGCTCTGGCAGCCACGACCTGCAGGTCGTGGCTGCCAGACCAGTGCCCGCTTCACAAGGAGGTGCAAGCAGATGCCTACAGCCGAGCACTGCAATCTGAGGATCCCCGGCCCCACCCCGCTGCCTCCCGAAGTGCAAGAGGCGACCAGCCGCCAGATGATCAACCACCGTGGCGCGGAGTTTGCCACGCTCTTGCGCGAGGTGATCGCCGGACTGGCGCCAATCTTTCAGACGACGGGCGACATCCTCCTGTTTGCTGCATCCGGCACGGGCGGCATGGAAGCCGCTGTGGCCAATACAGTCTCCCCCGGTGACAAGGTGTTGGCGGTGTCTATAGGCGCGTTTGGCGACCGCTTTGCCGAGATCGCTGCCGCGTATGGCGCTAACGTCGTGAAGCTGAGCGTGCCATGGGGCCAGGCAGCCGAACCGGAGGCCATTCTCTGGGAGCTGCAGGCTCATCCTGACTGTCGCGTTATGCTGGTCACCCAGAATGAGACCTCCACTGGCGTAACAAATGACATCGCGGCGATCGGCAGCGCCCTGCGCACGCTGGGCGACCGTGCGCCGCTCTTTGTTGTGGATGCGATCAGCGCCCTCGCGAGCATTGAGATGAACATGGATGGCTGGGGCTGCGATATCGTGGTGGCGGCCTCGCAAAAAGGGCTAATGTCGCCGCCTGGGTTGGCATTGGTGGCGGTCGGGCCACGCGTGTGGCCCTATGTGGAGCAGTGCAAGTCCCCGCGCTTTTACTTTGACTTTGCTGCCGCGCGGCGCTATCTCGCAGAGGGGAGCACTCCGGCGACACCTGCTGTGTCGCTGGTCTATGCCATGCATCGCGCTCTCGGCCTGCTGGCCGCGGAGGGATTGGAGCAAGTGTATGCGCGGCATCGCCGTCTGGCTGCCAAGACGCGCCAGGGCCTCAAGGATCTTGGCTTCAGCCTGCTCGCAGATGAGCAATACGCCTCGGACTCGGTGACAGCGGCCTATCTGCCCGCTGGAGTGGACGGCGCCGCGTGGTTCAAGAAGCTGCGTCAGGAATATGGCATCGTGTTGGGCAGTGGCCAGGGCCCGCTCAAGGGCAAGATCTTTCGTGTGGCGCATATCGGCTATGTGACGGAAAGCGACATTGATCATGTACTGGCCGCTCTGCAGGCCATGCTACATGTGAACCCATCTGTTGCCTGAGAAGTCCACTAGAAATTGATGATTGTACATAACTTGGATCGTTTATGTCATTGCGAGGGGGACTTGCATCCCCGAGGCAATCCCCAATCAGCCTGCAGAGGATTGCTCCGCAAACTGCGCTCGCCATGACGGGCCGGGTTGTTCAACTTCCATTTGCCTTTCTCCACGAGATGGGGGAGAGGAGTTACCACCATGAAACGAGTGCTGGTCACCGAACCACTGGCCGGGGAGGCCGTTGAGCTGCTACGGCAGCATATGCAGGTAGATGTGCGCGAGGGCCTCCGGCCCACTGAGCTAGTACGGATTATCCCTGACTATGATGGACTGATCGTGCGCAGCAACACGCAGGTAGACGCGCCGTTGATCGAGGCCGGCCATAAGCTGCAAGTTATTGGCCGCGCGGGGATTGGCGTGGATAACATTGACCTGGAGGCAGCCACGCGCCGTGGCATTGTTGTCGTCAACGCCCCCACTGGCAACACCATCGCTGCTGCAGAGCTGACCATCGGTTTGATGCTGGCGCTGGCGCGTCATATCTGTCAGGCAGACATGACACTGCATTCGGGCCGTTGGGACAAGAAACACCTCACCGGCATCGAGCTGCGTGGCAAGACGCTGGGCATCATTGGCTTTGGCCAGATCGGCTCGGCGGTAGCACGTCGCGCCATCGGGCTGGAGATGGATGTCATCGTTTTTGATCCCTTTGTCTCACCAGAGCGGGCGGCGCGAGAGGGGGTCAAGATGGTGCCGTTGGAGGAGCTACTCCGCACGGCCGATTTCATCACCATACACACACCACTTACCGAGCGCACGCGTGGCCTGATCGATGCCAAGGCGCTATCGCTGCTCAAGCCGACGGCGCGGCTTATCAACTGCGCACGCGGAGGGATTGTGGACGAGGCGGCGTTGGTGGCAGCGCTGGAGAGCGGAGCGTTGGCCGGCGCCGCGCTCGACGTCTTTGAGCACGAGCCGCTGACGGATAGCCCCCTTCTGCGCTGCTCGCGCGTTATCCTGACGCCCCATCTCGGCGCATCCACAGAGGAGGCGCAGCGCAACGTCTCCATGGAGGTGGCGCGACAGGTGTTGGAAGTGCTCTCCGGGCAGATCCCACATCATCCGGTCAATGCCCCCTTCATCTCGCCAGAAGAGCTCGCAGAGCTGGGGCCCTATCTTGACCTGGCGCAGCGTGTGGGCAGCTTCTACGCGCAGATGGCGGGCAACAATCTGGTGCGCCTGGACATCACTTATGGCGGTGATCTGGCAGAGCGCAACACCGACCTTTTGCGCGCCGCGCTCCTGATGGGTCTGTTGTCCGGCATCTCGGAGATACCGCTGAATCTGGTGAATGCCACTGTGGCGGCCCAGGGGCGTGGTCTGGCCATTGTCGAGCACAAGACACCGGAGGCGGCCAACTTTGCCAGCCTCATTACGCTGCGTGCCACCACCACCCAGGGCGAACGGCTAGTGTCGGGCACGGTGATGCGGGGCGAGCCGCACATCGTCTGCATTGACGACTATTGGCTGGACTTTGTCGCGGAGGGCCTGTTGTTGGTGAGCGAGCACCGCGAGCAGCCCGGCATCATTGGGCGGATGGGCACGTTATTGGGAGACGCGGGCATCAATATCTGGTTTGTGCAGGTGGGCCGGCGCGAGCGCGGCGGTCCCGGCGTAATGGTCCTGGGCATTGACGATGCCATATCCCCAGAGGTCCTGGCGGCCATTGATCAGCTTCCCAGCGTCCGCTTTGCGCGCGTGGTGGAGCTACCGCGCCGCTGATTTGACCGATCGAGCGGTTACGGGTAGACTGGAACCCTGTGCGACCGCACAACGTCCAGATACGTGTAACCAGCCGAAGGGAGAAGAGGAACGTGCGCCGTTCATGGTGGATACTTGCGCTCCTGTCGTTGCTGCTGTTGGCGGGATGCGGCAAGAGACCCCTCTTGGCCAAAGTGAGCATTCAGCCTGATGTGATCTCGCCCAACGCCGATGGCACGGATGATGTGGCGGCGATTTCCTACACGATCACCGATAATGCGTTTGTGTCTATCTACTTTCTCGACAGTGCTGGGCAGCGCCATGACTTTCGCGAGAACAAGCGGCGCTCTCTATCGCGGCAGAACTA
>JAIOAV010000053.1:0-14173 GCA_019873665.1 Chloroflexota bacterium
TCGGTAGCATTCAGGGGCGAACAGCTTCTGCCAGATAATCGCGTTCCCGGACGGAAAAACGACTTGCCTGTTGTGCCGCACAGCGACGGATTTCGTCTTGTTCAGCCAGGCCATTTCATTGCCTGGCGTCATTTGTCCTCTCTTGAATCGGCAGCGTGACCGTAAAGGTGGTTCCCGCACCCGGAAGGCTCGCCACCACGATACGGCCGCCATGCTCCTCGATGATCCGCTGGGTAATCGTCAACCCCAAGCCAATCCCTTTGGGCTTGGTGGTAAAGAACGGATCGAAGACACGCTCAGCGATCTCTGGCGGCATGCCAGCGCCGGTGTCTCTGACCTGCACCTCGATCTCGCCAGCGCAATCGCCCGGCGCAGAGCCACCTACACCCCGTGTCACCGCCGACAGGTACAGATCCCCACCCTCCGGCATGGCGTCCGCCGCGTTGAGTATGAGGTTGCTCAGGGCGCGCTCCAGCGCCTCGGCATCGAGCTCCGCAGGTGGTAACTCGGCCGCATAGTCGCGGTGCACTTGCACTCCACATTCAAGCAGGCGCGGCTCGGCCAGTTCCAGCGCCCGCTCCAGCACGTCCCTCATGTCACAGGGAACGCGGTTCAGCTTGGGCGGGCGGGCCACGGTGAGGAATTCATTGACGATCTGTGAGATGCGATCTACCTGCCTCTGCAAGCGCTGTAGCGTCTCTTCCGTGTCAACGTCCGGCTCCAGACTCCTCCGCAAATAGCGCATCCCCAACGAGAGTGTCTGAAGTGGATTGCGAATCTCGTGCGCGATGCTGGCAGCCATCTGGTTGAGCACTGTGAGGCGATCCAAGCGACGTTGCTTGGCCTCCATCTCCTTGATCGGCCGCAGATCCTCCAGCAAGGCAATGACGCCACTGACTGCGCCCCCATCATCGTGCAGTAGAGTGGTCCTGACACGCAATGGGACTAACTCCTCATCCAGCCGGACATGCACTTCTTCCATCGCTCGGGGTGTCTTTTCGGCTAATACGCGCCCCACCACAGCCGTCAACTCCGCATATTCCGGTCTCAGAGCATCAAGCTTGCGCCCCTCAGATTCCGCTGGCGAACAGCGGAGCATGGTCAACGCCGCCCGGTTTGCCAGTGTGATCCGCCCTTCATGATCCACAGCCAGAAGCCCATCTCCCATGCTGTGGAGCAAACTCTCGTTAAAGGTTGGCAGCGCGTAAAGCTGCGCGTTGCGCGCCAAAAGCTCTCGCTGCAGGTCCCCAATGCGCAAAAGCGCTCGCACTCGGATCAACAGTTCTTCGCTGTTGAACGGCTTTGTTACATAGTCATCCGCGCCAGCAGTGATCGCTTCGCCTTGATCCTGGATCGAGTTGAGCGCCGTTACCATGAGCACTGGCATATATCGCAGCCATGGATCGCCTTTGATCCGGCGGCAAACCTCAAGGCCACCCATCGCAGGAAGCACCACATCCAGGATAACCAGATCAACGGGAAGTGTGTGTGGTGGTGCCATGGCAGCCTGCTGCTGCAGAAAACGCAACGCCTCCTCTCCGGACAGCGCCGCGTGTATCTCGTACCCCTCCATACCCAGCAACGCGCAGAACGTATCTACCACGGTGCGGTCATCATCCACGATCAGAATGGCGTGTTGCTGCGCAGATGCCAACTTTGTCCTCATCGCTTCGCCCTGGGCCAGGACGCCCCAATCCCCGGTCTGTTGCCAGTTCCCGCGCACGATCCCAGCCGCCAGTTCGTGGGGGTGTCTGCGGCCCCTCTATCTGGTTATCCCGCAAGGAAACGAGGTCAGTTACCCGAAAACGCGCGCAGCACCAAAGGCAGATGCACCACGCGCTTTTGCACGACCGTTACGATAGATGGAACGTACCAGAGCCGATCCGCGCCATAATCAATCTGGGCGATGTTGATGATAGCCTGGTCGGGCGCCGCCATCTCGCTGACATCCGCCACAAAGGCGATGGTCACGGTCTCAGATATCGGCACGCTGCCGCGCCAGACGATCTTGCCATCGCTCGCCACAACCGTGCCCGCCGAGGCATATAGCGAGCCGGCTCGCAGCGAGAGCGACGCCGCCAGTGTATCCGTCAGCACCGCGTTCGTCGCCGCGATCTGCCCGCCGTTATTGAGGTTGATAAGATACTGCAGGAATCCGCCATTCGTAGGCAAGGACGCCTCGGGCACTATCTCCTTGCTGGAATCGCGCAGATTGGCAGCCACCTCATCCGCGCCTATGTCCACCTGCGCGAAACCGTCGCCATTCCCATCGAAGAAGCGCCGATCATCTTCAAAGTCGGTCTCCAGCGACATCCCGGGGACGGTCACAATGTCGTTTGTGCCAGCATCAATCAGGGGGGAATCGGCCCGCAGGTGAAAGTCGTACGTCTGGGCATCACGCAGCAGCGGGTCCACCGAGAGATTCCCCTCGCCGGGAGGTGCGCCACTTTCCACATCCGAATAGCGAACCTTCAGGCTATTGCCCACCAGGTCAGAACCCCCGTGTCCCCACAGAATGCAGTTTGTCAGGGAGATGACCATATCCATGGTGCTGGATAGCTCGGTCGCCGCCACCCCATCCGGGATATTCTCCAGAATCGTGACATTGGTCACCTCAGCCGCGGCGCCATCGGCCAAGATCGCGCCGCCCGCCTCGTTTGCCATGTTCAGGTAGAGCACGCTGTTCGCGATGATTGGGCGGGATGCGCCCGTCACCAGGATGCCGCCGCCACGCTCCGCGCTGTTCGCAGCGATGATGTTCTCACTCATGATGGGCCGCGACTGGTTGTCAATACTCATACCGCCGCCATCGGCGCCACCCGTATAGTTGGAGATGATCAGGTTATTGATCAGGATCGCATTTGAATGTGATAGAGCTATCCCGCCACCGCCACTCGCAGCGGTATTCATCTCGATGGTGTTTTCCAGGATAAGCGGCGCGGCTTCCGCGACAGCGATACCGCCTCCGATCCCTTCCGCCCAGTTGCCGTTGATGCGATTGCGCAGGACTTGGGGCGATGCCTGATAAATATACAGCCCACCGCCATTATTGGGGCTGCTGCCGTTGCGGATCATAAACCCCTCAAAGAGGATGTCTTGCCGCTCGGTCGCCCAGGGGCCGATTGCCACCACGCTACCCTGCCCGGCACCATCTATGACCGTCTCATAGAGCTGGATATCACGGTCCCACGTCTGAGGGTTATAGCCCCCCTGCAAGTGGACAGGTCGCGATACTGTCAGGACCTCGACGTAAGTGATGCCACGACCGCCAGCCACGAGGATGCGATCGCCCTCCTCCGCCACTGCCAGCGCCCCCGAGATCGTGCGGTAGGGCCGCTCCCGCGAACCATCCTCCTCGCCCTCATACGCGCCAGACACATAGATGGTTCGTCCACTCAACGGCCGAGTCTGTGCCACTACACGACTCGGACTGCCGGCGGGGAGCAGGGGAAAACAAGCCAGTAGAAGCACTACAATCCCCAAACAGGAACGAAAACGTCGGCACATCATGGTATTCATCTCTCCCTCTGCAGGATTCACTGGGGCTGATTCTATTCTACCACAAATGCCATATATCACAAGCTTTGCGCCCTTCGTGGGCCTTCCGCGCGATGCAGGCGTTTGGGGCTGTTGACATGCCCAGCGCACACATGTATACTGGATAGCAGATGAGCACAGTGCCCGTTGCGCGAGGGCGCAAGAGGTGCAGCAAAAAGGTGAAACGGCAACGCGTTCCGGGGATAACCGACTGTATCTTTCGGCATTTCCTGGCAGTTTTGGCGCTTATCTGCTGCCTGTTGTTCAGCGGATGCCGTGCCGCCGAGGAGGTGCCATCGGTCGCATGGCAGCCGCTATCTCCCCCCCTAAGCGGGCACATCCACGCGCTGGTCATCACCTCGTTCTTGCAGAACCAGATCCTCTATGCCGGCGCGGAGGGAGGCGTCTACAAGAGCACCGATGACGGAACGAGCTGGGCGCTGCGGATCGAGGGGATGTCAGATCGTATCGTGCGCGCGCTGGCGATCGACCCAGACCGCTCAGACACGCTCTACGCCGGCACCCGCGGCGGCCGTATCTACAAGAGCGTGGACGCCGCCGAACACTGGCAGGACGTGACGCATGAGGTGGTCGGGACTGAGATCATCGCCTTGGCGGTAGACCCCAGCAACCCGGAGATCGTACATGCCGCTACCGCTGACCGCATCTATACCACGTTCGATGGCGGACAGAGCTGGAAGGAATCCTCCCTCACACCTCAATCAGACATCACCTGTCTGACCATCAGCCTACAAAACCCTTTCCTCATCTATGTCGGCACGCGCGCCGGGATACTTCATGTCAGCTCTGACCGGGGCGCGACCTGGTTCGCGCCAGTGCAAGTAGCCCCGTCTCTGGAGCAGGTGGTCGTGGCGCCAGGGGATGGGCAAACCCTGTACGCCATCGGCGACGGCCGCGTCTACCGTAGCCGGGATCAAGGACAACATTGGGAGTTCAACGACAACTATCTGGACAAAGCGAAAGCGTGCTGCCTGACGATCCGGCCGCAGAACGCCGCGCTTGTGCTGGTCGGCACCACGCTCGGGATCTACAAAAGCAGTGACGGGCGACAGACGTGGCACAATGCTGAGGGGATTCCACAGATGGCGTTGCAGAACGTGGCGTACAACCCGGTCAAGGCGGAGACCGCCTATGCCACTATCGGGCGTCGCGTCTATCGTAGCCGCACTCAGGGTGACCGCTGGGAGTTGGCCGGGCAAGTGGACGCCGAGCGACAGGCTGCTATCCATGCTCTGCAGCTCGATTCACGCGCTGCTAATGTGATCTACGCCAGCGTTGGTGGCGCCGGTCTCTATCGCAGCAGCGACGGGGGCCAGCAATGGCAGCTTCTGGAAGGTCTGCCCAGCACCTGGGTGACCGCTGTCGAGATCAGTCCTAAAGAGCCCAACGTGCTGTATGCTGCCACACTACAGGGGCGCGTGTACCAGAGCGCCGATGGCGGCACCACGTGGCGCGACATCAGCGCCGGCCTGCCATTCGTCGCCATTCGCTCTCTGGCCGTTGATGCCGACCATCCCAAAGACCTCTATGTGGGAACGTGGGGCGCGGGCATCTATCTCACCCACAACTGGGAGACAGGCTGGCAACCCACAGACTCGCCCTTCCGCGAGGTGGTTAAAGTGATTGTGGACACGCGCGCCGGCCGGCACGACATCTATGCGCTGGCGGAAAACGGCACCTGGCAGGGGAACTATGACAGCGAGAGCAGACCTGCCTGGCGGCTATTCCTGGGGCCGCTTTCTGACCTCAGCCTCGTTACCGCCAACGAGGCGCGACTGATAGCGATCGGGCCAGAGCGAGAAGCGCGCGTGGGCGCTGCCGCAGCAGCGCCCGATGTGGTGATTCGACAGAGCGTTATCCCCTCCGCGCATCAGCCAGCACTCGAGCTGCGGCTCGTCGTGCAAGACCCTACGGTGCCGCAGCGGGTCTATAGTGCCGCCGCTGATGGCAGCATCTGGCGCAGCAACGACCTGGGGCAGACCTGGACCGCTCTCGGGCCGGGACTGGAGGGCAGGCGCGTATCGGTGCTGGCGTTGCATCCCCTCAGCCAGGCCCTTTACGCCGGCACCGATCAAGGGTTATTTGTGTGGCGCGAATGATGCGTCCTGCATGAAAGAAAGGGCGCGCCGCAATCCCTCGCGGCGCGCCCTTTCTTGACATCTAGCTCTGTTTGCCCTGCCTGGCGATCTCTTCTTCCACAAGGAGACGGCGCAAGACTTTGCCCACCATGCTCTTGGGCAGCTCCTGGCGAAACTCGACGCGGCGCGGCACTTTATACTTGGCCAGATTCTCCCGGCAGAAGGCGATGATCTCCTCCTCGGTAGCCGTCTCGCCCTCCTTCAGCACGCAGTACACCTTGACAGTCTCTCCCCGATACGCGTCCGGCACACCTGCCGCCACAACCTCTTTGATCTTGGGATGCTCGTAGAGGATCTCTTCGATTTCGCGCGGGTAGATATTAAAGCCGCCAGCGATGATCATGTCTTTCCGCCGATCAACGATGCGAAAATAGCCATCTGCGTCCATAGTAGCGATATCGCCGGTATAGAGCCAGTCGTTTCGCAACGTCGCCGCCGTCTCATCCGGCATGTTCCAGTATCCCTTCATCACCTGCGGTCCACGGATGATCATCTCGCCTGGCTCGCCCACCGGCATATCGCGCTCGCCACTCTCTACGTCCACGATACGCACCTCAGTATCGGGCCAAGGCAGCCCGATCGTGCCAATCCGATTCTCCCCATAGAGTGGATTTGCGTGCGTGACGGGAGATGCCTCAGTCAGTCCATATCCCTCCACGAGACGTGCGCCGGTCAGCTCTACAAAGCGACGCTGTACCTCTACGGGCAAGCCCGCCGCCCCGCTGATACAGGCGCGGATCGAGCTGAGGTCATACTTTTCGATACCCGGATAGTTATTGATGGCGATATACATGGTCGGGACGCCCGGATAGAGACTGGGGCGATGTCGCACGATGTTTTTGAGCACATCTTTGATATCGCGCGGGTTGGGGATCAGCAACATGGCGGTCTGCGAATAGATGCTTTGATTCATGCAGGTGGTCATGCCATAGCTGTGAAAGAGGGGCAGAGAGGTAAGCACGACATCGCCAGGCTTGATATCGTGAATCCAGGCGCGACATTGAACCGCATTCGTAACTAGATTGACGTGGGTCAGCATGGCTCCCTTGGGTACGCCCGTGGTGCCACCGGTGTATAGCAGACACGCGATGTCATCCGGGGATACCGCCACATCGGGTGGCTTGGCTGGCGCGCTGGTGAGTAGGTCTTGCAGCCAGTACGTCTCCACTTCGCCGGCAAGATGCACGCGATGGCCGTCCTTTTTCTCCTTGGCGATAGTGAACAGCACCTTAAGAAGCGGCGGGAAATACTCCTTGATGTTAGTGACGATGACGCGCTTGAGCGGGGTTTTAGCGCGCACGCTTTGCAGTGTCCGGTAATAACTGCTCATCACCAGCACCGTCTCCGCGCCAGCATCATCGAGTTGGTGCTGGATCTCGCGCGCCACATAGAGCGGGTTACACGGCACAACGATCGCCCCGGCTTTGAGCGCGCCATAGTAGCCGATGACATACTGCGGCGAGTTGGCGAGATACAGAGCAACCCGATCCCCCTTCTTGACGCCGAGCTGCAACAGGGCCGCAGCGAACCGGTCCGTCAGCGCATCAAGCTGCGCAAACGTCATCTTGCGGTTCATGAAGATGATGGCCGTCCCGTCGGGACGCTGACGCGCCGCCAGCCGCAAGTTCTCATGCAGCGTACGCCGTGGATAGTCAATATGCGCAGGCACGGCGGCCTCATAGTGCTGGAGCCATGGCTTGTCCATACATTAATCTCCTCGTAGATCCATGGGGCCGCGTCTACCACAGACCCGGCCAGAGGAATATCCGATTAGCGGGCTTGTTGCCACGAATTCACTCTGCAATACAGTAAACACGGCACATGCGCACTGGTTGCGGCTCATCTAGTGTAGGGGTCTAACGCATCGCGCAAACCATCCCCAATAAAGTTGATCGCCAGCACCGTGATGAAAATCATCAGTCCCGGAAAGATCGCTGTCCAAGGGCCATTCGTGCCAAGGCGGGTCATCTGATCCTGGGCATTCTGTAGCATGTTGCCCCACGTAGGCGTCGGAGGCTGCACGCCAAAGCCAAGATAGCTGAGGCCAGACTCGGTGATGATAGCGGTAGCAGTGCGAAAAGTGGCATCCACGATCACCGGGCTGATGGCGTTCGGCAGGAGATGACGCCAGATGATGCGCCCATTGGTCACGCCAGCGGCGCGCGCCGCTTCGACGAACTCCTTTTGCTTGAGCGAAAGAAAGGTTGCCCGCACGAGCTTGGCAACAGTCATCCACGCCAGCAAGGCGATAACGGCCACGATTGCAGCGACGCTGGCAAAGGCAGTGCCGCGCAGCGCGGGGATAGGCAGCTCTCGCAGCGCCAGGCTGAGCGCGATCAGAATCAAGAGCCCGGGGAACGCCAAGAACATGTCAGTGAGACGCATGAGAACGCCATCTACCCACCCGCCGTAGAATCCGGCCAGCGCCCCCACGGCGATGCCTACCATCGTGGCTACCGCCATCGCCATGATGCCAATTGTCAGCGAGATGCGTCCGCCGTACAGCACGCGCGTCAACAGGTCGCGGCCCAAACCATCGGTTCCCATCGGATGCTGCCAGGAAGGCAGCGCCAACTGGTTATCCAGGTCCAGCTTGTTGGGGTCATATGGCGATAGCACCGGAGCGAGGAACGCCGCCAACAGCAGCAACCCGATCAAGATCAGGCTGACAAGCGCCGGTCTGTGGCGGACAAACCGCCACCAGACGAGTCGCGCCATCCCCTGTGAGCGCCACGCCACCCCCGCAGAGGCCGACCGTCCCGGTTGATTGTCGCGCAGACCACGACTCTGCACGATCTCACACCTTACGTAAAACGGATACGCGGATCAAGATAAGCATATATCACATCTGCAACAAGCTGAAAGATGACGATCAACACGGCGTTGAACATGATAAGCGCCATCAGCACCGCATAGTCGCCGCGCTCGGCAGAGCGGAGAAAGAGCCGTCCCATCCCCGGCCAGGAAAAGAGCGTCTCCGTATAGAGCGCTCCACTGAACAGAGTGGGCAGGTCCAGCGCCATGATGGTAACGAGCGGGATGGCGGCATTCTTGAGGGCATGGCGATAGAGAACCAGGCATTGTGGCAGCCCTTTAGCCTGTGCCGTCCGGATGTAATCCTGGTGAATCGTCTCCAACATGCTGGAACGCATGAACCGGACGTAGCGGGCGGTGCTGAAAAGGGTGAGCATCGTGAGTGGGAGGATCAAATGCCGCGCATAGTCCGGGATAGGAGCGTATCCGGGCGTGCCACGCAGACGCACATCGTACATGCCACCACCGGGCAAAAGAGGCGCGCCGCTGAAAGGATTGCGCACCGTGACGTGAAAGATGATGATGAGGATGAGGCCGAACCAGAAGATCGGGATCGAACGCCACATCAACGCAAAGGTGGTAACCGCATGATCCAACAGCGAATACTGCCGCACCGCCGAGAGGATACCCAATGGAACCGCTAACAGAAGCGTGGCGACGAAAGACGCTCCCATCAGATAGAGCGTGTTCGGCAGCAGCTCGGCAATCTCCTGCAACGCTGGCCGCCAGGTCACATGTGAGGTGCCCCAGTCGCCGCGCAACACATTCCATAGCCACTTGCCATAGCGGACGAACACCGGCTCATCCAACCCCAATTTGGCACGAAGTCGGAGTATATCCTCTGGCGTTACGTCCGGATTATCCTCATATAACGTCAGCGGATCCGCCGGGCTGATCTCGATGAGTAGGAAAACCGCGATGCTGACAAGAAGGAGCAGCGGGATCGCCTGCAACATGCGACGCAGCAGATAGCGGATCATGGCGCTCCCCTCTGCCCTGGCATATGACAGCGAGCCGGCAGGAAGGCCCATCCACGCCGGCTCACCCGAAAACCGTAAGACGCTACTTCTGTAACCACCACTCGGCGCTGTTCCACCCCATGCTCTGCCAGCTATTGTCCACCCATCCCTGCAGCGCATTGCGATGGGCGTTCATGAGCATCCGGTCATAGAGATAGATCGCAGGAATCTCACGATCTATGGCCTCGGAGATCCGCCGGTAAGCATCGCGGCGCACTTCCAGGTCAGGATTACTGCCGGCTAGCTTGATCAGCCCGTCCACCTCGTCGTTGATCCAACGGTGAAAGTTATAGCCGCGCCCCTTGTTTTCTGCGCAAGGGATGTTCCATGAAGCATAGTAGTTCTCCATCTGGCCCTGCGGATCAGGGCCGTAGCTGCTGGTGTACATGACGATGTCAAAGCGCCCGTGAGCGCGGAATCCGCCTGTGGCAAAGGTGGCAAAGAGCTCAGCGGAAGGCACGTTTTCGATGTAAAGCTCAACGCCAATCTCCTTCATCATCTCCACCAACACCAGCTCGACCTGCTCACGCAACTTGTCTCCGGATGTCGTCTGGATCTTGAGGCGAAGCTTGCGCCCGTTTTCGGCATACTGGCAGCCATCGCAGACACGGATGCCATCGCTGCCCACCTTCCAGCCGGCCTCGTCCAGCAGCTGCCGCGCCTTGTCCGGGTTATACTCGCTCACCGGGATATCCGCTTTGGCCCAGCCGGCGTTTAGTTCAGCAGTGCCGAGCGTAGCCTTGCCATAGAGCAGCTTGTCGTTGATCTGCCGCTTGTCAATGCCGTACCGGATCGCCTGGCGCACACGGACATCGCCCAGCGCCCAGTGCCACATCCCATCTTGGCGCAAAGCATCGGCGCAGGGCGCATCCACCTCTGGGTTGCGCAGGTTCAAGACAAGCCGTTCCGTGCGCGTATCCGGCACCGCGCTAAGCGTAACGCCCTCTATGTTCATGTCGGGAAAGTCCGCTTCGGTGAGGTTCCACAACACGTCAAGCTCGCCCGTCTTGATCAGTTGCTTGCCCACCTCGCGGCTAGGGATGATCCTGAGGATGATCTCATCAAGGTAGGGTTTGCCCTCCGTTGACCAGAGCCAGTAATACTCGTTGCGCGCCAGCGTGATGTGATCGCCCGAAACCCACTCCACGAACTTGAAAGGGCCATTGCCAAGCGGCTCGCGGTTGAACTTCCACTCCTGCATCTTGGCTGGATCGCCCGTAGCGTGGCGCGGGAATGGCCAGGAGCCGCCAATAGTTTGCAGGTGTGCCGCATAGTAGCGGGCGAACTTGAAGACGATGGTCTGCGGGTCCGGGCATTGCACCTCTTCGATGTCGCCCCAGCCGATGGTACTGCGCACGCCGCTCTCCGGATTCTTCTGCACCTCCCAGGTAAAACGCCAGTCGTCGCAGGTGCACGGTTGACCATCGGCCCAGCGGATGTTATCTTTCAGATGGTAGGTGACGGTCAAGCCGTCTGCCGAGATGCCCCCATTCTGCACAGAGGGAACCTCTTTGGCAAGCTTGGGAAAGTACATGCCGTCCGGGCCGATGCCCAGCAGCGGCTCAAACATGAACTCGTTCACCTCGGAGACCACCGTTTGTGTGGCAAGGGCGATGTTGAGCGTGGCTGGCTCCTGATACAAGCCGATGACCAACTTGCCACCCTGCTTGCTCACCACAGGTTCCGGCGTAGGGCGTGTGCAGCCGCCGAGCAAGGACCACAACAGCGCAGTGATCAGTGTCAACGAGCAGATCCGCTTACACATACACTCCCTCCTCACAGCAATAGAGATGATCGGGAACCGTTTCCTCTTGGCCTGGTGCTGCCGGCTCGCATCCGCGGCATCGCGTGCGCAAGCTTCGAGCTCAAACGGGGATGACAGATAGACGCGACCGACTCGGCCCGATCTCGGGCCTCAGATCGGAAGAGGTTCTAGGGAGGAGACGCAGTACCTCTGTCCGACAAGGCTGAATGATGGCGCTCGACTGTGACAGGCAACGCCCCTTTGCGGGCAGATGCACTTCGCCGCCGCTCTCCCAGCATGTTGCCGATCACTATAACATAACCGGCTGAAATTGTCAAAGCCGACGGGTGATTGTCACATACGTAGTGGGCGAGTTTCAAGACCACTACTGGTTGTGCTTCGGGCCTCCAGCAAACCCCACAAGTTGTGTGCCGGCAGCTCGACCCACCAAGAATGTGACAGTGTCGGCGACAGCGCAGAGGCTCGCTGCAGCTGTCTCGATGAACAAATCGTCACCTCATACGCGGGATTTCTCATCAGCTTTTCATCAAGCTGTGCTAGATTCGATGCGCGGCGCATGAGCGGGGATTTGCGTTACAGCGTATAACTCGTACAATAGACAACAAGTCGCATTCCGGCCAGGGATGAATCACGGGAAAGAAGGCTGAGGGATTCATGAAAATGGATCGTTCAATTTGGCTGATCATTGTGGCAATGCTCATCGGCGTGGTAGGGCAGGTTGCACTCAAGGCGGGAATGAACCAGGTGGGCCGCATTGAGAACCTCGATTTCGCCAAGCCGATGCAGATCTTTGGGCCGGCGCTCACACAGCCCCTGGTGTGGATCGGCCTTGCCGCATACGCGCTCAGCGCCATGTTTTGGCTCATCGTGCTCTCGCGCTTCGATCTGAGTTACGCTTACCCGATGCTCGCCTCTATGTATCTGGTGATCCCGATCGTCTCGCGCATCTTCCTGAACGAGAGCATCCCGCCGCTGCGGTGGGTGGGCATGCTCGTTGTGCTCATCGGCGTCATCCTGGTCAGCCGCGGCTGAGACTGCCACCTCATTATCTATTGCCCTGATCTACGCCGCCAAGGAGACCTGAAATGCCACGCATTCACGAGACCGCCGATGTATCGCCTCACGCACAAATCGGTGAGGGCACCGCGATCTGGCATCAGGCCCAAGTGCGAGAGGGCGTCTCCATTGGCGACGAGTGCATCATCGGCAAGGGCGTGTACATTGATTTCGATGTCAAGATCGGCTCCAGGGTCAAGATCCAGAACTACGCCTGCGTCTATCACGGCACCACCATTGAGGATGGCGTTTTCGTCGGGCCGCACGTGTGCATCACCAACGACAAATATCCGCGCGCCATCACACCAGATGGCGCACTAAAAGGCCCAGCCGATTGGGAGGTCGGGCATGTGCTGGTGCAGTATGGCGCTTCGCTGGGCGCGGGCGCGGTGGTGTTGCCAGGGGTGGTGATCGGTCGCTTCGCCATGGTCGGCGCTGGCTCGGTGGTTACCGCCGATGTGCCCGACCACGCTCTGGTAGTGGGAAATCCGGCGACCGTGCGCGGGTTCATCTGTCGCTGCGGCAAGCGCCTGACAACCGTGGCGGAGCAGCCCGAATCGGTGCAGATGATCTGCCAGAGCTGCCATGAGGAGTACGCGATCCCGGCCGCTGCACTGGTTCGCAAGCGATAAAACCTGCCCCCATCTCTAGCGTATCACCTTCCAGCCAAGGAGGAATTCATCGTGACAGTGAACGTGGGGGTTGTCGGTGTCGGTTCCATGGGCCGCAACCATGTTCGCGTGTATTCGGAACTGGATGACGTGAACTTGGTGGCGGTAGCCGACATCAACGAGGAGACCGCGGCGCGCGTGGCTCGCACCTACCGTCTGAACGCCTATACCGACTATCGTGAGATGTTCGACCGCGAAAGGCTCGACCTGATCTCGATCGTTGTGCCCACCCGCCTGCATCGCCAGGTCGCATTGGATGCCATCGCGGCCGGCATCCATGTGTTGGTAGAAAAGCCCATCGCTGCCACCGTGGAGGAAGGGGAGGAGATGGTGGCGCTCGCCGCGGCGTGCGGCATCAAGCTCACCGTCGGCCACATCGAACGCTTCAACCCTGCCATCCTCGAATTGAAGAAGCGGCTGGATGAGGAGCAGTTGGGTCGCATCTTTCAGATCCACGTCAGCCGCATGGGCCCTTTCCCACCCCGCGTTGAGGATGTGGGTGTAGTCATTGATCTGGCGACGCATGACCTCAATATCATCGAGTACCTGACCGGTTCGCAGATCAAGAGCATCTTTGCCGAGACCGAGCGCCGCATCCATGCCCAGTACGAAGACCTGGTATCCGGCGTGTTGCGCCTGCGCAACGGCATCATCGCGCTGCTGGACATCAACTGGCTGACCCCAACCAAGATCAGGGAGTTGGCCATCGTCGGGGAGCGGGGGATGTTCCTGGTGAACTACCTCAGCCAAGACCTCTACTTCTATGAGAACAACCTGGCATCGGGCAACTGGGAGCGCCTGGTTGCCATCGGCGGCGTGCGTGAGGGGCAGATGATCAAACATCAGGTCCACCGCGTAGAGCCGCTCAAGGCCGAGCTGCAGGCGTTCGTGAACGCCGTGCAGAACGATACTCCGCCGCCGATCGCCGGGGTGGAGGGGATCCGCGCTGTGATGTTGGCACACAAGCTGATCGAGTCAGGGCGCGACCATCGCCTGATCGAGCTGTAAAAGCAAAGAGCCCCTGCTATGCAGGGGCTCTTGCTTTCGGAGGGCATCACCTTAGCGGTGCGTCCTAGGCCACACCACCGGTGATGCCCAGGGTACTACTATGATCTACCACGGGCATCACCTCCTTCATATATGATAGCAAGG
>JAIOAV010000053.1:14183-27146 GCA_019873665.1 Chloroflexota bacterium
GATGCCCTTTTGACACGTTCGACAAGCCACACCTAGGTGTCGAACGGGCCGCATTCACTTATGTTGGTAGTATAGCAGAGTTTTCCCGCCCTGTCAAGTGCTCAGAAAGGCGCGCGTTTTCTAGCGATGCCGAATCTCCCCTCGCGCTGCCTCGTCTCCCCAAGTTGTGGCGCTCTCCTGCGCTCGCTGCAATGCCTGCTCGTACGGTAAGTCGATCAGTTTCTTCAGGAGCGCCATGCCCAGCAGCAGGAGGATGAGCAGCATACCATGCAGATCATTTCCCTGCAAGATCGTGAGCGGCAGAAAGGCTGCGCTGCCGACGCCAAACGAGAGCTCCCAATGGGCGGTAAGCCCCCAGATCAGAACCGCGATCCCTGCTGCAATGATGAACGCTTGCGGCCATAGCTGCGAGAGAAAGCCGGCGGCGGCGGCCAGCCCTTTGCCGCCGCGCCCACGGAGCCAGATCGGGAAGCCGTGCCCGAGCATCAAGCCAAACGCGGTCAGGTACATGCCAGCGTCGCTATCCGCCCACCGCGCGTTGAGCCAGTAGGCCGCTGCACCCTTGCCGCTATCCAGGAGCACCGTCAGCAAACCCGCGATGGGGCCACCGACGCGGAGCGCATTGCGCGCGCCTACATTCCCATCGCCCGCGCGCCGCACGTCGCGCTTGGCAAAGAGTTTGGTCATCAGATAGGCAAAAGGGATTGAACCGAGCAGGTAGCCCGCGAACAAGAGGCCGATGTTCTTGGACATCGCCTTCCTTCCTTTCTCGCAACGATGCGGATTCACTTGAGTCAACGCGCTGTATCAGCGCGTCATGGTGATCTATGATCACTGGCTGACAATCTCATCGTAATCAGCTAGACGTGAAAGCAAAACGCCCCACCGCTCAGGGAGCGATGAGGCGTCGCCGGTCAGAAGGAGCCACCCTGGGGAGTTGAACCCCAAACCTGACGCTTACGAAGCGCCTGCTCTGCCGATTGAGCTAGGGTGGCGGGCCTAATGAGCCGTACTGGATTCGAACCAGTGACACCCTGCTTAAAAGGCAGGTGCTCTGCCAGCCTGAGCTAACGGCCCAATCAGCTATCTGCGTGTACCGCTCACCACGGCTCGTACCGAACCGGGAACGCACACGAGGTAACCAACTGGGCTAGATTCTATCATAGATTGCCGACGCTGTCAACTGAACGACCGCCGGAAACCTACCACCCCGGTTCTAGTGAGACCGGCACCTCGATGAGGACGGGGCCAGACTGTCGCAGCGCCTCGCTGACCGCCGCCCCAAGCTCGTCCGGCGACACCCGTCTGGCCTCTGCGCCATAAGCCTCCGCGAGTTTCACATAATCCACCCGCGAGAGCATGACGTCCGCCGCGCGTCCCGGGAACTCGGCCTCGTGCAGCCGCTTGACTGCGCTGTAGCACTGATCATTCAGGACAACGCTGACTACCGGTAGCTGATGCTGTACCGCTGCAGCCAGCTCCTCACCCGTGAAAAGAAACCCGCCATCCCCGGAGACGGATACGACCTGCGCTTCAGGCCGCCCCACCTTGGCCCCGATCGCCGCCGGCAGGCCAAACCCCAGCGTGCCCGACGTCCACGGATAGAGGTAGCTGCGCGACTGATAGACGGGAAAGTGGTCGGTGGAGACATAGCCGACGAGCGTCATGTCCCACGCCACAATCGCGTCGCGGTCCAGCGCGTTGCGCAGCGCCGTCAAGATGCGCATGTGCTGCGGCGTGCGCCGCCAGAGCTGCCGGAGTCGCTGTCGGTTCGCCTCGCCGACCTGCTCCTCGCGCGAAGGGTGTGGCGGCACTCCCAGCAGTCGTGCCAGAAGCCCATCCAACACCGCCTTGGCATTGCCCACCACGCCGAGCCGCGTCGGATAGCTTACGCCGATCACCGTCGGATCAATGTCCACGTGGATCAGGTTATCAGGCAGCGGGAGCTTCCAGTTCTCGGTCGCCATGGCCCCCAGCTTGGTGCCGATCGCCAGCACGGCATCTGACTCGGCTACCAGCGCCCGACCGGCGGGCGGGAGTCGCCGCGAAGGCCCCAGAGAGAGGGGATGATCCTCGGGGATTGCGCCCTTGCCCATGATCGTCGTCATCACCGGCGCATCCAATACCTGCGCCAGACGCAGCAGCTCCTTCTCCGCGCCGGCGGCCACCACGCCCCCGCCTGCATAGATGAGCGGGCGCTGCGCCACACGGAGCAGGTCGGCAGCCTGATCCAGCGCCGTTTCGTCAGCCGACCGCCGCGGATAACTCTCCGATGGCACGAAAACGACCTCATCCGTGGCGGAGAGGATGTCGGTGGGGATCTCGATATGCACCGGGCGGGGACGCTCCGTCTGGAAGCGCCGCATGGCCGCATGGATAACGTGCGGGATCTCGGCCACACGCCGGACGCTGTACTGCGCGCCAACGATACTCTGCATCATGCCAGATTGATCCTTCATCTCGTGCAGATTGCCACGCTCTTGGCCGATATAGGGCGTCGCAGTCTGGCTGGAGATGATGAGCAGGGGCGTCGAATCCACATACGCCTCGCTCACCGCTGTGGCAGTATTGGTGACGCCAGGGCCATCGGTTACGAGGACAACTCCCGGGCGGCCCGTGGCACGGGCATAGCCATCGGCCATGAACGCCGCGCCCTGCTCGTGCCGCGCCAGGACACGGCAGATGCCCGGTTCGTCCAGGAGCGCATCATAAATGTAGATGATGTGCGCCGCGGGGATGCCAAAGATCGTGTCCACCCCTTCGGCGCGTAGCGCCTTGACGACCGCCGCGCCGCCGGTAACTCGTTCCCCGGCGACCACACGATCGTGGTGTTCGTGGCTCATGCGCGAACCCCCTTTCCAGCCGCAGCGTTAGATTTCACTATGTTTCGGGCTTGAGAATCTGATCTGCGTATCGCAGGAGAAGCTGAATTCGCTCTGGCTCCTGGCCGCGATCCTGGAAGTAGCGCTGCAGCAGCTCGCGTGGCGTCATCTCTTCCGCCGACTGTCCGCCCAACCGCTGGCGGATGCGGCGCTCGACCTCCTTGTGAATGGCCGAGATATAGTGCGCCTCCGCCAGCGCGCGGCGGATCTCCTTGTCCTGGATCAGCCGCGCGCGCTCCTCATCCACGCGGATGAGCACGCGCACCACCACTCCCCGCACATCATGGCGCGCGATCTCCTCCAGAATCTGCGCTGTCGGGTCTGGCTGATCCACATCAACGCGGATCGTGAGGAACCGGCGAGCCGAGACCGGGATGAAGCGGTAGGAGGTCTCACCACGCCGGATGTCCGCGATGACGAATCCTTTCTCCTCCGTCTCTTCGCCGAAATCAATGCGTTCGATGCTGCCAGCATAGACGACCGGTGGGTGCACGCCACGGTTCAGGTCCTGGAACTTGTGGATATGACCCAGCGCCACATAGTCAAAGGCGGGATCGGCCACCACGCTCTTGAGCATGACCACATCGCGGCCGATCATCACATTCTTCTCCGAGCCCTGCTTGGCCTCCGACACGCTGAGATGCGCTGTGAGGATCGCGGGAACGTCCGGGTCCAGTTGCGCGATCAGCGCGCGCAGGTTTTCGGTCAGCAGTGCCTGCAGGCGGTTGTCCAGCTCGGCAACGCTGAGGTGATGGAATTCGTCGTGCGCCATCAGGCGGCTGCGCAGCGGATACGGGATCGCGACCACCTGCACCGGCACGCCGCGTCGGGTGGTGATGCGGTAGAGCTCATCTCCGTCTGCTACCGTGACGCGCGGCACCTGCAGCGTATGAAAGATGCTGATGCTGCTGGCGCGCCGCGCCGCGCTGGGCAGATCATGGTTGCCGACCAGCAACACCACCGGGATCTCTGCGTCCGTCAGCCGCTTGATGCGCCGGGCAAACTCGCGCCGGTAGGTCGAGTTCGGGTCGCGTGTCTTGTAGGCATCCCCGGCAATGATGGTCAGGTCCACCTCGTTTTGCACCGCGTATGCCACCGCTTCGTCAAAGCAGCGCAGAAAATCCATCACGCGGCTGTTCACGCCAGTCGTCGGGTCAATCTGCCCATAATTCTCCATGCCGATGTGGATGTCGGCCAGATGCAGGAGCCTGATCCCGTTAGAAGCCATCGTCATCCTTCCCCCGCAAGAGCTCGCGATTCCTATCGAGTTTGGTTTGCAACTCTTTACCATCCACATAGCCCATGGCGCGGTAAAAATCCGCGTCGTACGGGCGCGTCTTGACCACCACCGGCATCCGCACGGCGTGGCCGAGGATGAGCGCCTGCTGCTTGGTGTCCAGCCGCGCCAGCACCTGGCGCAGCTCACCCGCGCCGGACACGCCCATCAGCACCGCCTGGATGTCACGCTCGTTATCCAGCAGGCAGGTGACGCGCGTGCCGATCTGCGACATCACCTCTTCGTCAATGCCACTGGGCCGTTGGTCCACGATGAGGAGCGTAACGTTATACTTGCGCAGCTCGCGGGCGATGGTGCCAAAGATCGTCTCCCGCGCCACCTGCGGGTCCAGGAACTTGTGCGCCTCCTCGATCACGATGACCAGTGGGCGCGGCTCGGCGCCCCGCTCGCCCAGCGCCTCTTCCTTGCGTCGCACATAGATCTCGTGCAACCGCCGCGTCAGATAGTTCGCGACCAGCACATACGCCTCCAGCGAGCTCCCATAGCGCCCGAACTCCAGCACGACGCTCATTCCCTTGTTCAGGTATTCGAGGATGCGCTGCACGGAGGGGCTGTCCACATGCGGCTTGAGAAAGCTGAAACGCTGTAGCTTGCTCAGATTGCGCCGCAGCGCCGCCAGCGTTCCCTCGTGCTGGCCGTACTGCTTGCTCAGCTCCTCCATATCCTCCGCGGTCATGCTGACGGTGCGCGCGAACCATTCCCTGCCCCAGCGCTTGTCCAGCGCATAGATGGCGCCGACCTGCGCCTCTGACAGGTTCAGCAGCCCGCCCAGCATGATGATGTCTTCCGGCTCGATCTGGTCATAGCTGATGTCCACGACGAAATCGGGCCGAACGCCGCGCCGCCGCGACGACTCGTCATCCAGCGTAAAGATCGCCACCTTGGACGGGAAAAGCTGCTTGAGCCCCTTGACGCCAGCGCCACGGCCGCCTTCGACGGTACCCTGCCAGCCATACTCATTATGCATGTCAAAGACCAGATTGACGGCCGCATCTTGCTGGATCACGCCAGCCAGCAGCTCGCGACAGAGAAAAGTCTTGCCCGTGCCGGACTTGCCAAAGACGCCGCTGGAGCGCTCGACAAACCGCTCCAGATCAACATGGATCTTGATTCCTTCCATATCCAGCGGCTCACCGATGTGAAAGTACTTCTTGCCTTGTTCGCCGGCGCTGCCAAAGATGCGGTTCACATCCTCTTCTGTCGCGTTATAGACCACGGCAAAGTGCCCAGGCAGCGACTTGACCGGCTTGGGCTCTTTGGCATCATGCTCCAACACCAACATCGGCGAAAAGCTGAGCCGGCCAAAGACACTCGTCCCCGTATGGACCTCCGCCAGGAACGGGTCTGTGACATCGGGCGGAGATTTGGCCAGCGCCGGATTGGTGTTATCCAGCGCCACGTCAGTGACCATGCCAAAAAAGCGATACTTGCTCCCCTCCACAACGGCGTAACGCCCGACCGTTACCCCCTCGATCATCGTCGTCCGGTCGAGCTTGACATCCAGACCTTTGGAGAGAGAGCCGCCCACCACGATCCCCAGACGTGCCGGAGGTTCGGGCACTACAGCGGACCGGCGCGGGCCGAAAAAGGCGTCGAGCTCGTCGCTCATGAGCGTAACCTCCGCAAGATGCCATCCAGCCGCACAGGATCGTCGTTCAGCAAGCGCACCAGCTCGCGGCCCGCCTGCACCAGAAAGGCACGATCCGGCGTGCCGTGGCCGCGACAGACGCTCGCCTGGCGCAGGCTGGCCGCCAGCAGCTCATCAGCGGGCACATCGCTCTTGGTCCCCAGGATAGTGCGCAGATAGTCAAGGCTGCTGGTGAACGCGACGATCTCCGCTTCGTCGCAGAGATAGATCTCGTCCAGCGCCGGAGGCGGTTGTGGCGGGAGATAGTGATACACTCGGTCCCCGGCCCGAAAGCCGACCACCAGCACGCTTACCTCGATCGGCATCTGGCGATTATGGCGCTGATCCAAGATCATCTCTTCCGGGACGCCGGGCGCGCTGAGAATCTGTCGCACCAGCGGGTCATCCTGGATAGACACGTTGTAGATCAAGCCATAGACTTCGGTGTTCTGCACAGCCACCTTGACAAATGCACCAAAAGTGGGCATCTCGGGGAGCAGGGTCTGGCAACCGACGACAAAGCCGGTTGTGCTGCACCGCAAGACCCTGCCCACGGTGAGTTTGCTGGAGATCATCGTCCACCGCTCCTTACGTTACAGGGTGTGTCGTTTCCTGCTGCTGCCGGTAAGTTCCTTGAGCCGGGCCTTCTCCGAACGCCGCACCCAGATCCCATGCTGCGCCATGGCGGCGATCACGCGCCTCTCCAGATCACGTTGCTCCTCGACGCTGACCAGCGCCAGCTCATGCGCTCTCGCTAGCACATACGGATACCCATCTGTCGGGCGGCACTGCGCGTAGATCGCCGCCTGGATCAGATCGAGCAGACGGTAGTCGCCAGGCCAATCGGCAGGCGACCAGCCTGCCGGGCGCCGCGTCGTCACCCAGCGCGGCACCTCGACGCGGGCGATCTCGTTGTATCCTTCTTCGCCCACATTCATATAAAAGAAGAGGATCTCATGGTCGGGGTCGTGACGGCGATACTCGGCATTCACCGGCGTCCCGCTGACAAATAGCGCGGAGCGTTCGCCAGGGGGCAGGAACATAAACAGCGCACGGTCGGTCAGCCCTTCCTGAGGGTTCTCCTCCAATTGCTGGCTGCTGAAGCCCTCGCCCAGCGAGGCGAGGTGGAGGAGGTTGACCACATCCGCATACCGTGGCCGGCTGGTAAAGGCCGCGACCGCTGCTCCCTCACGCTTCAGGTGGTCTAGGCAAGCCAGATAGCGGTCCAGACGCGCCTTGCGGCGGGCAGCGGGGCTTTCGTCCAACACCCAGAGCAGCAAGGTTCCATCGGTCAGCGTCACCACCGGGCGTGTGGCCACCTTTGCGGCCAGGTCAGCCAGCTTTTCCAGCTCACCGATGTCGCGGCGCGTATCGAGGAGGTTGCCTTGCAGGAGGCGCTTGTCCTCGTAAAGGTCATCTTCCGTATAGTAGAGGATCGGCTGGCTATCCGCCTGCGGCGTTTTGCCGGTACCCAGCTCCATGACGATGCTGCCGATGTTGATCAGCGCGTAGAGGGCAGCGCCATGGCGATCCGGCTCGATCTGCGAGCCATCCGCCGCAACCAACCCCAGTCGCGGCGGGTGCGGTGGCAGCGGATGCGCGGGCTGCAAGGGTTCATCCGTGGGGATAGCGCCACGCCATCCCATGGTGTCGCGCGCCATTTCCGCCCGCGCGCGCAGCGAGACCACATCGGCGGAATACGCGTCAAGCCACTGCAGCGCCAGAGCAAGGAGCTGACGAGAGGTAGCCTCACGCTGCGCCAGCTCCCTGCCCATCTGGTCCAGAGGGCCGCCCAGCTTGGTCAGGTTCAGCGTCACCTCACCCGCTCCTCAACACCCGTTCGTCGCCGATACGCCGGGTGATCTGCTGGTCGTCTAGGTATTCCAGCAATCCCAGCGCGTACTTGCGGCTGGTGTTGAACAGATCGCGCACCTGTGCCACAGTTACCTTCCCATCGCGGCGCAGATGGTCGGTGATACGAGCCACCATCTCCTTATACGTCTCGCCGGCGAAAAGCACCTCGCTGCTGACCTTCACCAGATCGCCGCGCTCCAGCAGCGCCGCCAGCACACCCGGACCCACCTGCTCCTCGCTGGCCGCCACCGAAGGGGGCGCGTAGGGAGATGCCGCAAAGCTCTGCAGCAACGCATTCACACGCGCCTGCTGTGCCGGCGTAAAGCGGATTTCATGCTCCGGCAGCTTGAGATCGCCATTGGGCGTTTCTGCCAGCCTACCCGCGGCGATGGCGTGCGCGACGAGGTCGTTAAAGACGCGGATGGCCAGATTTAGGCGGCTCCTCAATTCGCCACGCGGCATACCGCCGCGCAACGGATAAGCCCGATGATAATCACCCAGCAGCCCGGATATCTTTTCCACCAACGCGTTCCAACCCGCCAGCGTCAGGAGCACCTTGTTGGCCGCGATGACGGCCTTCGCTTCTAGGCCTGATGCCGCCAGAGCAAGCACCTGCCCGCTCTGCAACAGCGACGCGAGTGCTGTCTCGGCGATCTCGCGCTGCAGCGCGCTCGCATGGAGCAGTGCCTCCGCCTCCTGCGGCTGCTCCCGCGTCAGGGTCTCTAGCACGATCTCTTCGGGCGTGCCTCGCGCCAGCGTCTCCAAGCGGGCGATCACCTCCGGGCGAAAACGACGATGCCGCCGCGCCGGATGTGGGTCCACCACCACGCCGCCGCCGATCGTCGCGTTCGCAAAGCGGAGGATGTAACGATCTCCCTTGACCACTGCCAGCGGTTGGCTCAACACCAGTTGCGCCCAACCGATCTCGCCGGGATCCAATGCCTCTCGCCCCAGGACACGCACGCGCGCTTGCACCACCGCTGCCCCCACGTAAAAGTCCACCTCCGTGTCGTGCTCCAGGGGTCGTGGCGCGCTCTTCAGCAGACGCAATGAGACATCCACAAGTTGCGTGGGCCGCAGCCAGCCAGGCGTAGCCACCACGTCACCGCGTTTCAGCGCATCAGTGCTCAAGCCCGCCAGGTTAATGGCGACGCGGCTACCAGGAACCGCTTCCTCCACCTTGGCCTTGTGCGTCTGCAAGCCCCGAATCCGCGAGCGGAGCCGATCTGGCAGGATCTCCACCTCATCGCCGACGTGAAACTTGCCATCCATGAGCGTGCCGGTAACGACCGTGCCAAAGCCGGCGATGCTGAACACCCGATCGATGGAGAGACGCGGCCGGTTGATGTCGCGCGCCGGCGGGGATGCCGCCACGACGCGGTCCAGCTCCTCGCGCAACGCCTGGAGGCCATAGCCGGTGCGTGCCGAGACGGGCACAATGGGCGCATGCTGGAGCGTTGTCCCAGCCAGTTGCTCCCGTAGTTCCTCCTCCACGAGTTCCAGCCACTCCTGATCCTCAATCAGGTCCTGCTTGGTCAAGGCGATAACGCCATTTTCCACGTCCAGAAGGTCGAGGATAGCCAGATGCTCGCGAGTCTGCGGCATCACACCTTCATCCGCCGCCACGACAAAGAGCGCGACATCAATCCCACCTACGCCGGCCAGCATGTTCTTGATAAAGTCCTCGTGCCCGGGGACGTCAACGATGCTGACCGTCTGGCCGCTGGGAAGGTCCATCCAGGCAAAGCCGAGGTCTATCGTCATCTCTCGCTCTTTTTCCTCGCGCAGTCGGTCCGGATCAATGCCGGTCAGGGCGCGCACGAGGCTTGACTTGCCGTGGTCAACATGGCCTGCGGTGCCGACGACCCTCAACGCTCATCTCCTTTCTTGGTACGCGCCTCCATCTCCTCAAGCTCCTTTTGCAGCTCCGCCATCTGGCGTTTGGCCCACTCAGCCGAGGTGGCCCAGAGGTCGCGTATCTGCCGATCCCGCTCCTGGCCGTTGGCGATCAAGCGGGCGTCCAGCGTCTTGAGCTCAGCCTCGCACGCCTTGCGCCAAGCTTCCAGCGCCTGCAGGCGCTCAGCCAGTTGCGTGTCGAGCTTGTGCTGTTCATTCCGGCGAAACTCAGCCTCGCTCAGGAAGTTCGCCCACTGTTTGTCGCTTTCTCCCTTCCAAGTGCGCAGCTCTTTCTGGCGACGTTCGTCATTCAGGCGGGACAGCTCCTTCATCTCGTCGTGCTCCTGGCGCAATCGCTTCTCCGTCTCTTGTAACGTGAGCAGCGTCTTTTTCGTCTGCGCGTTCTGTTCGCCATAGAGCTTGAGCTGCGCCATCCACCCTTGCAAGTCCTTCTGCCACTGCTCGACGACGGCGGCCCACTCATCAAGTCGCTGACGATGCCGCTGTTGTTCGATGCGCAACTGCTCTGCCACGCTTTGCTGTTCCTTGCGCAGTGCCACCGCGTCCGCCTGCAACAAGGACACGCGCTCCTGGAACTGCTGCTGCCATCGCTCCAGGAAAGATATCTGTGCCTCGATCGTCTTGGTTAGCTGCACTTGATGCTCCTGGAGGCGCGCGATGTCGGCCAGCACCGGCGCCCGCGCCGCCGACAACAGCTCAAGTTGATCCGCCTGCGCGGCGAGAAGACGCGCATGGTCCTCGTGGTGCGCGCGCAGGGCCGATATCTCTGCCGTTATCCTTTGCAAGTCCGCGCCCGTAATGCGCTCGGACTCGGTGATCTGGCTCACTTCCTTAGTCAGCCACGCCAGGTGCTGCTGCAGGACGGCGATGCTGTCGCGATCCGCACCCATGGCCGCGGACAGCGTCTGCAAACGCTCCCCAAGGCTCGACAATTCCTTGAGCACCGGCGCCAGTCCTTCGTGCAACAGCGTGGTCTGCTTGCGCAGGTCCTGCTGCGCCTGATCCAGGAGGCCAAGCGATTGCTGTGCACTCCCCAGCCGCGCCTCCAGGGCAGCTTGATCCTGCGCTAGCTTGGTGAGCTGTGCAACCAGCGCAAGTTGCTGATCCGCCGCCAGTTGCAGCGGCTTGATCTGCTCTTCAGCCCATTGGCGCGCCTCCGTCAGCGCGCGCTCTTGAAGCTGCAAGGCGACGTTTTGCGCCTCGCTGCGCTGCGCGGCAAGCGTCAGGCGTTCCGCCAGCTCTTTTTGCAGGCGTTGCAGCTCCGTGACCTGCTCCTGCTGACGCGTTAGCTCGCCGGTCGCCTCGCCCAGCCGCGCATCGAAAAGTTGGCTGCGCTCCTCCGTCTGTTGCGCCGATCGTTTCAACGCCTCTACGTCGCGATGTTGCTCGCTGAGGCGGTACGCCCACTGCTCATGCGCGCCCGCGAGCGCCTCATGTTTCTCCTGCAGGCCCTGCAGGTCTTGGCGCAGAGCGTCCAGCATCGTGCGCTGCTCGCTCAAGTGCGCCAGAAAATCATCGAGCCGCGACGTGAGGGACGCCAGCCGCTCGTCCAGCGGCTTGTCCTTCTTGTTCAATACCTCGAGCTGGTCTTCATGGAATGCAAGCCGTTGCGCCGTCTCGTCCTCGCGACTCAAGAGCAGGTCCACTCTTTTCGCCAGGGCGCTCTCAGCGAGGATTAGATTCTCCAATCGCTCGCGGTACTCGGCCGCCAGCCGAGACGATGTCTCTCGCTCCTCAGATAGGATTTGGAGCCGATCCGCTTGCTCTGCAACCTGCTTTTCCAGCGGCTCCACGCGGCGCAGCAATGTGGCCACACTGCTGCGCACCACGTCACGACGCTGCGCCAACTTCTCCATCTGCTCTGCCAGCGCCACCAAGCGCGCCTCAAGCGGCTCCAGACGATGATGCAGCGCCGCTTGGCCGTCAGTCGCTTTCACTTGTGCCTTTTCCAGCGCACTCACGGTTTCGTGCAGCCATGCCAAGCGCGCCTGCACATCCTGCCATTGGCGATGAGAATCGGCGGCCAGCTCTTGCTGAGTCTCGCGTGCGCGCTTCTGCTCCGCAGCAAGGCTCTCCCGCTCATTTCGCACAGCAGCTTGCTCGCGCTCCCATTGCGCGAGGAACTCCTCTCGCCAGCGAAGCTGCGCCCGATTCATGTCATCAATCTTGCCCACCTGGTCGGTCAGCTCGGAGCGAAGGCGTTCCCATTCCTGTAACTGCTGCCTTTGCGCGGCGAGTTCGGCGCTCTGGCGCTCCATAGCCGCATCCAACGACTCCAGCCGGGCCTTATCTTTGCGCCGCTCTTCTTCCAGCCACTGCAAGCGCTCCATGACTTCCGTCAGGTCCATCTGCGTTCCCTTTCATTCAAGATTGGGGCGGAACGACACGGCCATTTTAGCACACTTCAGGCAAGAAGGAAAAGCGCCCCGCCATCTGCTGCAAAAGAGAAAAAGACGGTCAGATACCATCTCTGGCCGTCCGGGGTAGAAGTACAGGGCTGTCGGCTAGGCCGTATGGGCTAATCCTTGACGATCACCGGGATGCCGATCTCCGCCCAGTCATAAAGCAGCTTGGCTGCCCAGGTATCCAACACGATACAGCCAAAGGAGATGGGCGTGCCCAGATAACCGGCCCAGAGCGTGCTGCCATCCGGGTTGATGGGCAGGGCATGAATGCCATTTTCCATCGGGCCTGCCCAGTAGATGCCCATCCAGTATGGCATCCAGATACTCCACGTGCCGCCCCAAGCATTAGGAATCTTGTCAAGCACGGAAAAGGTGCCGCGTTTGGTGTTGTTGCCCGGCTTGCCTGTGGAGCAGATAAAGTCCCAGACCAACATCTCGTTCTCGTAGGCGCGCAACCGCTGTTCCGATACATCTACGACAATCTTCTTGGCGGGCGTGGGCGTAGGTGTCGGTGTGGGCGGCGTCAGAAGCCACACAACTTCTTGCAAGTGCGCCTGTGCCAGCGCATGTCCGGGATTGAGTACGACCGCCTCTTCATATTCAGCGCGTGCTTCTTCCAACCGCCCCGCCTCTTGAAAAGAGAGGCCGCGCAGATAGTGCGCCTCAAAGAGAAGCACTCGCACATCCTGATAGTTGGGATCGGCAGTATACAGCTCCTCCAAAGCGACGACCGCCTCATCGAGATCGCCCTGAAAAAAGGAAGCATTGCCGTCGAGATAGTTGCGCGCCATGTCGCGTGCTTTCTGCACAACCGGGTGGTCCTGGCGCAACTGCAATGCCAGATCTAGGTGGGCCAGCGCCTCTTCCAACCGCCCCTGTTCCGCCAGGCGAATGCCCAGCGTGCCATGCGCCGCAAAGAGCCGGTCCAATACGGCCGCCTCTGACAGAATCGCTTTGGCGCTTTCCAGCGCCACCACTAGA
>JAIOAV010000054.1 GCA_019873665.1 Chloroflexota bacterium
GATCTTCTGGCCGATCATGGGCTTCCCTTTGGTTTGCAGATATCGCGCGAAAAGCGGATAGTGATTGTATCCCCACACGCCCGATGGCAGCGACTCGATCTCCCAATGCGTGTAATACTCTGCCTCTCCGGGCAAGCCCTCCTCTGGCACATCGCTGATGCGCAGCCGACTATTGAAAAAGATCGTGGCGTCTTTGTTCGCGTCTGTGACGGCATATTTGGCGAGCCGCATAAAGTGCCGCGCGGAATACGTCGCAAAGTAACGCAGGTGCTGCGGGTTGCCGGGATCCAGGTGCATCTCCTGCATGTCACGGATGCAGTTGTTGCAGACACAGCCCGGCTCCACCTGCATGACGATATCAAAGAAAAAGCCATCAATCGGGTACATACGGCATAGCTCGCGCACCTGCGCTAAGACATAGTGCCGATACTCGGTGTTCAGACAGAGCCAGCGCCAACCCGGCTCCAGCGGCGACGGCCCGACAAAGCGCCCCGTGCGTGGGTCCACCTGACGCCATTCCATATGCGTGGCGGCTGCATATTCGTCCCAGCCGACGCTGACATAGATGGGCGCGCGGATGCCAGCCTCATGGCACGCCTTGATCTGCTCGCCCAGCAAGTCGCGCTGCAGCTCCGGGTGAAACACGCCGACTTGCGTGGGATAGTACGCCATGCCGTGATGATCACGCGCAAAGAGGGTGACGGAGTTCACCCGCGCGTTCTTCAGCGTGGCGATAAACTCATCTGCGTTGAACTCGAGACCCACTCCATTGATGAACGGAGATGTATGGAAATCCAGGTGAATCTGACGATATGGAAACTCTGCCATGCGTGTCAGTACCTCTCGCTTTCTATCTGCTCGGTGTCGCCAGCGCTTACCTGAAGTTCTCGGCCAGATACTTGATGACCGCCTCTTTCTCTTCCGGGGAGAGTCTCGCGCCTTGCTGGATCATGCGCTCCACAGTGGTGCGCCATGCCTCTTCGCTCTTTTTCGCTGTCTTGACGCGGTCGAGGTTGTGGCAATCGGCGCAGCGCTGGGTGAGCAGCGTTGCCGCGTCGGCGGGCGCTGGATAGGCTTCTGGGGTAATCGTTACTCCCTCCCCGGGCGCTGGATACGGCTCCTTGGTCGCAGCGGGTGCCGCCTGTGGCGTGCTGGTAGCGCTAGCGGGTTGATTGATTCCCGGCACGGAGATCGGTGCTGTTGTCGGTGTGGCTGTGGGCGAGCTGCTGCAACCCACGAGCAGCAGGCAGGCGAGAACGACCAGCGCGGTCGTAAGCTTGAGCTTCATCTCTGTCTCCTTCAGCATGAACTCCCGCACATTATAGCATCCCCGCGCCAAAGGGGCAAGATGGCGGATCCTCCCTAAGCTGCCTGACGTGAGTCGAGCGGAGCGGTCACTGCTTACCCACCTCCGCCTGTGGCTCTGCCGGGGATAGCACGTTGCCGCGCGCCAGCGAGGCCCGGATGCCGACAAGGCAGAGCGCGGCGAAGATCGCAAAGACCACCTTGATGCTGCGTACCAGAAGCGGTGAGCTCTCGGGTGTGATCTGCACGCGCCCCATGACGACAGCAAACACCAGCGTCGCCGCGCCCGTGCTCAGCATCTGCCCGATCACCCGCATCGTGGCCAGCGTGGCCGAGGCGACGCCATAGCGTCTCCTGTCCACGCAGCTCATGACCGCATTCACGTTTGGCGACGAAAAGAGCGCAAAGCCAAGGCCGAGAAGCATCAGACCGGTGATGACGATCCATAGCAGCGTCGTCGCTGAAATGAACACGAAAATGATCAGGCCGAGGCTCGTCAACGCCATGCCCAGCGAGGCCACGCGGCGTGGCTCTATCTGATCCGATAGCCGCCCCGCTAGGGGAGACAAAGCGGCCTGGATGGCTGGCTGGGACACGAGCACAACTCCTGCGCTTTGCGCGCTCATCGCCCGCACATTCTGCAAGTATAGGCTGAGGAGCAGGCCGACTGCCGAGGTGGTAGTATAGCTGATGAGCGCTGCCAGGTTGGAAAAGGCAAAGGCAGGATTTTGCCAGAAAAGGCCGACATGCAGCACTGGGCTGTTGCTTCGGCTCTCCCACCAGACAAAGAGGGCCAGGCCAAGGAGCCCGCCCGCTGCCAGCACCCCGCCTGGCGCGACGGGCAGCCGGCTGAAGCCGTACATGAGCGCCACCAGCGAGACGCCATAGACGAGCGAGCCGACCAGATCAAAACGCTCTCCCCTGGCTTCTGCCCACTCGCCCCGGAGCTGCCAACAGGTCAAGGCGATGATAGCGCCGCCGAGCAGAGCCGTGCACCAGAAGATGCTGCGCCAACCCCAGCTCGCGGTGAGTTGACCGCCCAGAAAGGGCCCGACGGAGAGGCCCGCATAGGTGGCGGCGACATTGATGCCCAGGACGCGCCCTCGTTCTCCGGCGGCAAACGCTGAAGTGAGGATGGCCACGCCGGTACTAAAGATCATCCCCGCGCCAAGCCCTTGCAGCGCGCGGTGGATGAGCAGCCAGATGGTGATGGGCGAAGAGGCCACTAGCACCGATCCCAGTGCAAAGGCGATCATGCCGGCTACAAAGACGCGCTTGCGGCCGTAGATGTCTGCAATCCGCCCGAACGGCAACAAGAAGAGCGCTGCCGCCAGCGAGTAAGCGGTCGCCATCCAGCTCAGTGTAACCGCATCCATGGCGAATTCGCGTGCGATGGAGGGCAGTGCGATGTTCACTGCGGAACTCATAAAGGGCGTGAGAAATGCGCTGACCGTCATCACCAGGAGCACTGATCGCCTGTTCGCTGTGTGTTCCATGTGCGTTGCCTCCTGCCAGAGCGTCTCGCGGTGCCCGCATTATACGCCGTCTTGCACGTTCGGCGAACGCAGGTTCGGTTGTGGACTGTGTTGGTGAGTCTTCGGCAGCACTTCGGCGGAGGCAACAGCCCTGTGGGTGGTGCTCCCCCGATTCGGTCGCGAAGGCATCAACATCGGGTCAAACTGAACCCAAACGGCGCCTGGCAACCGGTGGGTCAGCGCACGACGAGTTCCGCCAGCCAGTGCCGCTTCAGGTCCACCGCGTCGTGTGGGCAAAGCTCGTGGCAGCAGTAGCAGCGGATGCACTTGGTCAGGTCCATACACGCACGCTGCTTTTGCTCGCCCCGGTCGGATACGGTCTCGATGGTGATCGCCGCCACCGGACAGCTCTGCACGCAGGTGCCGCATGCGGTGCATCGGTCGTTGGCGCTGGGGTTCACCACCAGTTGCCGCGTCAGCCAGCCATGATCCACGAGGCGGGACAAAAAGCCCCAGCGCGACTGGCGTCGTCCACCAGTGGCAGTCTTGGGCAGCTTGAAAGGCGCGGCAAGGCGCGCCTCGGCCAGCGGCACGCCGCCCACGGCGATCTCCTCCACCCTGCCGCCGCTGAGGCCCCACTGCGCCGCCACCGCCAGCGGCGGCACCGCCAGCGGCTCGATCCCCACCAGCGCAGCGGCCACCATATCCAGCGCGATGCCGTCGCGGCTCGCCAGCAATAGGCCCACCTCGCGCAACTCGCCGTTGGATGGCCCGTTCGCCTCCATGCCGACGATGCTGTCCATGATCGTCAGCGTGGGGCGACAGGCCTGATGCACGTCCACCAACATCTGCGAGAACTGCTCTTTCGTTTGCAGCTTGGCGTGATAGCCCGCCTTGGTGACGCCGGGGATGGCGCCAAAGAGGTTCTTGATGGCGCCCGTCATCGTCGTCAGCCCGTGCGTCTTGAGCTTGGGAAGATTGATGAGCACGTCCGCCTCGACGATGACAGCCAGCAGCTCGACCAGCTTGACCAGATGCCCCTCCGGGTGCGAAACGCGGCTCACGCGCATGTCGTGGCAGATGGCGGCGCCGGTCTCGCGCGCCACGCGCTCCATGCCGCTTGTGGCATAGACGAGGCGCAGATAGGCGCTGTTGTGCGGACCGCCGGGGCTATCCACGATGGTGGGGATGCCGCCCGCTTCCTGCACCAGCCGCGCCACCGCCTTGACGACCGCGGGATGCGTGGTGATCCCTGCTTCAGCGATAGCTGGGCGGAGCAGGTTCGGCTTGAGCACGACCTTGTCGCCCGGCTTGACGATGCTCTGCATGCCGCCCAGTGCGGCCACGCTTTCGCGGACCGCCGCCTCCACGCGACCCTCATCGTAATCGGCGCAACGGGAAATATGAACGTATGGCATTCATCCTCCGAAGATAATAGCTGCGGAGATGATACCACACGCGGTGGCGGAAGTCAAGCTGTTGGCCCGGCGCGCCGGAATCAAGTCTGCTTCTTCGCTCAACACGCGGCCCTCAGCTCTCACTCCCAGCCTATGGCTGGCACCCTCTCCCGGTGGGAGAGGGGAAGGTGAGGGTATCCCGTCACCCGCATCGCCCGCACGCGCGCCGTGCGGGCGCGCTCACCTTCCGCTTTCGGCTGCCTGCTGATGACTCTCACACCAGGCGATCGCCCTCCCAGATGAGCGGCGTGGAGTGCACGTGGGTCGCCGCTTCCCCCGGCGTGGCCCAGGGGCGGACGAGTAGCTGCATGACGGCGGCGCGCCAGACGCGATGCAGTGGGCAATCGCACGTGGCCAGCAGCGGCGTGGGGCAACCACCTTCGGTCAGGCGACGCATGGCGTCTGCGGAGAGGACGTACCACTCGAACTGATCCCAGACGTCGTCCAGTGGAAAGCAGTCGTGGCCATAGATCTCGATCTGCCCGGCGCCACAGCGCTCGCAGCGGGCGATGGCGATATGATCATAGCTCATATCGTGGCCCGCTTCGCCATGCGGCACGCCATGTTGCATCAACAGCAAGAGCGGCCGCACGCGCCCGACCCCGCAACTGAGACAATCGTCCCGGCCCAGCCTGATATGAGGCACCATGCCCCTGCTCCTTCCTGCGGCAGCGCCAGCCCGCACGCTCGCCCCAGTGTACGCGTCTGACGCGGGCGGGTCAACTTTCGACATGACAAGGAACACAAGCCGTTGTATAATCGCAGCGAAATCGAGCGGTTGCTGCTCGTGGTTCGGGCGGCATCAGCCAGAGCCCGACGGCGGAAAGCAGACCGCTAGTGGCTATCAAGGAGGTGTCATGGAGCCGGTCAGGCTGGGGATTATCGGGTGCGGGGTGATTGGGTCGGTGCACCTGCGTTACGCGGCGCAGAACCCGGCCGTGCAGGTGGTGGCGGTGGCGGATCTGATCCCGGAACGGGTGTCGGCGGCGCAGGAGCAGTACCAAGTCCCCAAGGCGTATGGCGAGGGGCGGGAGCTGCTGGCGGACCCGGACGTAGAGGCGGTAGTGCTGGCGATGCCCGCGAATGTGCGGACGGCGCTGGCGTTGGACGCCTTGCACGCGGGCAAGCACACGCTCATCGAAAAGCCAATCGCCATGAATGCGGCAGAGGTGCGGGCGATCATCGCCGCGCGCGGGGATCGCGTGGCGGCATGTTGCTCTTCGCGCTACCGGTTTCTGCCCTCTGCCAAGGCCACCGCCGACTTTATCGCGACGGGGGCGCTGGGGGAGATCCGTGTTGTGCGGGCGCGGGCCATCCGCAGCGCCAAAGAACCGCCCGCCAAGATGCCGCCCACATGGCGACTGCGGCGAGTGGAGAATGGCGGCGGCATCCTGATGAACTGGGGGTGTTATGATCTGGATTACCTGCTTGGGATCATGGGCTGGAAGCTCCAGCCGCTGCAGGTGTTCGCGCAGACGTGGCGCGTGCCGCCGGCTTACGAGTCGCATATCGCGCCGGACTCGGACGCCGAGACGCACTTTGCCGCGTTGATCCGTTGCGCCGGGGGGAGCGTGATCAGCTTTGAGCGCGGGGAGTATGTGGCGGCGGCGCCGGATGAGGCGTGGCAGATCATCGGCAGCGCGGGGTCGTTGCGCCTGAACATGATGGCCGAGCATGGGAAGCGGATCGTGTTCGATCGGGCCAGCACGAGCCGGGGCGTCGTCTCCGAGGTGATCTGGGAGGGGGATGAGGACAACGAGATGTTCCATGGTGGGCCGGTGCGCGATCTGGCGGAAGCGATTCGTGAGGGGCGGCCGCCCATGACGACGCTGGAGAATGCGCTCATGATCCAGCAGATCAGCGACGCGATCTATGAATCGGCGGCAAAGGGCGTCAGCGTGGCGCTGTCAGCGTAGCAAGGAGCCGGCGGCATGTCATTGCGGGGAAGCCCGAAGCAATATTGCCGCGACGGCAGGCGATGTCATTGCGAGGGCGAAGCCCGAGGCAATCTCCCTCCGATGGTGGCAGGAGATTGCTTCGCCGCGGCGCGGCTCGCAATGACAGAGGGTTAGGGATGGCTTCGCCGCTGGGCGGCTCGCAATGACAGGGGGATGGGAGATCGCTACGCTTCTTTTGGTCGCTCGCAATGAGAGTGGGTTGTCCAACTTCCGCTCTCTCCGTTGGGAGATGTCGGTAGTCAGCCATCAGCAGTCAGTCGCAGGCAAGAACAGATAGCTGGCTGCTGGCAATCTCCTTTCGCTGAGAGCCAGTGGCTAGGAGGCTATGTGATGGGACTCAAGTATTCGTTCATGAGCTTTTCATGTCCGCAGGCAACGCTGGCGGAGATGCTGGCGCTGGCCAAGATGTATGGCTATGATGCGGTGGAGCCGCGCATCCAGGAGCGGCACCAGCACGGCATCGAGCTGGAGATGAGCGCGGCGGCGCGGCGCGAGGCACGCCAGCAGGCAGTGGCGGCAGGGGTGGCGCTGGGCTGTATCGCCACATCGTGCATGTATGCGGACCCGGCCAGGACGGAGGCGCAGGTGGTGGACACGCTACAGGCGATTGACCTGGCGGCAGATCTGGGATGCAGCCGCATTCGCGTGTTCGGCGGCAAGATCGGCGAGGGGCTGAGCCGGGCTGACGCGGTCTTGCTGGTGGCGGGGGCACTGCGTCGGGTGGCATCGCGGGCGCAAGAACGGGGGGTGGTCGTGTGTATGGAGACACACGATGACTGGTGCAACCCGCGAGATGTGGCTGCGGTGATGCATCTGGTGGATCATCCAGCCATTGGAGTGAACTGGGATATTATGCACCCGGTGCGCACGGGATACGCCACGATGGACGAGGCGTTCACCGCGTTGCGCCCGTGGATCCATCATGTGCATCTTCATGACGGCGTGGTGACGGCGCAGCGGATCGAATATGTGCCGATCGGCACAGGGCTGATTGATCATCGCCGTGCGGTAGAGCTGCTTGTCGCATCGGGATATGCGGGCTATCTGAGCGGGGAGTGGATTGGCTGGGAGCCAGCCGAGGTGCATCTGCCACGCGAGCTGGCGATGTTAAAGGAGTACGAGCGACAGGCGGCCGCCCGTCGCTGAAAATGACCAGAGGAGTCTGCATGCCCATGGATTCACATGACCGCGCGACACTGCGCGCGCTGGCGATGCGCGTGGCGGAGATCGCGGCGCAGCCGGTGATGGCGGAACGGCGCGCCGAGTGGCGGCGACACAACAGCCTGCGGCCGGGTCGGCCGATGGTGCTGGTATTCCCAGAGGGATCGTGGCGAGAGCTGCTGCCTGATGAGGCGCTGGCGTGCCACGATGAGATGGCGCGCCAGATAGAGCGGGCGTTGCGCATGCGCCTCTACTATGCCGATCACCTGCGCGACGACACGGTGATCGAGCGCACATGGATCGTGCATACGGTGATCCACCAGAGCGGCTGGGGATTGGAGCCGCAGTACGCACCGGCCACGACAGAGCGAGGCGCATGGGGCTTTGCCCCGGTGATCCACGGGCCGGAGGATCTGGAAAAGCTGCGCTATCCAGAGGTGGTCGTGGACGAGGCCGCGACGGCGGAGCGGATGGCACAGGCGCAGGAGCTGTTCGGCGATATCCTGGACGTGCAGCGGCGCGGCGTACAGCACATCTCCTTTCACCTGACGCGGCTCTATTGCGATCTGCGCGGCCTGGATCAGGTGATGTGGGATATGTACGACCGACCGGAGATGGTGCATGCGGCGATGTCGTTCCTGACGGAGGGATACCGGCGATTGGTGCAGCAGTACGTCGCGCTCAATCTGTTGAGCCTGAACAACGACGGCACGTACCACTCGTCGGGCGGAGTGGGTTACACCGATGAGCTCCCGGCGCCCGGCTTCGATCCGGCGCGGGTGCGCCCGTGCGATATGTGGGCGTCGGCTGAATCGCAGGAGATGGCGCAGGTGTCGCCGGCGATGCACGAGGAGTTTGTGCTGCGGTATGAGCGGGAGCTGCTGGCGCCCTTTGGCCTCAATGGATACGGCTGCTGCGAGGACCTGACTCGCAAGCTGGAGCATGTGTTGACGATTCCGCACATACGCCGCATCTCGATCTCGCCCTTTGCAGACGTGGCGGCGTGCGCGGAGCGGCTGGGGAACCGGGCCATCTATTCGTGGAAGCCGCATCCGGCGATGTTGGTGGGTACATGGGATGGGGCGCGCGTGCGCGACTATATCCGGCACACAGTGGAGGTGGCGGCGGCTAACGGATGTGTGATGGAGATCATCCTGAAGGACACGCATACCTGCGAGTGGCACCCGGAGCGATTCACCTGGTGGACGGAGATGGCGAGGGAAGCAATAGGGTAGGAAGATGGGTGGCGATCAGCCATCAGCATTCGGCAAGATCGTAGCTCACCGAAGCCGGAAACGGCATGATTGTGCACAGCTTGGCCCATTCGCGTTATTGTGAGGGCAAGGCCAGAAGCAACCTCCCGCCGACGCCAGCAAGGGATTGCTTCGCTGCTGCGCGGCTCGCAATGACAGGATGGGTCGTTCAACTTCAGTAGATCGCTGAGAACTGATAGCTTCTCTTGATAGCTAAAGCAAAAAGGAGAAACATGGGCAAGATTCCGATCGGGTTGCAATTGTATTCGGTGCGGGAGGCGTGCGCGGCGAACCTGCCGGGGACGCTAGCTGCGGTGGCCAAGATGGGGTATGACGGTGTGGAATTCGCCGGGTATCACGGGCGAAGCGCGGCGGAGCTGCGCGCTATGCTGGACGATCTGGGGCTGCGCTGCTGTGGTACGCACATCGGGTTGGATACGTTGCTAGGGAACGAGTTGCCGAGAACGGTGGAGTTCAACCGTGTGCTGGGGAACAAGTACTTGATCGTGCCGGGGCTGGCGGAGGCGCGGCGCAACTCGGCAGCAGCGTGGCGGGAGACGGCCCGCCTGTTCAATGAGATCGCGGCGCGTCTGGCGCCATACGGGATGTACACGGGATACCACAACCACCACATCGAGTTCCAACCGATGGATGGCGAGATCCCGTGGGATATCTTCTTCGGGAGCACTGTGTCGGAAGTGGTGATGCAACTGGATACCGGCAACGCCCGCCACGGCGGCGCGGATCCGGCGGCGATCCTGGCGCGCTACCCGCAACGAGCGCGTGTAGTGCACCTGAAGGAGTATTCCACGACCAAGAGCAAAGTGGTGATCGGCGAGGGGGACGAGGACTGGCCGCGCATCTTTGAGCTGTGCGAGACGGTGGGCGGCACCGAGTGGTATGTGGTGGAGGAGGAGAGCTACCCTTATCCGCCGCTGGAGAGCGTGCGGCGCTGCATCGCGTACCTGCGCGGCATGGGCAAGTGAGAAAGAAGCTATCAGCGGCCAGCGATTAGAGCGATCAGCTACCGATCTTGCTGAAAGCTCTTCCCAAAGCGAGTGAATATGGGAACAGACGAGGAAAAACCATATCGAGTGGTGGCCGCCGTCGGCGATGCCGAGTGCGTGATGCCGCTCATCACGCTCTCGTGCATGCTCGCCCAGGGGCGGAACAGCCGGGTGACGGCGCTGACGGTGACGCCAGACGGAGCGCGGCCCGCGTGGCTCGTCGTGCCGGAGGTGTGCCACGGCGTGCCGGTGGATGTGGATGTCAGGCAGGGGGCGCGTCCCAGCACGGCGATCCTCAGGGCGCTGGACGAGGAGCCGCCCGACCTGCTGTTAGTGGGGTGGCAGAGCGCCCCGCGTCATGGGCGCTATCTGCTCGGCAGCACGCTGGACCCGGTGATCCAGCGTGCGCCCTGTCCGGTGGCGGTGTTGCGCGTCAATCCGCAGGAGGGCGACGACAAGCCCGGGCCAGAAAAGGTCTGTCGGGCGATGGACGCGATGTCGGAGGGAGCAACGCCCCGGCGGGTGCTGGTGCCGGCGGGCGGCGGGCCGAACGCAGCGCTGGCGATCGAACTAGCGCTGAGCCTGGCAGCGGATGTCGCGGTGACGGCGCTCTATGTGGCGCGCGAGTCGCTGGGGGCGAGTGAGGTGGCGCTGGGGCGAGACCGCCTGGCGCAGACGCTTTCGCCCTGGGCGGACGACAATCGCGTGCAGCCAAGGGTGGTGCAGGCGAAGGGTGTGGTGGAGGGGGTGCTGGCGGAGTCGCCGCGGCACGACCTGTTGTTAATCGGGATGAGCGGCGAGAGCGTGGTGGAGCGCGCGCTCTTTGGCAACATCCCGCAGCGGGTGGCGCTGGAAAGTCCGATCCCCGCCATTGTGGTACGTCGCGGCACGGGACGGGTGGGTTCCTGGTTGCGCGTGTTTGGTCGCGCCTTGCTCCGGGCGCTGCCCAAGCTGGATGCCTCGGATCGCGCCGAGATCTACCGCGATGTCTGGCGCGACGCGCGTCCAGACGTGGACTTTTATGTGATGATGGCGCTGGCCGCGGCGATCGCGGCGCTGGGGCTGCTGCTGAACAGCCCGGCAGTGATCATCGGCGCCATGCTCGTGGCCCCGCTGATGGCGGCGGTGCTAGGCGTGGGGATGGGCGTCGTGCATGGGGATGCGCGGCTCTTGCGGGTGGCGCTGCGGGCCATCGCGCGCGGCGTGTTGACTGCTGTGCTTGTTAGCGTCATCGTGGGCGCGCTCGTGCCCAACAAGACCGCCACTCCGGAGCTTTTGGCGCGGACACGGCCGGGCCTGCTGGACCTGGCCGTGGCGCTGATCTCCGGGGCTGCCGGCGCCTATGCGGTCTCACGGAAGGATGTCTCCGCTTCGCTGCCGGGCGTTGCCATCTCGGCGGCGCTAGTGCCGCCGCTGGCGACGGTGGGAATCGGCGTGATGCTGGGGAATATGGTGATGGCGGGAGGCGCGCTGCTGCTTTTCATCACGAATATGGTGGCGATTAGCGCGGCGGCGGCGCTGGTGTTCCTGTTTCTGGGGTTCGGCCCGGAACCGGAGGCGACGACGCGGCAGGCGCGCGTCTTTCGCAGCGGGATGGCAGGCACGATCATCCTGTTGGGGCTGATCTTTGTCATACTGGCCACCGTAACCGCGACGACGTTGCGCGCTGCCGCGCTGCGGCGGGCGGTGGCGACCGCCTTGCAGCAGGAGGCCGGCCGCTGGGCGGGCGTGCAGGTGGCCGAGTGGCAGATCGTGTCCAACACGGCAAACCGGCTGGAGCTGGATGTTACATTACGCAGCGCCGACGAGATCGACGATGAGGAGGCCGTCGCGCTGCGCGCCGGCCTCACGCAGCGCCTGGGGCGAAAGATCCACCTGACGCTATCGGTGCTGCCGGTGCGGCAGCTCACGCCGGAATAGGAGCTGTCAGCGATCAGCTCTCAGCTATTGATGGCTGATCGCCGATCGCCGACAGCTACAATCGCGCGCCGCTAGTCTCAGCGCCCCTTGAGGAGCAGCGGCAACTGCCCGAAGAACGAAAAGTTGAAGGGCGGGGCCTGCGTAACCGTGATCTGCACGTGCGCGGTGCCGATCTGGCCGTGCGAATCCCGCGCTTCCAGCGTGATCTGGTGCGTGCCGGGCATCAGCCCCATGACGGCGACCTGCGCGCCGCTGCCCAACACCCCCTGCAGATCCGAGAACCACGTCAGCCCCGCATCCGGCAATAGCCCGTCCTCGACATCATACGCCTCGCCGACGAGCGTGACCATCTGCGCCGACGTGAAGGTAGCATCCGGCTGCGGGTCGAGGATATAGGCCTGTGGTGCTTTGCGCGCCACAGTGAAGAACGCATCGGAGCGATCCTCGCCGGTGTTGACGCCATCGGAGGCGATAACGCGGAAGAGAGCGCGGTCGCTGCCGGGCAGCTCGTTCAGACGAGCCTCGTGCGATCTGGCCGTGAGGTCGGTGGCGATGGTGGTCCATGTGGCGCCGGCGTCCGCGCTGTAGAGGAGCGCATACACCAGCGGGTCGTCGTCCTCGTCCTTGGCATCCCAGCGCACCGTAACGACCTCCCCGCTCAGCACCTCGCCGCTGTTGGGATAAGTGATGGTAACCGTGGGCGCGTGAGCGCTGACGGCACGGCTGGCCACCTCTTTGCCCTGATAGAGCACGATCACGCGGGTCGTGCCGTTCTCCCACGGGATCAGCTCCTGAATGGAGGCGAGACCCGCGCCGGGCGTCTCGGTCTCTGTGTCCTCCAGTGGCGTGAAGGCGTATCGCGCCAGCTCTGTCCCGCCGCTATCCAGCAGGGCGATGGCCCAGTCATCGCTCGGTATCGGCGGCTCTGGCGACGTCACGTCGTGCAGCCGGTAAAGCGTGTCCAGCGTGGCGGTGCCCTCGCCCAGATGCGCCTGGCCTAACACCAGCAGATACTCGCCGGGGACGGGTGCTGCCTGCTCCGCCTTCATGCTCCACACCCCTTCCGATAGCAGCCGGTCGCGGATGCCCTTGTAGGTGAAGTCAGAGATCCACAGGTTGTCGCAGTAGCTCATCAGCTCTTTCCAGGTCGGCGGGTATGTGCGGCGCAGCTCGATGTCCCAGCCGTAGAACTTGTTCGGGTTACCTGCCGGGCCGCCGATGTTGCCGGCAGGATACGGGTAGGGCGCGCCACCTCCCGCGCCACAGAACTCGGCGTGCTTGCGGTTGTACGTGTGGCCCAGCTCGTGCGCGCCATACCAGTCGCCATACGATCCGTCAAAGTCCCAGCCCCAGTTGCCGCTGCCGGTGGGCCCGGAAGCGACATACGCCGGGATGCCCGCCGCGCAGCCGCGCATAAAGCCGCCCGTGTCGGTAACTATCCCATAGTAGCGCCAGCCGCCCGGGTTGCCGTCCAGCGTGCGCTGCAACTTGAGCTGGTTGTTCACCGCGCCGCAGCCGGCCGTGGGCGGGATAGACGAGCCGGTCCAGTCCAGCGTGCGCCACTCCCACTGCACCGAGGGCACAGGATAGGCGCGGCGCAGCCATGACAGCAGCTTGAAGATATCGTCGGCGGTGGCCTGCCGCCAGACACCGCCCTGCTGGTAGCGCACGTTATAGATCCGGACTTTCAGCGGTGGCGTCGCCTGCAACGTAACGCGAGTGCACAGCCAGTTGTCGGCATAGTCGTATTCGGGCACGGTGTGGTCCGGGTTCAGCAGGAGACAGACATCAATGGTACCGGCGTTCAGCAGCGAGGCAGGTATCTCGACAAAGAACGAGTCGTTCACCTCCCCGCGATCCGGCGATGCCTTCACGGTGATCCGTCCGCCCGGGTTATCCGCCACGATCGGGCCGGTCCAGGAGCTGGTGTTCCAGCTATAGATGTAGAACCATCCCAACACGTTGGCGTGGTTGCCCGAATTGGCGCGCACATGCGCGCGCGCATAGGTGCGCTTGTTTGCCACCAGCACCACCGAGTTGTCCAGGTCCTGGATGGCCTGCGTGACCTCCATCGCCGTGCCCCACATGTCCACGCTGGGCGTCGGCGTGCGCGTGCGAGTCGGCGTGCTGGTGCGCGTGCGGGTGGCCGTGACGGTGGGCGTGCGGGTCAGCGTGATCGTCGGCGTGCGCGTCAACGTCGGCGTGGGCCGGCTGGGCGCGGTGATCGGCAGGTACACCGCATTCACAAAGAGCTGTTGGCCCAGCGTGATCATGGCGTCCGGCGAGCCGTTGAACCCCCAGAGCAGGTAGCGGTTCTCTTCCTGCACCAGCGGATAGTGAGTGCTTGTCTGCTCGACAATCTGGCCGATGAGCAGCACATCGGCAGGCACGCGGGCAAAGTAAATCTCGACGCTGCTGGACGCGCGGTAGAGCGTCAAATTGCCGTCCAGTGGGACATGGATGCTGTATGGCGATTGGTAGATGGACTGATCCGGGTCCAGCGCGTGGATGGCGAGACGCGAGTCGCTGTGCGCGCCATTCGGGTAGCCGATGGACAGCGAGAGCTTGCCGAAAAAGGCATAGCCGCCCTCGCCAATACCCAGAATCGGCCTGCCAGAGCCGTTGATCATCCCCACCGCGCCACTATCGCCCCACGTGGCGCCGTCCCCCGTATCCGGGCCGATCAGGATGGTGCGGTATGGGGTGAAGCTCGTGTTCCCCGCCACGCGCAGCGAGATCAGGTCCACGCTAAAGCCGTTCGCCTCCAGCAGTGCCTTGAAGCTGTTCGCCGTGGCCATGTCGCTCAAGTAGATATAGGCGACGCGCCCGCTGGGACCGGAGGTCTGCGTGGGGGTGGGCGTGCGCGTAACCGTGGGGGTCATTGTGCGAGTGGGTGTCGGCGTCAAGGTGCGGGTGCGCGTGCGGGTCGGCGTCGGCGTGCCATAGGTGATCTGCAGTTTCGGGTCGTTCACTCCCTCGCGGCTGTCAAAGGTGCGCCGGTTGCAGGTCATCTCGTTCTGGCTTACCAGCTTGAGGCCATAGTTGCTATAGGTCCCATTGTACCACTCGCGCACCAGATCGGTAACGTCGAACATATACCAGGTGCCGGTGACAGCGCCGACACTGGTTGTCACATAGGCCGTCGTGGTGTGGCTGGGTTGGTTGTTCCACGTTACCGTGGTCTCGCCCCAGTCCGCCGTGATGCGGTGCACGCCGATCGAGTTGATCGCCGCGCCCATGGTATAGCGCAGGTAAACTTGCAGCGTGGCGGACTGGATCGCCTGTCCGGCGGGGATGGGCGAGAGGTTGAAGTGGATCAGACTGCGACCGAGGCTGGGGAATTCCATGCCGGGGCAGTTCTCGTTGCCTACGATCAGGGTCGTTGCCGTGCCATAGTTGTTGGTGCCCACTAACTGGTCAACGTAGGCATCCTTGTCGGGATAGAGGGTGGTGGACGCGGCCAGGCCAACGTCAGGCTCGCCGGCGCCCTGCGCGGGTCGGGCCCCCTGTACAACGCCCCATGCCAGGACGAGGAGCAGGAAGAGAGCCATGGAGATGCACACGAGAGGTCGGGCGAGATCATGCCGTTTCATCGTATCCTCCTTTACCACCGGGCGCTATCGGTCATCACCGCGATCAGCAAAAGCGGTGGCTGGCCGCCGACGGCTGATCGCTTCATCTGCTGACGGCCGAAAGCTGTCTCGCGCTATTCAGTTGTGAGGGGCAAGGCAGGGGGCAGAGATACGTCGAACCGTCGCGATGTGCGCCATCGAGGACGAGACTACGATACCTACTCCTATTATAAGTACGAATGTCGCCAAGTCAAGAGCCTCTTTGCAGCCGCCAGGGCCTGCGCAAGGTCCGCTTTTCGCTCAACACAGTGCCCTCACCCTACCCTCTCCCATGGGGAAAGGGTAGGGTGAGGGCACTCCGGCGGTAGGCGCTTGCCTGCTATGCGAGACGGGCATATACTCGCAGAAACGCGACAAGAGGAGGATGCAATGGCTAAGGAGATCGCGATCGTGGGCGCGGGGGTGGGTGGGTTGGCCACGGCGGCGCGGTTAGCGCACGATGGGTACAGGGTGCAGGTGTACGAAAAGCTGGACAGGCCGGGCGGGCGCAACCATCTCCTGGAGGACGCCGGCTTTCGCTTCGACATGGGACCATCGTTTGTGCTGATGCCCGATTTCTACCGCGAGGTGTTCCGCTACTGCGACGCCGATCTCAACGACTATATGGACCTGCGCACGCTGGACACGCACTACAAGATCTTTTTCCCGGATGGCGACGTGCTGAACGTAACACGCGACACGGCGCGCCTGAAGGATGAGCTGGAGCGCATTGAGCCGGGGAGCAGCCGCGGCTATGACGAGATGATCGCCGAGACGGGGCGCATCTATCAGGCGGTAGAGCCGCTGCTGTACGAATGCTTCACCAGGCGTTCGTTGTTAGAGCCGCGCCTCTGGCCGCTGGTGCCCAAGCTGCGTGTGCACGAGTCGTGCTGGGGGCTGGCCAGCCGCCATTTCCGCAGCGAAAAGCTGCGCTACGCCTTTACCTTCGAGGCGATGTTTATCGGCGTCTCGCCCTTTGCCGCGCCTGCTTTCTACAGCATCATCACCTACACTGATCAGGTGCACAAGATCGGCCACCCGATGGGTGGCATGTATCAGATCCCGCTGTCGCTGGTGCGGCTGGCGGAGGAACGGGGCGCTCAGTTCCACTATGGCGCAGAGGTGCAGCGGGTGACGCCCGGGCGCGATGGCGTGCGGCTGCAGATAGGCGGCGACACCGTCGCGGCGGACTCGGTGGTCATCAACGCAGACTATCCGTATGCCCGCGAAATGCTGCTGGGACAGCCACTGCCCAACTATGAGTATTCTTGCTCGGTCTATCTCCTCTATCTTGGCCTGAAGGAAAAGGTTCCTCACCTGGAGCATCATAACCTCTTCTTCGCCCAGGACCTGCGCCTGAATCTGGCGCAGATCTTTCAGACCAAAGAGATGCCGCACGATCCCTCTTTCTACATCCACGTGCCGACGGTAACAGATCCATCGCTGGCGCCGCCGGGCAAGGAGATCCTGTATGTGCTGATCCCGGTGCCGAACCTGAAAGGGGGGCGCGACGAGATCGCGGCGCACGAGGAACGGTTGCGGCGGCTGGTGCTGGACAGGGTGCGCGCGGTCAGTGGAGTGGATGTGGAGGGCCTGATCGAGGTGGAGCACCGCTTCTATCCGCGCGACTTTGCCCGTTACAACTGCAAGTACGGGGCCACCTTTGGCCTGTCGCATAGCTTGATGCAGAGCGCGTTCTTCCGGCCGCCCAACTGGGACCCCGCGCTGCCGCATACGTACTTTGTGGGCGCGAGCACGCAGCCGGGCGGTGGCCTGCCCGTGGTGATCGCCAGCTCGCGCATCGTGGCGGATCTGATAAACCGGCACACTCGGGGGTGAGAGAAGAAGCGATCAACTATTGCCCTCACCCGCCAGGCTACCGCTGACGGCTGACCGCTGGCGGCTGATCGCTTCTCACGCCAACCGTCGTCGACTGGGTTTGGCGCGACGGCAGCTTTTTCGCGAATAGCTTCTTGATTAGCAGCCAGAGCTTGCGCGGGCCGCTAACATAGGCGCGCTGCGCGAAAACATCATAGTCAAGCGCTTCGATCTCGTCCAGGATGGCGGCATAGAGCTCACGCATGGCATGGGTAACAAGACGTGCGCGGCTGTCGGCGATCATAGGAATGCCCGCGTCAGCCTGGGCAAAGAAGCGGCGTGCCCGCGCGACCTGGCACTTCAGGAGATCGCGGAAAGGCATGGTAACACGCCCGGCGAGGATATCGGCGTCGGTGATGCCATAAGCACGCATCTCATCTTGGGGCAGGTAGATACGCCCGCGTGCCGCGTCTTCTCGGATGTCGCGCAGGATGTTGGTGAGCTGCATGGCCACGCCCAGCGCGACAGCGTGCTCGGCAGCCTCGGCGCTGTGCTGACCAAAGAGCTTGAGCATGATCAGTCCAACGACGCCGGCCACGCGGTAGCAGTATTCGTGCAGCTCGGCAAAGGTGGCATAGCGGCTCTGCTGCAGGTCCATCTGCATGCCGGAGAGCAGCACGTCAAAGTAGCGTTGCGGAATGTCGAACTGGCGGATGGTGGCGCGGAATGCGCGCCATACCCCGGCGGGCAGCTCTCCCGTCCCATAGGCGCGCGCGATCCCCTCAGCCGCTTGTGCCAGGGTCTCGCCTCGATCTACTGGCTGTGACTGATCCACCGCGTCGTCGCTGATGCGGCAGATCGCATAGATGGCAAAGGCGGCGTTACGCTTCTCCTTGCCGAGAAAGCGCGAGGCAAAGTAAAAGGTCTTGGCGTGTTCACGCGTGATGGATTCGGCGGCAGCATAATCGGACGGTTGTGCGGCTGGTATGGACATGGCATTGGGCCTTCGTTTACAGAGGTCCCCGAAGTGGTGGCGTTCCTTGCCCTGAGCGCATACTTATACTACAATCGCCCAACGATGTCAAATGGGTAGCGATCGGCGGTGAGCAATCAGCTTTCAGCGATCAGCTATCGTGCGTGCTGACCGCTGACGGCTCAAAATGAACAGCTCCTCAAAAGGAGATACCATGTCGAAATACATGATCGTGTTGCTGTTGTCTTTGGCGGTGCCGCTGCTGATCAGTTTCTGGCCGCCGCTGGGGTTCTGGAGACACTGGCGGGCGCTCCTTGCGAGTCTGGGAGTGGTACTGCTGGTATTTGGCGCATGGGACGTCTATGCCACGTGGCGGGGGCACTGGCACTTTGACCCGGCGGGGGTGTGGGGGTTGCGCCTGATCAATCTGCCACTGGAGGAGGTGCTCTTCTTTCCGGTGATCACCTTCTGCTGCCTGTTCACGTGGGAGGCGGTCAAGTACATCAAGGAGTGGCGGCGATGAAAGAATACACGCTGTTGGCGGCGCTCTCCGTGGTGTTGAGCGTATATCTTGACCGTCGAAGCGGGATACGGCTGCTATCGCGCGGTGAGTATTATGTGTTCCTGGTGGTGATCCTTGGCTTCAAGCTGCTGGTGAATGGCTACCTGACAGGCGCACAGATCGTGCAGTACAATCCGCGCGATTTCCTCGGCGTACGGATCGGCAGCATCCCGGTGGAGGACTTTCTCTTTGGCTTTAGCATGATCATGCTGGGCGTTCTGGCCTGGGAGTATGTGAAGAGGAGAGAGCGATGAAGTGGGTCAAGGTGCTGGCGGATGCAGAGCTGGCGGAAGGGGAGCGGCGGGTGATGGATGTGCAGGGACGCAGCATCGCGCTTATCCGGCACGGGGGTGAGCTATTCGCGCTCGGCGCCAAATGCCCGCATCTGGGCGGCCCGCTGCACAAAGGCAAGATCAGCGACGGGCACATCATCGAATGCCCCTGGCATCATAGCAAGTTCGACATGCGCACCGGCGAGGTGATTGCGTGGTCCACCTGGCCGCCGGTGGCCAACGTGGTGCTGGGCGCCATCTCGCCCGAAAAGCGACTGACGGTCTATCCGACGCGCGTGCAGGATGGGCAGATCGAGGTGGGCATCGAGGAATAGAAAGGAGCGGCGCGTGGCGCGAGTCTCATCCTTGGCGGATCTCTTGCACGATTTCCAGATCGCGCTGGCGAAACGGCTGCTGCGCTGGGCGGTCGTCAGCGTGGGCGTGGGCGCGGCGCTGTGGGTCTGGGGCGCGCCCTTCTGGCGCGGTGTGGGCATCCAGGCGGCCATCTGGGGAGCGGCGGACGCCGCCATCGCGCTCTATGGCCTGTGGCGCGCGCAGCGCCGCCGCGATGACACGCCGGAGGACGCGCAGCGGGAGGGGCGCGGGCTCCGCCGTCTGCTGCTGATCAACACCGGCCTCGATGTGCTCTATGTGGCAGGCGGCCTCATCCTCGCGCTGGTGCTGGCGCACGGCCGCCTGCTCTGGCAGGGACACGGCTGGGGGATCGTGCTGCAAGGCGCGTTCCTCTTTTTCTTTGACCTCTATCATGCCCAGCATGTGCCGATCGGCGTCTCGTGGGAGATGCTGCCGACGTATGACGACCCGCAATACCAGCCTTTCTTCTGGCGCGGGACGCACGGCGCGGTGTTGCTGGTGCACGGCTTTCCCGGCACGCCGGCGGAGCTGCGCCCGCTGGGCGAGGCGTTCCACCTCTCTGGCTGGACAGCGCAGGGCATCCTCTTGCCCGGCTTTGGCCCGGACATCCACACCATTCTGGAGCGGCGCTATGCGGATTGGGCGGACGCCGTGCGGGTAGCACTGGCCGCCTTGCGGCGGGAGCACTCCCCCGTGCTGCTGCTGGGCTATTCCATGGGCGGCGCGCTGGCGGCCGCGGTGGGCGGCGAGGCGGCGGATGGCGTGATCCTGCTGGCCCCCTTCTGGTTGCCCATGCCTGACTGGCAGCGCGCGCTGCTGCGCGTCGTCCAGGCGTTTCTGCCGCCGACCTTCACGCCGCTGGCGCGGGCGGATCTATCCGATCCCGAAATGCGAGAGACTATCAGCGCACTCCTGCCCGGTCTGGACCTGAATGACCCGCGGGCGCAGGAGGAGGTGCGGCGCTTTTCCATACCGGCGCCGGTGCTGGGTCAGCTCAACCGCGCCAGCGACGCCGCCTATGCGGGCGCGGCAAGATTGCAGATGCCGGTGCTGCTGGTGCAGGGGCGACAGGATCAGCTCGTGCGGCCCGCGGGCACGCGACGGCTGCTGGCGCGCATCCCGGGCCCCGTGCGCTATCTGGAGGTGGACGCCGGACATGATCTGGTCAGCCCGGACAAGCCGGCGTGGCCGGCGGTGGTGGAGGCGCTGTTGCGCTTTGCGGACGAGCTGCGGCGCTAGAGCGTGTTGCATGTCGGCCGTGTCGTTGCGAGGGCGAGGCCCCAAGCAATCTCCTCTCGCGTTGGCAAGGGATTGCTTCGCTCCCTGCGGTCGCTCGCAATGACAGGAGGCGCGCTTGAGCGCGGTGCCGGTGTGGAGCACGATGCGATTACAGCATCTCTTTGGGAGGAATCTCATGACTGAACGTTCATCCGCTGCAGGTTGCCCTAATGTGGTCTTGATCCTCGCGGACGACATGGGGTATTCCGACATCGGCTGCTATGGGGCCGAGATCCACACGCCGAATCTGGATCGGCTGGGGACGCAGGGCGTGCGCTTCTCGCAGATGTACAACGGCGCGCGCTGCTGCCCGACCCGCGCCTCGCTGCTCACCGGCCTGCACCCGCATCAGGCGGGCGTGGGGCATATGGTCGGCAATCATGGCATCCGCGAGTATCAGGGCTATCTACGCGATGATTGCGTTACCATCGCCGAGGCGCTGCGCGCCGGCGGGTATCGCACCCTGATGTCGGGCAAGTGGCATGTCGGCGGCAGCTATGACCCGCTGCGCCCGGCGAGCTGGGACCCCGGCGGCCCCGGACACCCGACGCCCCGCCAGCGCGGCTTTGACCGCTACTATGGCACGCTGGACGGCGCGGGAAGCTACTTTCACCCGCATGCGCTGCTGCGCGATGACAATGTGGTCCAGCCGGCGGGCGATGACTATTACTACACCGACGCCATCACGGATCAGGCGATCGGGATGATCCATGAGGCGGCAGGCCAGCCGTTCTTCCTCTATCTCTCCTATACCGCGCCCCACTGGCCGCTGCACGCGCCGCCGCAGGACATCGCCCGCTATGTCGGGCGCTACCGCAGAGGCGGGTGGGACGCGGTGCGCACGGCGCGGCACGAGACGCTGAAATGGCTGGGCATCCTCAGCGACAAGTGGGACATCTCGCCGCGCGATGGGACGGCGCCGGCATGGAGCGACGTGCGCGACAAGGATTGGGAGGATATGCGCATGGCGGTCTATGCGGCGCAGATCGACCGCATGGATCAGGGGATCGGGCGGGTGCTGGACACGCTGCGCGAGCTGGGGCTGGCGGAGAACACGCTGGTGATGTTCCTGTCGGATAACGGCGGCTGCGCCGAGTTCTTGAACGAGGACGGCTGGGCGGCGCGCTATGCCACCCAGACGCCGGATGGCCAGTTGATCCGCGTCGGCAACATTCCGGGCGTCATGCCCGGCGGCCCGCATACTTTCATGAGCTACGATCTGCCGTGGGCGAACGCCTCCAACGCGCCCTTCCGCCTCTACAAGCACTGGGTGCACGAGGGTGGCATCGCCACGCCATTCATCGTGCACTGGCCCGCCATGGTGGGCGGGGGGCGCATCGTGCACGAGCCGTGCCACATCGTGGACATCATGGCCACGGTTCTCGACGCGGCGGGCGTGCCGTATCCCACCGAGTTCAACGGCCACGCCATCACGCCGCCGGAGGGGGAGAGCCTGCTGCCCGCGTTGCGCGCCGCGATGCGGGGCGAGACATGGACGCGCCAGCAGCCGCTCTTCTGGGAGCATGAGGGGAATTGCGCCATGCGCGACGGCGAGTGGAAGCTGGTGCGCCGCTACCCGGACGACTGGGAGCTATACAACATGGCCGAGGATCGCACCGAGCTGCACGACCTTGCCGCGCGCGACCGCGCGCGCGTGGCGCGGATGGCGGCGCAGTGGCAGGAATGGGCGACGCGCTGCGGCGTGCGCCCGTGGCCCCTGCCGAGATAGGTGTTGCCGCCTCCCGCGGGATTGCACTTTGCGGGAGGCAGATATATTGTATAACTAGCTTTCTCTCCGAACATAACGGGTGTATACTACACCTTTCAGGAGGGAGAGCATGGACGCCGAAACCAAACTGGCTTATCACCGTCTCAGTGTGCTCGAACTGGCCCAGACCTTGGACAACGTGGCCTCTGCTTGCCACCAGCGCGGCATGTCACGCACGCAGTTCTACGAGTACAAACGACGCTTTCAGACGCATGGCTTGGCGGGGCTGAAGGATCTGCCGCCGATTCACAAGAGCCACCCCTTCACCACGCCGCCCGTGGTGGTGGATCATATCCTGGCGTGGAATGGTGCTGCGCGTTGCGCGGGACCGCGACGGCTGAACCGCGTGCCGTTAGGCTCAGAGTATCAGGAGGCCATTCATGTTGCTGATGAAAAAGAGGTTTCATCGTCCTTCTCCCGGCAGCCTGTTTTCGATCTTTGCAGTCCTCCTGCTCTGTATAGTGACAGGCGCAAACCCACATAGCATTGCTGAAGCTCAGCCGGTCACGGCAAGCGCATGGACTGTAACGAGCAATGCGGACTCAGGTCCCGGCAGCTTTCGCCAAGTTCTGCTCAATGCCTTCAACGGTGATACGATTTTCTTTTCCCCCTCGGCGTTTCCTCCATCGAGCCCGGTGACAATCACGCTGACCAGCGCATTGCCGGCGGTCACTCAGGACAATCTGACCATTGATGCCAGCAATGCCGGGGTGATCCTGGATGGAAGCCTGCTCAGCGACGAGGGCACCTCTGGCCTGGGCATCTCCGCCAGCGGAGTGACCGTGCGCGGTCTGCACATCGTCAACTTCCCCGGTTGCGGTATCGAGCTGCGTGGGCAGAACAACACCATCGGTGGCGATCCTCAGGTGGGCGATGGTCCGATCGGCCAGGGCAACCTCATTAGCGGCAACGGCGTGTGCGGCATCGGGATGTGGGATGTCTCGACAGCCTACAACACGATTCGGGGTAACCTGATCGGTGTGGACCGGAGCGGACTGGCGGCGTGGGGCAATAGGCACGACGGCATCCACATCAACGGCGCCCACCACAACACCATCATCGCCAACGTCATCAGCGGCAACGAGAACGCCATCCAGGGCTGCTGCAACACCGACAGCAGCTACAACCAGATCTCTCACAACCTGATCGGCGTGGGCACCGATGGCCGGCAGCCTGTCCCCAATCGCCAGAACGGCGTCTGGTTTCACGACGGCGCCAGCCATAACATCGTCGGGCCGGGCAATACCATCGCCCACAACGTGGGGGCCGCGGTGTCGGTCCAGACCCCGACCAGCCGGGGGAATACCGTCACCGGCAACAGCATCTACGCAAACGGCGACGGTATCTTTCTCTACCAAGGCGGCAATGATGACATCAAAGCCCCGATTGTGCTGGCGTTTGACCTTGCCGAGGGCCTCATACAGGGCTTCACCTGTGCCGGCTGCCGCATCGAGGTGTTCTCCGATGAGAACGATCAGGGCCGCCGGTTCGAAGGGCAAACCATGGCCGACGACAGGGGCTTCTTCAGCATCGCCCAGACCGCCGCCTTTGTTGGCCCGCGGCTGACCGCCACCGTGACCGATGCCTCGGGCAACACCAGCGACTTTTCCTTGCCGACCACCGGCGTGCGGGGTTCCGCGCTCCTTCAGGCAGGCAATACCAACGCCGTGGCGTGGGTTCAAACCAAACGATCGCCCGAGCTGAGCGACAATGGCTTTGGGGTGATCGTGAGCGGCATGTGGAACCTCCCATCCTTTGAGGCCCCCATCGAAAGCTCCGCAGAGCTGGGCATCAAGGTGATGCGCGCCACGATCAGCGAGGGCGATGCCACCTACATTTACTGGGACATACCCGAGTTGCCCATTGATCCTATCTATGACCGATTTTTCACGATGACCATCGAAGCCGGTATGACGCCGGTTTACAATCTCATCTTTTGGGACAAAGCTTGGCATAACGCCGGCGGCGCTGTGCCGATCCCGCGCTTTCAGACACAGGCCGAGATTGACCGCTACCTTGCCTACGTTGACGCGGTCATTGACCACTTTGGCGACCGCATTGACGTGTATGAGCTTTGGAACGAGCCGACCAACGAGAACTCGCTCCAGACCATCCTGGTTGAGGACTACATCACGCTGGCTGCCCAGGCCATCCCACGGATCAAGGCGCGTGATCCGGGGGCCAAGGTCCTCGTCGGCAGCGTATCGGGGATGAACGCGCCCCACCTGCGCGCTTTTCTGCTGGCGCTCATCGAGAGCGATGAGGTGATGCAGCTAGCTGATGGCGTCACCTGGCACCCCTTCTTCGGCGATTCGCCGGAGATGGGGGGGCTGGCCAGTGAGTACTATGCCGCCTATCCGGCCCTCGTCCAAGCGATCCAGCAGACGGCCCGAGCGCACGGTTTCACCGGAACGTTCAGGGCCGACGAGATCGTCTACGATAGCCCGGATGAATGCCCTGAAGGCACAGGGTGCGGTCCTGTCTACTTCATGTACTCAGACACCCGCGCTGCCAAGTACTACGCTCGCGCCATCATGCTGAACGCTGGCGTTGATGTCGCGCCCGGCCCCCTGAACGTCGGAACGCACCGGCGGGCTACGCTGCCCACCAAAGTCCTGGCTACCCTGCTGGCGGGCGCCCACGCCGAGACGTTCCCATTCAGCCTCACCACGGCCATCACCAATGTCGTCAGCTACACATTGGAGCTTGCCAACGGCGATCGCCTGGTGGCCTTCTGGGATCACGGCGCGGCCAGCGGCGACTACCTGCCCACCGAGGCCACGCTGCGCCTGCCCGGCCTGGCGGGGCATAACGCCGTCGGCATTGATCCGCTCTACGGCATTCAGCAGCCCCTGCTGACTTCAGGAGAAGGAAACGCTCTGCTTATCCAGGGGCTGCAACTGAAAGATTATCCCCTGTTGGTGCGCCTGTCCCGGGTGCGGAAGGTATACCTGCCCGTGATCAGCAAAGATGAATGAGTGAGGCATGCCCTCGTAACAGGTTTCCCGTAGCCTTGCCCAACACACGTTGCAGCGACCGTCTGATCTAGAGTTTTGGATGTTGTCGCCGAAATCCGGCATCAGTCAACCTCTTGGCTGTGCTATGCCGAACCTATTCGGCCTGGGGAGCAGGGTAGATAGGCCGAAATGGCTCGGCTTGCTCAATAGTCAGCCTGCTTATTGGAAGCAGGTAGGCTACCGATAACCACGGAAAGGAGGTTCACTATGCTACGCACAGCGACGCTTCGGGGAGTCATGCTCATCGGCCTTCTGACCCTATGGGTCATGAGCCTGGCAGTTCCAGTTTCGGCCGGGACCGGCGTTTGGACCAGCCACGGGCCTGAAGGCGGAACGATTCGCGCTCTGGCGATAAACCCGGTGACGCCGAGCATCCTCTATGCCGGGACAGATTCAGGTGGGGTGTTCAAGAGCACGAATGGCGGCGCTTCGTGGAGCGTGGCCAACAACGGCTTGTGGAATATCCGCATTCGTGCTCTTGCGATTGACCCGGTGACACCGAGTACTCTCTATGCTGGTACAGAGGGTGGGGTGTTCAAGAGCACGAATGGCGGCGCTTCGTGGAGCGCGGTCAGTGCTGGCCTGACGAGTACCAATGTCTATTCCCTGGCAATCGACCCGACGACCCCCGGCACGCTCTATGCTGGGACATGGGGCGGGGTGTTCAAGAGCACGAACGGCGGCGCGTCCTGGACCGCGGCCAGCAACGGCCTGACGACGAACGCCGTCTGGGACCTGGCGGTTGACCCAGCGACCCCGAATACCCTCTATGCCGGGACGGGGGGCGGGGTGTTCAAGAGCACGAACGGCGGCGCTTCCTGGAGCGCGGCCAACAACGGCCTGACTAGCCTTAGTCTTTATGCTCTGGTGATAGATCCGGCGATCCCGACCACGCTCTATGCCGGGACATTGACGGGTGTGTTCAAGAGCACGAACGGCGGCGCTTCCTGGAGCGCGATCAACACCGGCCTGGGGAATCCTGGTGTTTCGGCCCTGGCGATCGCCCCACAGACGCCAACCACCCTCTATGCCGGGACAGATTGGGGCGTGTTCAAGAGCACGAACGGTGGCGCTTCCTGGAGCGCGGTCAATACCGGTCTGACGTATACGGCTGTTTTGGCCCTGGCGATAAACCCGACAACCCCGAACACCCTCTATGCCGGGACATTGGGGGGGCTTTTCAAGAGCGCGAATGGCGGCGCTTCGTGGAGCGCGGCCAACAACGGCCTGACTGCTACCCATGTTCGCGCTCTGGCGATAGACCCGACGACCCCGACCACGCTGTATGCCGGGACTTTTGGTGGCGGGGTATTCAGGGGCGCGAACGGTGGCGACTCCTGGAGTGCAATCAACACCGGCCTGGAGAATACCAGTGTTTTGGCCCTGGCGCTTATCCCCACGACTCCGACCACATTGTATGCCGGGACTTTTGGCGGTGGGGTGTTCAGGAGCATGGACGGCGGCGCGTCCTGGGGTGCGGTCAACACCGGCCTGACGAACTCGTTTGTTTGGGCCTTGGCAATTGACCGGGGGGCCCGCGCCACGCTCTATGCCGGGACATATGGTGGCGTGTTCAAGAGCACGAACGGTGGTGTCTCGTGGAGCGCGGTCAACACCGGTCTGACCAGTAACAGTGTTTACGCTCTGGCGATCAACCCGGTGACGCCGAGCACGCTCTATGCCGGCACAGAGGGCGGGGTGTTCAAGAGCACGAATGGCGGCGCTTCTTGGAGCGCGGCCAACAACGGCTTGACCAATCTCTCCGTTTCCGCCCTGGCGATTGACCCGGTGACGCCGAGCACGCTCTATGCCGGCACAGAGGGCGGGGTGTTCAA
>JAIOAV010000055.1 GCA_019873665.1 Chloroflexota bacterium
CGGCATCTACCCGACCGGCAACCAGGGGCCAGAGGTATTCCCCAGGGGGAGCAAGCACACCTTCACACCGCCGCGCGCCAGCGAAGATGCAGTGTTGCTACTGGCCGCTTGCTAGCCATACTGCGGTCGGGTTTCGTCCTTTGTCCCCGGCCATGTTATAATAGAGCAATCCCCACCTTTACGCTCGTCGGGGATGTACTTGGCTCACGGGAGGAATTGGTATGGGCAAGACCGGCATTGGCATCATTGGCGCAGGCTTCGCCGCCCACTTTCATGCACGCATGTATCACGAGCTGGCGGCATTGGGCGCGGAGGTGGTGGCGATCGCCTCACGAACCGAGAGCAAGGCGCAAGAGTTGGCGCATCGCCACGGCATCCCGCGCGTCATGACGGACTATCGCGACCTGCTGCGGCAGCCAGATGTAGACATCGTGGACCTGTGCGTGCCGAACTACTTGCATCACGAGGTGGCGATGGCGGCAGCGCAGGCAGGCAAGCACGTGATCTGCGAAAAGCCGCTCACCGGCTACTTTGGCGCGGGTGAGGAGGATGCCGGGCACACGCCCCGCTCGCACATGCTGGAGGTGGCGCTCAAGAGCGCTGACGAGATGGTCGCCACCGCGGCGCAACGGGGCGTCAAGCTGATGTACGCCGAAAACTGGGTTTATGCACCCGCGATCCAGAAGGTGCGCGCGCTGGTAGCCGCCAGCGGCGGGACGATCCTCGATCTGCGCGGCGAAGAAAGCCATCACGGCTCTGCGTCCAGCTATGCCAGGCATTGGCGCTATACGGGCGGCGGCGCGCTCATCCGCCTGGGATCGCATCCCATCGGCGCTATGCTCCACCTGAAGCGTACCGAAGGCATGCGCCGCCGCGGGCGCCCGATTGGCGTCAGTGCGGTGACGGCAGTAACCGGAGAGTTGACCCAAGCGGACGCGCTACGCGACAACCCGCCGCAGTGGCTCGTGCACGACTGGGTGGATGTAGAAAACTGGGCTACCGTTATCCTCTCATTTGATGACGGTTCACGGGGCGTGGTGATGGCCTCCGACAACTGCCTCGGCGGCATCAAGGACACACTTGACGTTTTTATGTCCAATGCGCGGATTCATTGCAACTTTTCCCGCAACAACCTGCTGGAGGCTTATGCGCCCGACGCGCAGGTCTTTGCCGACGAGTATATCGTGGAAAAGCTGGAGACCAAAGCGGGGTGGAGCTTCCCCAGCGTTGACGAAGAGTGGGCGCAGGGCTACCGGCTGGAGCTGGAGGACTTTGTCCGGGCCGTGCAGGAGGATCGTGCGCCCCTCTCCGATGGCCTGCTGGGGCGCGAGGTGGTCAGTGTCATCTATCACGCGTATCTGTCCGCCGAACAGGGGCGAACCGTAACGATATCATCGTAAGGAGGCCAAAATGCCAGACATCGCGTTCAAGCGCCGTGAAATGGAGCACTTGCTGAACGCCATCGCCATATCCTTGCAGCGCGGCGGCGCCTATCTCGTCAGCCAGTGCGCGCCCAACGGGCCGATTATGCGCGAGCGCAACCTCAGCTATGTGCACAAGGCCACCTGGGGCATGTATGCGGCGGGTGTTGATCACCGTCTCGTGGCGCGGCTGCTCGATTGGGCATACGCGGAGGCGCTACAGCCGAACGGGGACTTTTACTTTGCCGACGAGCCACCCGAATACCGCGACAGCCAGCGCGTCTATCGCGCGCTCACCTTTGGCAAGGTGGCCGCGTGGCTCGATCATCCCCTGAGCCGCGACCAGCGGGTAATCAACCGTCTCCTGCAATACCAGCACGCCAGCGGCGGCGTGTTCGCCTATATCGGCGATGATCCACAGCACCCCACGCCCGCGCCCACGATCGGCACGTTGAACACGAGCTTTTTCGGGCACATGATGTTGGCGCTGGGCCGCGAGCGCGAGGCGGTGCGCGCCGGCGACTGGCTGGTGCGCTGGGTGCAGGCAAACGCGCGGCATATGTCACAAGGGCTGATGTACACCACCATGACGCCGGAGGGCCAACTCATCACTGACGTGCCACCTGGTCAGCGCATTGCCGGCATGCTGGATAACCGCCAGCCCAAGCAGGAGTTCTGGCAGGTGGGCACGACGATGGCATATCTGGCGAGCCTTTACGATACGTCGCGCGAGCGCTGGCAGCGAGACGCGGCATCCCTGGCGCCATACCTGGAGGCAGCGCTGGCGTTGCTCGATTTCGAGACGACGATGCCGCTGGAGACTTATATCTGGCCTTCCAAGTGCAAGATGGGATGGGGCGCGGGTGAGCTGCTGCGGGTCTTGGTCAAGTACCAGCTAGGGGACGAACAGACCCGCGAGACGGCGTATCAGGTGGCGCGCAAGGTCGCCATCTATACCTTCATGGACAACCAGCTCCCGCATGGCGGCTGGTCATGCATGCACTATCCGCTCGGCGAGCTGATTCCCGAGATGGCGTTCGAGTACAAGCCGCTGCAGGGGCTGGTGAACGTGCCGGACCAGCGCATCCCCGGCTCGCAGACCATCTTTCTGCCAAGCGTCGAGATCAGCGGCGAGTTCCTGGGCGAGATGAAGGCGATCGAGGTGGGCGTGCGGGCGTGGTGGGAGGCGCTGGCGCGCGGCCAGAGCGACGTAAAGGAGGCGCTGTGAGACTGAATGTCATAGACACCGAGCGATGTGTCGGCTGCCAGTGTTGTATGTTCGCCTGTGCCCGACGCTTTGGCGAAGGGGGACTGGCCCGTAGCAGCATCACCGTGCACTCGATCGGCGGCATGGAGCGCGGCTTCAAGGTGATCGTCTGCCGCGCCTGCGCCGATCCGCCATGCGCTGCCGTCTGTCCCACCGATGCGCTGGTCGTGCGCCCGGAGGGGGGCGTTCGCCTAGATGCAGCCAAATGCATCGGCTGTGGGCGCTGCGTCGGGGCGTGCGTGATCGGCGCGGTGCAGTGGGACGACGAGACGAACAAGCCGCAGATCTGCATTCACTGTGGCTATTGCGCGCGCTACTGCCCGCACGGTGTGCTCGGCGTCACCAAGGGCAAGGAGGTGGCCGATGCTGCAAGGTGACCTGCTCGTCAATGTGCTCTACGTAGATCTCACGCGCAAGACCTTCAGCGTCAAGTCGCGCCCGGAGCTATTCGCCCAGTATCTCGGCGGCGCCGGCGTCGCGGCGCAGCTGCTCGCGGAGGAGTGCCCGCCGGGGACCGACCCGTATGACCCGCAGAGCCCGATCATCCTGGCAGTAGGCCCGCTCACGGGCCTCTTCCCACTCGCTTCCAAGACGGTTGCCATGTTCAAGTCGCCGCACACCGGCAACCTGGGCGAATCGCACGCCGGCGGACGGAGCGCGGTGGCCATCCGCATGGCCGGTTATGGCGCGATCGTCATCAAAGGCGCTAATGAGATGCCAGGCTATCTGGCTATCCACGAGAACCAGGTCCACTTCCGCGACGCACGGACGCTTTGGGGGATGTCCAGCAGCTTTACCGTGGGCCGCGTCATTCGCGAGAATGAGACGGGGCCGGGACTTCGCACCATCATGCGCATCGGCATAGCAGGAGAGAAGCTCGTCTCCTACGCCAGCGTGACCACCGAGACGTACCGCCACTTTGGGCGACTTGGGCTGGGCGCGGTGATGGGCAGCAAGAAGCTGAAGGCGATCGTCGTCTCGGGCAAGCGGACGTTGCCTGTCAGCAACAAGCGCGCCTACCGTGAGCTATACGACAAGATCAACGAGGCGGCGGTGTCGTCGCCAGTGATGAAAAAGTACCATGATCTCGGCACGCCGGAGAATGTGCTGCCGCTGAACACGATCGGCGGTCTGCCCACGCGCAACCTGCTGGCGGCGCGGCTGGAGGGTGCCGAAGCGATATCAGGCGAAGCCTTTGCCGAACACCATCTGGGCCGCCGCCTGGCATGTGCGCACTGTCCCGTCGGCTGCATCCACATCGCGGCGTTGCGCGAGCCGTATGAGGACGAATCCTATTTCTACAAGACGACGATGATCGGCTACGACTATGAGCTGATCTATGCCCTCGGCTCGATGCTCGGCATCAGCCACCCGGCTGGCGTCCTGAAGCTGATTGACGCCGTGGAAAAGGTGAGCGTGGACGCGATGAGCGCCGGCGTGGTCCTGGCGTGGGCAACGGAGGCACTGGCGCGCGGCCTCATCAGCGAGGCAGAGACGCTGGATGTGGCGCTGGCTTGGGGCAATGTGCAGGGGTATCTTCGGGCGCTGCGACATCTCATCGCCCAGCCGAACGACTTTTACCAAGCCTTGGCGCGTGGCGTTGACTACGCCTCGGCGATCTATGGCGGGCAGGAGTTCGCGCTGGCGTATGGCGGGAACGAGATGCCCGGCTACCACACCGGCCCAGGTGCGCACCTCGGCTTTCTGCTGGGCGCGCGGCACAGCCATCTCGACAGCGCCGGCTACAGCATAGACCAGAAGGTGCTGCCGAACAAGGCGCTATCGCCGCAGGAGCTGGTGAACGAGCTGCTCAGAGAGGAGGAGTGGCGACAGATCCTCGCCAGCCTGGTCATCTGCTTTTTCGCGCGCGGCATCTATGATATGGAGATCGTGCGCAGTGCGCTGAGCATCGCCGGTTTCGACCTGTCGCCAGACGGGATCAACGAGATTGGCGCGGCGATCCTGCGCCAGAAGCACGCCTTCAAGATGCGCGAGGGATTCAGCTTGGCCGATGCGCGACTGCCACAGCGGATCTTCGAGACGGCATCGCCGCTCGGCACGCTGGACGAGGCATACATGCGGGAGGCCATCCGTTACGCGCAAGAAGTCATAGAGAAGCCGTAGAAGATCACAGGCTCGGCTTCTGTCTATTCCGCTTTATGGTTTCCATGCGAGCACTGTCTCGACCATGGCCTGATACTGCGGGAAGCACACCTCTCCCGCGCCGGGGATATAGGGCGAAGCGGTGGGCGAGACGATCAAGCCGCAGCGGTCGTCAAAGCAGGTGGCGATCAGCGCCTCGGTCTCGGCGCGGATAGCCTCCGGCGTGGATTCGTACATCTCGTTGATCTGTATGTTCCCCTCCAGGCAGATGCGGCCGCGCACGGCGGCCTTGGCCTCGGCCGGCGTGATGTCGCCCATCGGTGGCGCTTCGAAAGGGTGCAGCACATCCGCGCCCATCGCCAGGAACCCGCCGACCACCTGCTTCATCCGCCCGTGCGAGTGCACGTGCATCCGCCCGCCCGCGTCGTGGACAAGGTCGAACACTGGCTTGTCATAGCGGACATTAAAGTCGTCAAAGTCGCGTGGGCCATGCAACGGCGGCACGATGTACTCCTGGCCGAGGATGGAGAAATACGGCCCGACGCCATGCGATAGCAGGTGGCGCACCAGGTTGAGCAGGATCGTCATCTCGCGCTCGCACATGGCGTGGAGGATGTCGCGATCGGTGATCGTCATCATGGCGAAATTGGTCGAGCCGCACAGCTCGGCGATAAGCCCCGCCGCGTTGAAGCCGAGGTTGACATCCGCGATGCCGCGATCGCCCACCACCGCATCAGTGGCGAAAAAGGTCGACACGTCTCCACTGATCTCTGGCAGCGGCAGCGACAGGTACTTGATCGCATCCTCGCGCGAGTTGACGAAATAGGTCTCATGCAGCCCGGGCTGGTTCTTCAGCCCCACTAGATGTGTGGCGCGCAAGTCGCCTGCTGGCGTGCGCAGCGTGCGCACGTGCCGCTCGAAATCTGCCGAGTATGGCTCCACCGATTCGGTGATCTCGTACGGGGCCACCAACCTGCGCGCGTTCCACCCCAGTTTGATCTCGGTGTGCGCGTCAATGTAGGCCTTTAGGCGGTCATAAGTGGGGTCGTTGGGGGGATAACCGCGCCGGCTATAGACCGCCGGGCGGTCCATCTCTTGATAGCGGTAGGCGCGGTCCAATCTCTCTCGCCGGTTCATGCTCTGCTCCTTACGCTGCGTATTTGGCGGCCAGCTCTTTGGCCAATCGCGTCCAGACGTGAAGGCGATCGGGATGTCCGGATAGCGTCTGCAACTCGCGCAGGACGACCTGGATATGGCAGCCCTGCAACCGACGCAAGCCCTCCTCCAGATCACGGCGGATGGTGGCGACATCATCCGGGAAGACGACATCGCTCGCCTTTTGCCGCCACATGATGACATGCTTGGTGCCGACGCGGTCTATGACCGTGTCCAGATCGGTCCAGGCGCTGCAAACAAAGATGCGCAGGTTGGGGATGGATAGCACGCCGTCAATCTTTTGCGTCAAATCCTCGCAACAGCCATAACCCACCAGTCCATACTCGGCAAAGATCGGTATCTGGTAATCGAGGCAGAACTCGCGCCACATGGCGGGCGAGACGGCGCCAAATTCCTGGCTGTTGGCCATCATCCAGCAATTCTTGTAGCTGATCTTGCCATCCACCGGCTCCGGCCCGAAATCATCGCTACAGGTCATCGGCCCGATGTTGTTGCGGGTGAGAAGGCCCGTTGCCGCGACCTGCCGCATCCCCTGCAACACGGCATCGCGCAGATAGGCCATCAACCGGTGCATCAGTTGCGGCGCGGCGATCATGTCTATCATCATCTGCGTCAGGCCGCGCAGATCAGCGGCTGGATTTCCCAGCGTGCCGCCCAGTGGCGCTTCGCACACCAGCCGCACCGGCAGGATATCCCCCAATAGATCGTGCGCCCGCGCCAGCGCCGCCTCCGTTTTTGCAGGGTTATATGAAAAGGTAGGCAACCGCAACAGGTCAAAGTCTGCTTCTGTCTTGAGCGGCGGGTCATAGCCCCACGCGCCGCCCTCCTGATCCGGCTCATGGCGGGCCACGTCCACGCCCCAGGTATTGGAGGGGGTGCGATCGAACACGGCCTGCACTGCGAAATAGCTCTCCAGTGGCGAATCATCGCCGATCCCGTGTTTGACCAGATCGCGCCGGAACTCGCGCTCCAGATGCCTCAGCCAAGGGTCCTGGCACATCAGCGTCTCATCCGGCAGTATCTCCGCCCACGCGCCGACCGGACGGCACCACACCGGCGCGCGATCTGGCCGGCGCAGCGCGTTTACGTCGCGCCAGCGCCGCTTGATCGCCTCGTTCTCAGGGCTGGCGGCGATCTCGGCCACCTGCCGCGCCAGCTCCCGCACGTGATCCCGCTCTCGCTGTAGCCGTCTTTGCATTGACCATCCCTCCTTATGGAGAAGCCAACCAGAAATCGGATGATTGTACAAAACATGAACCGTTCATGTCATTGCGAGGGCAAAGCCCGAAACAATCCCCAACCGGCCATTCAAGGGAATTGCTTCGCCGCGATGCGGCTCGCAATGACAGGGCAGGGTGTTCAGCTTCTGCTTTCCCCACTAGAAGAGCATGCCGGCGCGTAAGCTCACCTTAGCTCGCCCAACTCGCGCGCCACCACGAGAAAGGCGCGCACATTTTCCGGCGGCGTGTTCACCGTCAGCTCGCACCGCACATCGTCCACGCCGGCGGCCACAATCTCGTGGAAGCGGCGGCGGATGCTGTCTGGTGTGCCCTGCTGCATCTCGGCGACCGTCAAGATATGCCAGGAAAAGGGCACGCCCGGCAGCAGCTCGAACACATCCTCCGGTTGCAGATATTGATCCTCGGAAAAGTTGATGGAGCGCAGCGGGAGGCCGCGCAAGAGCGGCAGATGCTCTCGCCGCACCAGCTCGGTATGCATATGGCACCCCTGTGGCCCCAGCGCGGCGATGATCCGCTCATAGTACGGCAGGACGAACTCGGGCCACATGCTGGGGCGGATCATCCCCGCATAATCGTCGGCAATTCCCACCGTCGTGTGTGTCGTGCCGGTTACCTCATCAGATGCGCGATGCCAGCGGATAAAGGTCTCGGTGCAGATGTCCAGCAGCCGATGCGCGCGAGGTGGATCCAGCAGACAATCCATGAAGAACTCCTGCCCGCGCAACAGGCCCGCCGTGGTGATCGGGCCCTCCTGCCCCGCCAGACTGCCTCCCGCCTGTCCGGGGAATCGCTCCTGCAGTTCGTGCCACCAGGCAACATGCTGACGAAAGCGGGCATTCTGCCAAGGGTCTGGCACCTGCAACGCATCCACCTGCTCTGGCGTAACCAGCACCCGTCCCTGATTGCGGATCATCGGCTGGTGATCTGCGGGAAAGATGAGATCGCCGCCTAACGCGGCCACCCCCTCATACGCCGGGACGGGCGGCGCATAGGTGCATGCTGGACGATAGCCGGTGGCCTCAGCAAAGCGCTCCGGATATGTCTGACACACGAAGATCATCTTTTCCAGGTCAGTGTAATACTCGCCCTGGGGCACACCGGCATACTCACATTGCACCTCTGCCGGGATGCTGAGCGATGCGGTGATATGACGTTTCTTTGCAGGTCCCATGATCCTCCATGGTGAGCAGGGTTATGGAGAAGGCAAGTTGTTCAACCCGGTCCGTCATTGCGAGCTGCGCAGCGGCCCCTGTCATTGCGAGCCGCATCGCGGCGAAGCAATTCCCTTGAATGGCCGGTTGGGGATTGCTTCGGGCTTTGCCCTCGCAATGACACGAGAGCAAGCGCTGCGGTCACTTTGCTCTCTCGCCATGGCACGAATGCTCCAGATCGCGCACCGTCACCCTAGACGTAACCATAAGACACCCCCCACCGTGGCTTTTCACCGCTGTCGCGGCAGCGCCAGCATAAAGGCAATCAGATCAGCCAGCTCCGCCTCGGTGAGGTGCGACGTAACGCCGTGACGGTCAGCAGGGTTAGCCGTCGTCAGCACGTCGTACAATGTGGCCGCTGACCCATAATGCAAGTACGGCGCACTAGCCCAGAGGCCATTGAGCGTGGGTGTATCGTATGTGGGGCCAATCCGCTCGCCGGGTGTTGCCGTGCCCACGTCGTGGGTCTGCAGATCGGTATAGAGTGGCGCGGGGTGACACACGGCGCATCGGGTATCCGCCCGATTGAAGATGATCTCACCCCGCCGCGCCGCCTCATCAAAGGGATACGGGCTGGGGCGCATCGCCAGATGGTCCAGGTAGAGCGCCAGACAATCGAGATCGTACGACCGCCCCTGATTGAACTGGCCCAGCGGTGGGTACATCTCGCCGGGAATCAGCCCCGTGCCAAACTGCTCCTCGCGTATGGCAAACTCCGAATCCGCCGACTCGTCCCATTCGGCAGACCAGCGCAGCGGATACGTAGCGATCATGCCACGCAGGCTCGTGGTGTTGCGCGGCCCGGCAAAGGAGAATTGCCACGTGCGTCCGTCGTGCTCCCCCTCAAAGTGGCATGTGTTGCAGGAAATCCACTGCTCGCGCGACAGCCGTCCCCCGTCACGGCTGTCGCTGCTGAGAAAGAGCTGTTTGCCGTGCCATAGCTCAGGCGGGAGCGGCGATGTGGTCACAGTGATCGTCCCCAGCGCCTGGTACGTGCGCGCGTCGAACACGCTAATGTCGCCAGATAGCGCATTGTGCACATAGGCGCGAGTGCCATCGGGGGAGATGACGACCCCCTGCGGGTAGTCGCCCACCTCCAGGTGGCGCACGGCGCTGCGGCTGCGCACATCAATCACCGAGACATCGTTGGACGCCGAGTGCACCACCCAGAGATAGCTCCCGCCCGGCATGAACGCCGCATCGGTGGGGATGCCCACCGGCTCGTCAATCGAGTCTATAGCCAGATTCTCGCGCGGGAGCATCTCCCATCGCGTCAGGTCGAGCAACGCCACGATGGGGAAGACGGTTGTGTCAAAGGTCAGGGCGGCATTTATCGTGTTGGATCGCGTCTGCGGCAGATAGGCGCGGCGGCCATCTGGGGAGACGACGATGCGCTGGCTGAGGTTGGCATCCGGCCAGCTGGCGACCACTTGCTCCACCATCAACGCCTCCGTGGCGGGCATGACCGCTGCGGCCACGCCAGGCCCTGTTGCGACGGCGCCCTTGAGCAGCAGCGGCAGGTAGAGGCAGTGCAACGACTGCCAGCGCAGCACGCTGGTGCGCCCGGACAGCAAGTGCGTTACCAGCAACGTCTGCTCATCCGGCAGGAGCGCCAGGCCATACGGCCGCGATTCGACCGACACGCGATCTATGATCGCGCCGCTGGCAAGGTCCACGGCGACCACCTCATCTGCGCCGGACACGGCGACATAGGCGCGCGTGCCCGCACGGTTCATCACGACGCCCACCGGCTCGCGCCCCACCGGCACGCGCATCAGCACGCGCCGCACGGCGAGATCCACCACCGCGATATCGTCGCTCCGCCGGTTTGCCACCACCGCCAGCGCACCCCCCGCGTCCACCGCCACCGCCTGTGGCTCCCATCCCACTGGCAGCTCCGCCAGCACCTCCTGCGTCGCCGCAGCGACGATACTGAGCGTGTGGCTATCAGGGTTGACTGTCAGGAGCGTCGCGCCATCCGCCGTGATGGCGATGCTGGCACTGCTCTGCTTCCAGTGGGCGGGTATGGACGCGGCCTGCCACGGCGCTGCCGGTGGCGTTCCTTCATTCGCGGCCGAATCCGGCAGGGACGCTTCCGGCGGCGCTACCGCCGAGGGCGCTTCCGCGACATCATCCGGCGGGTCGAACACCTTGTCCTGGTCGGGCAGATGGCTGCTGGTAACCGAGCCCTCACTGAACGCCAGCGCCACCCTCGCCATCTCCATATCCGGCGTGTCCCACTCTTTTTGCCGCATCATGTCCAGGAAGAGACGACGCAATAGCACGCGCGCCGTGAGATGCACCGTCCCCGCGACGGGAGCCTGAAACGTGTGCCGGAGATGGTCGGCTGTCTCCGCCGGCAGGCGGGTATCGGCCACCAGCAGCGTCTGTTTCCAGTAGGCGACGGTCGGCATCTCGCCCGTGGCCACGTCGCGCAGTAGCTTGGCATAGCCACGCCCCGGCTGACCGGCGTAATCGCGCGGGCTGTCCCCGCTGCCCGCCCACGCCGGCAGTGTCTCACCCTCCAGCAACGGCAACGGCGTGCCCTCGTCGTCGCTCGCCGTCAATACCAGCAGCATCTGCCGCCCGGGGAAATCGGTCGGCACGTGATGTCCGGCAAAGGCATTGTAGAGCGTGGTATCCACCACGACGCGGCCATCCGAGATGGTCGCCGTCACCGTTAACGCCATGGTGTTCTGCAGCAACGTCTCGTCTGATGCGCCCGGCTGCAAGTGGTTAGAGGTGCGGTGATACTCGCGGGTCAATCCGCCCTTCTCCGGGTAGACAAAGTAGTGCAGATCGGTGGCCCGCATATGGCACGCCTGGCATTCGATGCCGCGCGCCGCATAGGAGCTATCCAGCCATTCAGAGAACGACTCATAGATGGGCGTCCCCCAGTAGCTGAACTGATGGCACGGGGCGCAGAACTGGCTCGTCTTCTCCAATGGCAAGTAAGAAACTCGGCGCGTCACATCATCCAGCGTGCCGAAAAAGAGCATCTCCCCTGCGTCCGAGTCGGAACGATAGAGCCGCATGGAGACGATGCCCGGCGCGTTGTCGTAGGGCAAGCCGGTCATGGGGTCGAGATAGACATCACCCACCTTGTGACAGAACTCACAAAAGATGCCCTCTCGCTCGACGCCCTCCAGCTCGTTCATGTCCGCGTTGGCAAAATACTGCTCACCCACGTCTGCCGCTGCTGGCGCGTGACAAGTGGCACAGTTGCCCGCCGTGCCGGGAAAGTCGCGCTTGTAGCCGAGGTTATCGGGCACGCCGCTGAGGCTTTCGCCGTTATAGAGGGAGAAAAAGCGCGGATTCAGCGCCGACTGGGCGTGCGCGTCCTCCCGCCACTGTGGATAGGCGACCATACAATGCACGCAATTGAGGTCATCTCCCTCATCATGTGAGGCATACCATTCATAGTTGCGGTTGTCGGTGGTATAGTGCCGTTTGAGGCGGATCGTTACGTCGCCGGCGGGCGGTGTCACGGAAGCCCACCCCACCAGATACCCTTCCTGCCATGCCGTCACGGTGATCGGCACGCCCGCCGCCAGGCCATGCAAGGCAAAGCGCCCGTCGTCATCGCTGAGCGTCAGGTTCGCCGTGAGCTTGACGCGCACGCGCGCCCCCGCCACCGGCGCATCCTCCGCGTCCACGATACGCCCGCTCACGCTCGCGCCACCTTCCCCCAGCGCGAGGTCGGTCGCTTGCCAGGCGGCCCACAACGTCATCGCCGCGAGCGCGACGAAAAAGAGCGCGATCCAACGCCCGCCGTGTCTGAACAACAGGGTCTCCTTTACCGGATTCGATGGCGCGCATCCCGATGGCGATTGCTTCGCCACTGCGCGGCTCGTAATGACGCCCCCCCACATGTCATTGCGAGAGAACGAGGCGACTGAAGCAATCTCCCGGTCAATAGGAGGTTGCTTCGCTCCCTTCGGTCGCTCGCAACGACAATCTCGCTGTGCAGCTCGCAACGACAGACCGGTTGTTCGACTTCTTTCCCTAAGGCGCATCTACCTTGTCATGGGGCAGATAAGGGACTTTGATAAAGATAAAGCGCGCCGGCGCATCACTGTCGTTCCAAATGTCGTGCCGCTCGGGTGCCTCCAGCCGGAACGCATCCCCCGCCACTGCCTGATACTCGACCCCGTTCACATAGAACTTGCAACGCCCCTCGACCAGGTAAAAGGTTTCCTCCACCTCGTTATGATAGTGCCCGCCGAGGCGCTCGCCCGGTTTCATGACAATGATCCCCCAGTCGGTCTTGGGGCCGCGGAACAGGTACTTGACGCCGCTATCCCCACCCCGAAACGGTTTCTCGTGCTCGTTGACCTTCTCCATCTTGCCTCCTTTGCTACATCCCACCACCGCGAGGTGTGCTACATTGCCTCTTCCAGAATCGCCTGCACATCCGCCTCCTGGAAGGGGCGCGGGTTGTGTCGCAGCGAGCTGGAAGCTAGGGACTCGGCGACGATCGCCGGCCAGTCCGCCTGCGAGACGCCAAAAGGGCGCAGGTGCAACGGGATGCCGATCTCGCGCATCAGCTCGCGCACGCTCTCCGCAGCGTGCTGCGCCATCTCGCGCTCGTTGCGCCCGCGCGCATCCACGCCCAGCAGCTCCGCTACGCGCGCATACTTGCCCACCGCATAGTCGGCGTTATACGCCATCACATAAGGCAACAGCAGCCCGCAGACAACACCGTGTGGAATGTTATACCGATATCCCAGCGGGTGCGCCATGCCGTGCACCGCCCCCAGGCGCGCCGTCGTCAGCGACATCCCAGCCATGAGGCTGCCGTAGAGCATGTCCGAGCGCGCTGCGAGGTCGTCGCCGTGCGCGTAGGCGCGACGCAGGCTTCGCCCGATCAGCCGGATCGCCTCCTGGCAGAGCGCGTCGGTGATCGGCATCGCGCCGATCGAGACATACGCTTCGATAGCCTGACAGAGCGCATCCGCTCCGGATGCCGCCGTTACACCGGGTGGGACGCCGAGCGTTAGCTCCGGATCCACCAATGCCACGCGCGCGTACCAGCCATCGCTGCGGATGCTGGTCTTGATGCCGCGCACGGGATCGGTCAGCACAGCGTTGTTGCTCACTTCCGCGCCGGTGCCCGCCGTCGTCGGCACGGCGATGAAAGGGACGCCGGGTCCTTCCAGGCGGCGGCCGGCGTGGTATTCGGCAACCGACCCGGACAGCGGCAGCAATCCGGCCACCGCCTTGGCCACATCCATGGCGCTCCCGCCGCCCAGGCCGACGATGACATGGCACTGCTCGGTGCGCGCCAGCGCTCGCGCCTCTTCTACCAACGCCAGCACCGGCTCGCCGCTCACCCGATCATAGAGGCAAACGGTCATGCCGGCCTGTTGCAGGAGCGTCTGCGCTCGCTCCAGCGCGCCACTAGCCCGCATAGCGTGTCGCCCGCACACCAGCAGCGCACGCTCGCCATACCGCTTGGCCACCGTCCCCAGTTGCGCAAAACACCCCACATCCTGTACGATCTCCGTTGGTATGCAGAATCTCTGCGTGGCCATAGCGCCCTCCCCGACATATCCTTGTGGCATTATATTACAACTCGGCTTCAGGCTCAACACGCGGCAAGACTAGGGGAGAATTGGTCGCTTCTTGCTACATCACTATGGAGAGGTGGCCGCGAGTGAGGTCTCGCGGGCGATGCCGCCGGCGAAAAAGAGGAGAAAGCCGGTAAAGGCGATGACCGCTGCCAGCATAAGCACCCGCTGGATCCCCATAACGGGCAGCAGCGCCGCGCCGAGCGGCGGCGCGATAAAGGCGATGGCGTTCGCCAGCGTCTGGTTGATGGCGATAAAGCGCGCTTCCTTGCCCCTGGGCACTGTGTCCAGGAACGCGTCAAAGAACATCAGATTCTCGCCCGCGAACGCCAGTCCGTTGAATGCCGCCACGGGGATCATGACAAGCGGCGACCGGGTCAACGCGATCAGCAACGGATAAAGCGAGCGGCCCAAGACCGCGGCGAGCAATACCGTCCGGTTGCCGCGCTGCCGCTTGACACGCACCCAGAACCCATACCCCACCAGCGTGGCCGCCGTGATGGCGGTGTTGAAATAGCTGACCTGCGCATCCGACGCGCCAAGGCTCTGCACCCAGTAGATCGGGATCAGCGGCGCTATCATGTCGATGCCAAACACAAAGACATTGCGGGCCAGGGAAAAAGCCACAAAGGCACGCGCCCGCAACACCTCAGCAACCCCCGCGCGGAAGCGCCCCCAGAGCGGCTCGCGCGCGCTGATTCGCGGCGCGGCAGGCTCCTGCTCCGGGTTTTGCACGCGGCTGATGAAACAAAATGCCGCCAGATCGGCGCTATAGGAGGCGATAAAGATCACCTGGTAGTTCAGCGGGAACGGCAAGCGCGCCAACACCTGCCCGGCCAGCGCCACCACAATCATCTTGGACAGGCCCATGGCCACCCACCGGCTGCTCATCTGCATCGCCCGCCGCTCGCGGCTGACGGAGCGGCTCATGACGAGCGTGAATCCGAGGTTGGCCAGGCTGGCCAACACCGCGACCAGCCCCCATACAACGACAATCGCCTCCCCTGCCAGACGCCCCTGTAAGAAAAACGGCACGAGGCCGGTGATCACATAGGCGGAATGCGCCAACAGGCGCGACCAGGCAAAGATCGGCACGATGCGCTGCTGCCGTTCCAGAAAGCGCGCCATCGGCATCGCCAAAAAGAGGTTGACCATCGCGGGGAGGGAGGTCAGCAGGCTGACCCAAAAAGCGCTCGCGCCCAGGCGGATAACGAACACCGACAGGAATGTGCTGGCCGCCGTGGTAAAGCCCAACGCTATGCCATCCAGCGTTACGTAGAGGATGTTGCGATCCTCCACCGTGCGCGGCCTTATCTGGTGCCACTTGTGACCCAGCGCCTCCGGCAGCGTGCGCGCTTTGCCGCGCAGGAGCACAGGTGGGTGCTGGTGCTGACTATCGCTCAAGGTGTATCTCCAGGGGTGTTACACTCGGCAGCACGCCAGAGGGCCTAATAGCTGCCAGGCAAAGATGGACACACAAGTGCAGGAGGGATGAGGCAGAAGACGGCGGCAGCCAAAGTACAGCCGTACGAAGCCGCAGCCTAGCGGCCATGCCGCTGCCTCTACGCCGGGCCCTTACCCAATTCGGCCAGCAACGCCTGCTGCCGCGCCAGCAACTGCTCGATGCCGCGTGCCGCCAGGTCCAGCAGGCTATCCAGGGCCTCTCGCGCAAAGGGGTGTCCTTCTGCCGTGCCCTGCACCTCAACGTAGCTTCCCTCGCCAGTCATGACAACATTGATGTCGGCATCGGCGCGCGAATCCTCCGCATAACAAAGGTCCAGCATCTGGACGCCATCCACGATGCCAACGCTCACGGCAGCGATGGCGGTGCGCAGGACCGCCGGCGGCACCACTCCCTGCTTGATCAGCTTGTCAAGGGCGATGGCTAGCGCCACATAACCGCCGGTGACGGCCGCCGTGCGCGTGCCACCATCTGCCTGGATGACATCACAATCCACGATGCACATTCGCTCGCCCAGCAGCTCGAGGTTCACCGCCGCCCGCAACGACCGCCCGATCAGCCGCCGGATCTCCTGCGTGCGACCCTGAAGCTTGCCGGCGTCCGACTCACGCGGCGTGCGCGTCGGCGTGGAACGCGGCAGGAGCGCATACTCGCCGGTCACCCAGCCGCGGCCGCTCCCCTGCATCCACTGCGGCACATGCTCCTCGATGGTAGCCGCGCAGAGAACCCGCGTGTTCCCCACGGTGATCAGAACCGAGCCTTCGGCATAGTCCAGGTAGTTCGGCAGCAGCGACACCGGGCGCAGCTCGTCGTTGCGGCGCCCATCAATTCTCGGCATACACCCCTTCTCCTAGCCCCTGCCGCTAGCGCATGGCAAGTCTCAGCGGCGATAGTTCCAACCCTACGGTTTCGATGATCTGTCTCGTTTTGACATCGAGCACGGAGATCGTGCGCGATTCAGCGTTGGCCACATACACCCGCTCACCGGCAGCATCAGCGACCATCGCCATCGGCTGCCGTCCCACGGGAAGAGTTGCCAATGTGCTTAGCGTCTCGGCATCCATCATCAGCAACAGGCCCAGCGAGGCGTTTGCCAGATAGAGTTGCTGCGTCACAGGGTTCAGCGCGATGCTGGTCCAGCCGCTGCCTATCTGCGCCTGCTGGGCCAAGCGCCGTGCCCGCACATCAAGCTTGATCAGCTGGTCTGACCGGCTGTCTCCCATATAGAGCCACTGGCCATCAGCTGAAGGCACGCTCCAGCCAGGGCGGAAAGGAACGGACAAGCGACGTAACAGCCTGCCCGTCACTGTATCCAGAATCCCCACATACGCATTTTCGCCGTCAACCACGTACGCCTCATCATCTGGCAAGAAGAAGATACTGGCAGAAGCAGAGACGTCAGGCGTCTGCACCGACGCCTGCACATCACCTGTACTGGCATCAAGGGTCACCAGGCGCGTTCCCCTTCCGCCAACAAAAGCCTTCACCTGCTGGCCATCTGCACTCCACTGCAATTTGAGGATATTGCCGCCCAGACGGCTCTCGCCTTGCAGTTCTAGCGTCGTGGCGTCGAGGCGATATGCTGATTGGCCGGCGGCCACATAGAGCCATGGCTGCTCCGCGTGCAGGATGAGATCGCTGATCGGCAGGCTACCGGAGCTCTCGGAGACCCTCTTCAGGCCAACGGAGAGAAAGCTCGCGGTGTCAATGATGCCGACATAAGCGCTTTGCGTACCAACATACAGCCGTCCTCCTGGCCTGGAGCGGAGGGGCAATTGAACGCTGACCGTGCGGTGCAACCTGACCTCAAGGCCACGCCGCTCCGCCTGCACATAGTCCACATGTCGCGCAAAGGCGCGGTAGCCGCTGCCGGGAGAGAGTCGCTTCACCCCGGCCCAGCCACGCTCGTCGGTGATGAGCCTGACGATCATCTGCCCATTGTCGTTCTGCACTTCGATCACCGTATCCGGCAGAACCTGCCCGGTATCGGCATCAAAGGCAAAAAATTGCAGCAAGGTGGGGCGCGTCAATGTATAGGCAAAATAAACCACCACCGCCACGGCGATGGTGATTAGCACGATGATGATGATCTTGCGATAGTCCCAGACAATTCTTCTGCCGCCGATCTGCACTCTGTTCTGCTCTCCTTAGCCGCGCCGCAGCGCAACCCTATGACGCACGGAGCCTATCACACGCAGACGATTTTTCGGCCTGTAGGACGGCCAGCGCTTCTCGCAGTTCAGCTCTGTCAATGGAAGTCAGGCCCGCACGACGCAGCGCCCTCTCGAGCAAAGGTACGCAGCGCATGTCCTGCAGCGCCGCCAACCCCAAGAGCACGACGATCGCATCGTCCCCACGCATTTGATGATAAAGCGCATACAACGCCTCGAACGCCGCGTCGGAGCCACGCCCCACCACACCCAGAACCGGCGCGATGGCCACCTTCAGAGCACGGTCCTGCGAGTAGCGCATCACATCGAGCAAGGCGGGAAGCGCCTTGCTGCCGATGTTCTGTAGTGCCAGCAGCGCATGATCATACAGCCGGTCATCGGGCGCGCACATGGAAATGATCTGCAAAAGTGGCTCCGCCGCTTCCTCGGCTGCAAGCTGTCCCAGGACATCCACGGCACGGATCGGCGCCCATCCATCGCCATGCGAGTCCACGCCCCAGAGAGACTGATCCTGCGCCAGGCTGATCAGATACGGGATGACCGCCTCGCGGCAACGCTGGAAGGCAAATTGCGTCCCCTCTCTCTCCCGTGCGTCATTCCGAAAGAGGCTGTAGATCAACTCCTCCACTTCCTCGTCGGCTGGCGTCAATTGCTGGCCGAATTGCACCTCGCTGAGAGCCACATCCCCATCTTCCAGGGCAATGATCAGCCGCTCCAACGAGTCGCTCTCTGCCAACCACGTCTCGCGCTGAACATCCACCGCAGCCAGGGGGGCATGTCCCTCATGGGTGATACTATCCACCAGACCGACGATATGCGTTGTCCAGCGCCGCAACGGGGGCGACATCTCTGACTGCCAACCCCACCAGAGGCGCTGCCCGCGCAGGGCCAATGCGCCGGCCCGCGCCACATAGTGCCGCGCCCCATCAGGATCAGCATCCGCTAGGCGGTTTGCCTCGGCCATGAGATCATCGGGCAAGAGCGCGGCGTCTTGTTCGCCGGCAACATAGCAGCTCAGCAGCGCCGCCATCGCAGTCGCCAACTCCGAGAAGAGGGGCTGCACCTGCCTCAGAAAGCGACGGTAGAGCGCCTGCTCACGCCAGGCAAAGGGAGGCATTTGGTCATTCTCAGAGGTGCGTATTGAGACAGGCAGGTCGGCCAGGTCATGCAGGGCAGTTTCGCGCGAGGAGCCGAGCGCGGCGGCCAAGCCCGCGCTCTCCAGCAGATAGTGGCCAACCAGGCCGCTGTAAAAGTCAACCGCGTCGTTATCACTATACCCCTGTGCGGTGAGGATCTTGATCTCGCGCTCGAACCACTCGGGTTCCTGCGCCCGCTCAACCAGATGCAGGAGGCGGCGCCAGATGGGCGCAGCTTGGCTCATACTACGCTCTCTCCGTGCTCACGGCAGTGACGATCCCCCGATGTGTTTCCATAGTGGCCCCTAGTCTACTACGAAACGTTTCTCGTGTCAACTGCTTTTCGCGCGAGCGCCAGTTGGCGCACGGGCGCGTCACGAATGGGGCATGCCGATGGCGCGACGCAATGTCGTCGGAGCCCACCCCGACGCGTGCGCGTCGCGCCACTGCAATTCCTGGAACCCTAGCTCGCGGCTGTGCGTCTAAAATGACGGCACAGAGCGCAAATCTCCGATACCATACCCCGGTGAAGGGGCAGAGAAACAGAAAATCTCCGAGCTGAAAAGCTTGACAAATCCCAGGAAGGCATGTATAATGTGCTACTGGGGGAGCTATATGCAAGACAAGTTTCATCCCCCGCACGGATTTTTGAGCAAACGAGTGGTGTGCCCCCCAGACCGCGCGAATCCCGGCCCAGTGCGCCGGGACAGCCAGTTGGACTGGCATCATGAGGAGGTTCGAGAGGCAAAACCAAGGCCGATAGCCAAGGAGAGGGACCATTTCGAGGCTTTAGGAGAGGAAATTGCGAGAGGCTCAAAAACCGACAACCATGCAACCCGTTCTGAAACGGGCCAAGGATCGCGGCTTTATCACTGTCTCCGAGATCATCGAGGCTTTTCCGGAAGAAGAAAGGCGTCCAGAACAAGTGAACGACTTCTTCCTGAGTCTCTTCAAAGAGGGCGTTGAAGTGATCAACGACGAGACGCCCAGCAACGAGCCGTGCGATGAGAGCTTTTTGGAAGAGGACTTTGAACCCACGGACGATGACCTTGATATGGGGTCCATCCCCAGCGATGATACGATCAGCCTCTATCTGGGTGAGATGGGGCGCGTGGCATTGTTAACCTCCGAAGAGGAAAAGGACCTGGCCCAGCAGATTCAGCGCGGTCAGATCGCCATGCATCGGCTCCACGATAACGGGCACGACCCCGAAGAAGCGCACAGGTTGCAAGAGGATATTGACCGAGCAGACGCCGCACGTGCGCATCTGATTCAGGCGAACACCCGCCTTGTCATCAGCATCGCCAAGCGATATATGGGACAGGGAGTTCCCTTCCCGGACTTGATCCAGGAGGGGAATCTCGGGTTGATTCGTGCCGTGGAAAAGTTCGACTACCGACGGGGCTTCAAGTTCAGCACTTATGCCACCTGGTGGATTCGCCAGGCCGTGACGCGCTCCCTTGCAGAGCAGGGTCGCCTGATTCGCCTGCCGGTGCATATGGGAGAAAAGATCCGGCGCTTGCAGCGGACCGCCCGCGAGATGGAGCAGGAGGAGGGACGCAGGCCCACGACCGAAGAGCTGGCCTCTGCGGTCGGGCTGAAGCCGCGCAAGGTCAAGTTCCTGTTGCGCATGGCGCAGCGGCCTACGTCTCTGGAAAAGCCGGTCGGCGAGGATGAGGATAGCATGTTCGGCGACTTTTTGCCGGACGAGGACGCGGAAAGCCCTTCTGATACCGCGTATCAGCAACTCCTTTCCGACAGCCTGGAAGAGGTGTTGAACACCCTGAACCCGCGAGAAGCGCGCATATTGCGATTGCGCTTTGGCCTACAGGATGGCCGCAGCTACACCCTGCGTGAGGTGGGGGAAAAGTTCGGCTTGACGCGCGAGCGCATCCGTCAGATCGAGCGCGACGCTTTGCGGCGCCTGCGACATCCGGCCCGTAGTCGGCGTCTAAAAGAGTATTTGCGGTAATCCTAGCTGGCCTATCCTGCCAAGACGAGAGCGCCATTGCCGCGCCAAAAGCGTGGCAATGGTATGCTGCTGGATGGGCTTTTTGCTGTGTCTGGGAGTTTTACTTTCATAGGAGGGAGAGTATGAGAGAAGAGAAGGAAAGCAAACAGAAGATCGAAGCGGAAGGTACAATCATCGAGGCGTTGCCCAGCACCATGTTCCGCGTGGAGCTGGATAACGGTCACGAGATCTTGGCCTATCTGGGCGGCAAGATGCGCAAGAACTATATCCGCGTCCTGTTGGGCGATCGGGTGCGCATCGAGTTGTCTCCCTACGACCTGACCCGCGGTCGCATCACCTACCGTTACAAGAAAGGCAGCGTCGCCGAGAGTGTCGCCTAGTTCGCGCTGTGGAGGCCGCGATCAGACCATTTGTAGTTTCCATTCAGCCAAAGCAGACGGGGGACGACATGAATGGTCGCTTGGTTACTCAATTGTAAGCCTTGCTTGCGGAGGCGCAGGCAAGGCTTATTCTTTTGGGCGCGAATCAGCTGTCCTTCGTGTGAGCGCTAGCACCCGCTGGCCGCCGCGCTGCACGATCCAGCCGCCAAGCGCGTGCCACTCCCGCGAGCCGAGCGCCCAGGCTAATACCCCGTAGATTCCAACACCGATAACCATGCCGCCCCATGCCGCCCACCAGGCACGCTCCCCAATCACTCGCAGCGCCAACGCTATGCCGATCCCCATGCCCAGCGACGCTGCGAGAGATCTGGTGGCGGAGGCGAGGAGCGGCCCCTCCGCTACCGTGCCGATCCGCCGCCGCAGGCACCACAACAGCGTGAGCATCTCCACGGTTACCGCCAACGCGTTCGCCAGCGCCAGGCCGCCATGCGCCAGTGGGCCGATCAACAGCAAGCTGAGCAGGACGTTCAGGGCGACAGTTGCTGCCGCCACCATCACTGGCGTGCTGGTGTCATGCAGCGCGTAAAAGGCACGTGAGACGATCTCAACGACGGCATAGGCGGGCAGGCCCAACGCATAGAATTGCAGCGCCCAGGCAGTTGCCTGCGTGGAGGCCGCCGTGAATTCGCCTCGTTGCAGCAGCACCTGGACGAGGGGATAGCGCAATACGTAAAGTCCGACGCTGGCCGGCAGCGTGAGGAACAGGATGGCGCGCAAAGTGGCGGAGAGGGTCTCGCCCAGTTCGGTGATCTGCCGCCGCGCCACCAGCTCCGAGAAGGACGGGAACGCGGCAGTGGCGATCGCTATGGCAAAAACGCCTTGCGGTAGCATCATCAATAGGAACGCATAGTTCAACGCCGCCAGGCTGCCTGTGGCCAGTCCGGAAGCGAGCACGGTGTTCACCACAAAGTTCACTTGCATGACCCCCAACCCCAACATGCGCGGCAGAAAGAGACTGATCACCTCGCGTACGCCCGGGAATCCCAGCTCGAGGGTCGGCGCATACTGCCATCCCTTCCGCCGCAACGCAGGCCATTGCACAAGCAGATGCAACAGCGCGCCTGCCACGACGCCCACGGCCAGGCCGTAGATGTCCAGAAAGGGCGTCAGGAAAAGCGCTGCCGCGATAATCGCCAGATTGTATAGCGCCGGGGCGATAGCGGGCAGCAAAAAGTGCTGGTGCGCGTTCAGAACCGCCATGGAGATACCACTCAGGCCAAAGATGATCGGCGTCAGCAACATGATGCGCATCAAGCGGCCCGTGAGGGCCTGTATCTCGGCGTCAAAGCCGGGGACCAGCCAGCGGGTCAACAGAGGCGTGAGGACAAAGGCGATGACCGCCGAAAGAGTCGTGAGGACGGCGACAAGGTTATAGATGATGCTGGCGAGCCGCCACGCCGTATGCCGTTGGCGACGGGCCAGATAGACCGTGAAAACGGGGATAAAGGAAGAGCCGAGTGCCCCGCCCGCTAGAAGCTGAAAGATCAGATCGGGGATGCGAAACGCAGCCAGGTAGGCGCCCAGCTCGGCACTAGTCCCGAACTGCCGCGCGATCACCATCTCCCGCGCCAGCCCGAGCACTCGGCTCGCCACATATGCGCCCATGACCAGCCCGGCGGCTTGCGCGATCTGTCTTCCTCGGCTACTCACGACGCGTCCCGGGCCTTGCGCCCCACGATCCGCTCATAGATCGTCTCTAGCTCCTCTTCCGAGAAAAAGTAGATGACGACCTTGCCGCCGCGCCGACTGCGTGTGAGGCTCACTTTGGTGCCGAGCGCCTCGCGCAACGATCTCTCCAGCGCCGCCGAATCGGGCGAGAGCGTCGCACGCGGCGTTCTGGCTGGCGCGCTTGTCCAGCGGCGCACCGTCTCCTCAGTCTGGCGCACCGATAGGCCGCGCGTCTCGATCAGGCGCAAAAGCCGACGCTGATCCTCCTCGCGCTCCAGCCCCAACATCGCGCGGGCATGCCCTTCGCTGATGCGCTGTTCGCTCAGCGCTGCCTTGATCGTCTCCGGCAGACGCAGCAGGCGCAACGTGTTAGCCACGCTCACGCGGTTGCGTCCCACCTTTTCCGCCACCTGTTCCTGCGTCAGGCCAAAGTCCTCGATCAACTGTCGGTAGGCCGCGGCCTCTTCCAGCGGATTCAGGTCGGCGCGCTGGATGTTCTCCACCAGCGCCAGCTCGAGCATCTGCTGCGGCGTCGCTTCCTTAATGATAACCGGCAGCTCGCGCAAGCCAGCAAGTCGCGCTGCCTGCAGGCGGCGCTCGCCGGCGATGAGCTGATATGCGGGGGTGATGCCGACGGCATCCTCTGGCGTGGCGGTCGCGCGGGTGACGATCAGGGGCTGGATGAGGCCATGCGCGCGGATAGACTCGGCCAGCTCTTCCAGCGCAGTGGGGTCCATGCGGGCGCGCGGCTGCAGCGGGTTGGGTCCGATATCATCCACGCTCACCATGGTCAGACCAGCGGTCGAAGGCTCCAGAGGGGAGCCAGAGATCAGCGCCTCCAGCCCCTTGCCCAACCCGCGCTTCTCCTTCGGCATGGCTCACCTCCCCTCATGCCTTCGGCTCATCGGCGGCCAGAATCTCACGCGCCAGAGCTTCATACGCCAGAGCGCCCGCTGAATTCGCCGCATAGGTGAGGATTGGCTCGCCATAACTGGGCGCTTCGCTGAGGCGCACGCTGCGCGGGATGACGGCGCGGAACACCCGCCCTGGGAAGTACTGCCGCACCTGCTCCACCACTTGCTGCGAGAGATTCGTGCGCGTGTCGAACATGGTCAACAGGATGCCACGGATGGTGAGGCCGGGGTTTAGATTCTCCCGCACCAGTTTGATCGTCTGCAAAAGCTGCGTCAGCCCCTCCAGCGCCAGGTACTCGCACTGGATAGGAATAATCACGCTTTGCGCTGCCGTCAGCGCGTTGATGGTCAGCAGACCCAGACTCGGTGGCGGGTCAATGAGGATATAGTCATATTTGTCTAACAGCGGCGCTAGCGCCCGGCGCAGCCGCGCCTCGCGCGACATGATATTCACCATCTCCACCTCAGCCCCCGCCAATGCTGGGGTCGAAGGGACCAGATGCAGGCCGGGATGCTTGGTCATCACCAGCACGTCCGCGAGTGGTTTGCCCTGGATCAGCCCCTCGTAGATGGACGCAGAAAGGGCGTTCTTGTCGACCTGTAGGCTGCTGGTGGCGTTCGCCTGTGGATCCATATCCACAAGCAGCACTCGCCGGCCAGCAGCCGCCATATAGGCGCTAAGGTTGACCGCGGTGGTTGTCTTGCCCACGCCACCCTTTTGATTGGCCAAGGCGTAGATTCGGACCATCGGCCACCATTCTCAGCTCGACAAGTTATGCTATGTGGGACGATATCTCGCAAACTGCGTTGGCGATGAGGTCCTCTTTGGAGCAATCCACCGGGATGAGCGAGCCATTGCGCAAGCGCTCCTCTACCTGATCGCGCGTCGGGATGGTGGATGTCGCCTGCCCCTCAATCGAGAAAGATGCCGTACAATTGGCAAAACGCGCCGCAGCAAAGGGATCGCCCGTCTCTTCCAGCGCTACCAGATACGCCGCGGCAAACACATCACCGGCGCCAGTGGGGTCCACCTGTGGCGCTTCAAACGCGGGCAGCCACCTTGCGCCTTGCGAGTTATAGACCACGCAGCCGCATGGCCCCAGCGTAACCACCGTGATCGGCGCCAATGATGCATACTGGCGCACCAGCGAGATGTCGCGTCCTACATCCTCGTAGCTAAAGACCAGCACATCCACCAGCGGCAGGATCTTGTCCGCCTCCGCCCAGAAGCGGGTCGAGACGCGCCCCTCATCATCCCACTCGCGCATCCACCCTTGCGCCGTGATCCCCAGGAGCGAGTCGGGAAAAGCGCGCGCCATCTCGATATCAAGCTCACGCGCCAGCGGGCCGAGCAAAACAATGGGCGCTTTTGCCCATGCGGAAGGGACATCTTGCACCCGCAGCGGCTCGGCGAGCGCCTTGATGAATTGCTGCCGCGAGCCATTGTTGTAGATATTCTGGAAGCAAGTCGTGGCGGCAGAGCGCCGCGCCGCCACGCGAATGCCGTCGAAGGCACTCCAATCCAGATCGGGTCCGGCACTGGTCACGATGCCGACACGGCGGCCCAGGTTCCGCGCCGTCAATGACGCATAGGTCACCGTGCCTCCGATAACGAAACCGCCGCCCGCCAGCAGGTCTTTGGTAACATGCCCGATCGTCAGGAAATCGGGTACGATCTCTGTAGTCTGTGGCATGATCGTCCGCTACACCCCGCGAGTATTTGTCGAGCTTTTGCCGGTTCGACTACGGCTTGGGCAGGATCACCACTTTACGCTTCTGTCCTTCGCCGCTGCTCTCGGTATAAACACCGGGGGCGTCGCGCAGCGCCAGGTGTACAATGCGACGCTCACTGGCAGGCATCGGCTCCAACGCTACCGGCTCCTTTGTCGCGCGCACCCTTTCCGCCATCCGCTGCGCCAGATCGGTAAGCAGCTTTTCCCGCCGGGCTTTATAGTACTCTATGTCCACCACGATATTGGGCCATTTCTGGATCTCGCGACTCACCATCAGGCGTGTGATAAACTGGATATCATCCAGCGTCTCACCGCGCCGTCCGATCAATACGCCAAGGTCTGTGCCGGTAACGTTCAGCACTATGGCATCTTCCGGGGCATTTGCGCTCTGCCACCCCTGTTCGGCTGTCTCGACACGGGCCGAGATACCCATATGATCCAACAGCCCCTGCAACGCCTTACGAGCGATCTCGCGCACCTGAGCGCGCTCCTCCGCACCAAGCACCGCAGGCTCGCCCTCTTCCTCTTCCTCCCCGCTGGGCACGACGGCCTTGGGCGACGGCTGCTCTACCTCTTTCACGGGGGCGGGCGGCTGCGCTTCAACGGTCGGAGCGGAAGCCGGCATGGGTGGGCTCTTGACGGTAATGCGCACTACGGCATCCTCCGCGCCGATCCCCAGCACGCCGCGGCTTCCCTCACGCAGCACAACGATCTCTGCCTCATCACGGCCGACGCCCAGCTCGGCCAATCCCTGTTTGATGGCCAGGTCTACACTCTTGGCCCTAACCTCAAGACTTTTTCCTGCGCTTTTTGCTTGCATCACTTCTGCCTTTCGCACTCGGCGCCTCAATTGCCTTGCCAGAGGCAACAGCAGGGCCAGTTCGACGCCGCGGGAGAAGTTCTCCCCAGCCTGTAGTAAAGTACTGTTGGATCATGCCCAGCAGGTTCGACACCACAAAGTAGAGCGCCACGCCCGCGGGCGCCTGATACATGAACACGCCAAACATCAACGGCATCATGAGCTGCATGCTCTGGTTCATCTGCGCCTGCTGCGGATCAGTGGAGGGGGTGGCCATCATCTTCTGCTGCGCCCACATAGTAACCACCACCAGAACCGGCAGGATATAGTAGGGGTCAGGACGGGCCAGATTCACCCAGAGAAAGTGGCTCTGGAAGGGCACAAGCTGCGACAACTGCGGGAAGATCGTATAGATATGCTTTCCCAGCGCAAAGATTTGCAGTGGGTTATTGGACATGATGTTGAGGATAGATTGATACAGGCCGATCCAGATCGGGAATTGGATCAGCATCGGCCCCAGGCAACCGGTCGGGCTGATGCCCGCCTCTTGATACAGCTTGATCTGCTCCTG
>JAIOAV010000056.1 GCA_019873665.1 Chloroflexota bacterium
GATGTCGGCGAGATCGCGTAAGCAACATAGAAGACGGAACGGCGTGTATCCACTGCGATGTCCTGTGGGTACCCCAGTCCATCCAGGGATACAACACTTGCTATGGTATTGTCAAATCGGTTGACCGCAGTAACAGTGCCAGCGCCGGCGTTGGCCACCAGCAGATACGGCCCGACAGGGTCTGCCGCCACAGCATAGGGCGCACGTCCCACAGGCAGCCGCATCTCCAATGCAGCGGTGTGGGCGTTGATGACATAGAGCTCATCGCTGGCGGTTGCTGTCACATATACACGGCCCTCGGCAAGAGCTACCTGCCCCGGTTGCGGTATCCCGGCGATGACGGCCACCGTGCTCAGCTGCGTGCTATCCAGAATCCAGAGCTGGTCATTTTCCCGTTCGCTGATGTACAGCCGTTGGCGGGTTGGATCAACGGCGATCCCCTGGGCGCGTCGCCCGACGGCGCGCGTCGCCAGAAGCGTCCCGTCGTCTGCATCAAGCATAGCGATCCTGCCGTTCGCGACGACATAGACGCGGCGCGCCGCCTCATCCAGCGCGAGCTGCGGCAGATCGAGCGGATCGTTTGTGGCCGCTATGGGGAGCGACCACCTCTGCGGCGCGACCTCAGGCGCTGCGATTTTCGTCCCCTCGCTCGCCATCCTCGCCGGCATGACCACGCCGGGATCGCGCGACAGGATCGCCCAGCTTTCGTCCTCTCCCCTACCCAAGCGGGGCACTTGGATGCGATAGGCGAAAATCGGTGTCGGCGTGGGCGTTGGCGTGATGTCGCCCCAACATGCCACCACCGACGCCTGATCCACGTACATGGCGGTGGTCCCGCCGGCTCCGTCATTATAGACGCCGAAATGGACCTTGATGCGTTGTCCGGCGTACTTGGTCAGCGAGTACTGCCGATACAACCACCCCTGCGCGTTTGCACCCGTCCACATCAACTGCTCCAGATACACGTTATTCTCGTCGAGAATCAACACGTACTGGCGGTCGTGCGCCTCATCGGTCGAGATGGGATAGTACCAGAAGGAGAGGACAGCGTGCGTCGCGTCCGCTGGCACGGCTACGAGCTGCCGTGCGCTGGAGTAACTCTTGATGTTCTCTTCCCCCAGGATGCCCAGCAGAAGAGCGCGCCGTCCCGTATAGGCGCGTTCTGCCGTGTATCGCGCCGGATAGGCGGTTTCTACGAGTTCCCAGGCGTCGTCGTCTTCAAAGTCGGCGTTCGCCAGCAGATCGCCGCATCCCGGCTCGCGCGTGCCAGCGGTTGGCGTGGGCGTGGCCGGCAGCGTCGGCGAGCTAGTCGGCGTCGGCGTCCAGGTGCGTGTCGCCGTTGGCGTCCACGTCGGCGTATGGGGTGAGGCGCCGCAGACGCTCACCGAGACATCATCAAGGTACATGGCAGTAGTCCCCCCCTGGCCGTCGTTACGCACGCCAAAGTAGAGGAGGATAGTGCGGCCACGGTAGGAGGAGAGGTCCTGCGACATGTGAAGCCATTGCCGCTGGTCCGACGGCTTGTAGAGATAGCTCTCGCGCAATTCCCCGTTTTCGTAGATACGCGCCATCTGCAGATCGTTCGTCAGATCGGCGGAAAGCGGATAGTACCAGAAGGAGAACGTGATCTGCGCCGCATCTGCAGGCAGCGTCAGGAGCTGCGTGGCGGATGAGTAACTGTAGACGTTCGGCCCGTCAACGATGCCCAGGCGCAACGCCCAGTTGCCGCCGTGCACCTGTTGATCGGTCAACGCGGCATTCTGCGAGATGGTCCAGCCAGCGGTGTCCTCCAATCCACCATTGACGACCCATTCCCGGCAAGGGGACGTAGCCGTGGGCGTGGGTGTCTGGGTAGCCGTTGGCGGCGTCCCTGTGGTGGTGGGCGTCGCCGTGCGCGTGGGCGTCGGCGCGGTGATCGAGACCGGCGCCACATTGGAGAGGGTTGGGATCGTCAGGTTGCTGGCCGTTGCTACCACCTGGTTATAGTAGGTGCCGCTAATGCTGGCAGCAATAGCCTGAAACTCGATGGTTACATGGCTCGGCGCAAGCGGCCCCGTCTTGGGCAAGCCCGCGACTGCGTCATACTGCTCGTGATGCTGTCCGTCAGGGTAGAGCCAGTCCCACACCCACCAGTCGCCGCGTGGATCCACCAGCTCGTAGGGGCAGACCCCCAACACCTCCGGCCAGTAGCGCCAGTAATCGCGAAAGGCGCGCAGGATATAATCGGCGCGGTTCTGCTCCGTGATGGGCGGGTATCCTTCGAACCAGAAGTTGTTTTGGCCCAGCGCATAGCCGGTTTCGGTGAGGATGACCTGCACGTTCTTGCGCCCGTGGGCTGCCAGCCGCTCCAGCTCCAGCAGATACGAGTCAATAGTCAGATCGCGGTATGTGGCGGTGCCGTCATGGTTGTTGTACTGGGGCGGGTGGTTTCCCGGATAGGGATGCGCGGACCAAACGTCAAAGGCATTCATGGCGCCGGGCACGGCGGCCATAGTATCAATAAACGCCAGGTTGTTATAGTTGCCGCCCGGTGAAAGCCCGCCATTGAGGATGACGATCCGCGAATCGCCGATAGACCGAATCGCCGCGGCAACATCCACCAAGAACTCGGCATACTCCACCGGGTTCGGCGCGCCGCTCCATTCGATGTCGAGGTTGGGCTCGTTCCAGACCTCGACATAGAGGCGTTGGCCGTCGCGCCGGGGCAGTCCCTGTACCACCCGCTTGTATGCCTGCGCGATGGTCGTATAGTTGCCCGGGCTATCCGGTTCTGGCTTGAGCCAGTAGGGGCCACCATGCACTCCCTGCAACCGCACCACAGGCACGAGTCCCCGGTCGTAGGCTCGGTTGACAAAGTCCACCCAACAGGGAAGCGGCCCCGCGAGCTCCGGCGTGACCCAGTAAAAGAGCTGCTTGACGAATGCGCCGGGCCCCATCAGCTCCAGAGCGCGGTCGAGCTGATAGTTGATATAGTCCGAGTCGCACTTGTCCTGCACAAAGGTGTGGATGCCATAGTAAGCGCCCTGGCGTGCGGCCGGAAGTGGCAGGCCCCGCCATGACACGGTCTGTCCAAAGACCACCGGATCGGCTGTGGAGACGAGCGTATGATTGCTGTAGACGCGCGTTGATCCGGCGACATAGCGAAAACCGGCGGGGAGAAAATCGCTCACTTCCAGATCGCTGGCACCCTGCAATGTGGCGTTGGTCAGCGTGATGTTGTACGTAATGCGGGAGCCGGGCGCGGCGCGCGCGGGATAGACGCTCTTGGTGATGGTAACCCCAGAGACGAGCGCAGAGGAGGGAGCGCGTTCCTCTCTTAGGAGAAGCAGCAACAGAGAGAGGAAGATGAGTATCCATTTGCGGTGGTCAGGGCCGCTGCCCTTTCGGTGAGGCGGAAGGCGCAAGTTCTTTGCCCTGGTCATATTGGGCTGGCTCTCGTCGTCCCTTTTTTGCTCGCTGGGGATAGCGCGGAAGGCTATCCCCAGCCACGGTCTGACAATGATAAGCAGGCGGCTTTACTACTTGGCCCTTTTCTCCCGCAATACGGCCTGGGCTGCTGCCAGGCGCGCCACGGGCACACGATATGGGCTGGCGCTGACATAGTTCAGGCCAATCTGATGGCAAAACTCGATCGTTGCGGGATCGCCGCCGACCTCGCCGCAGATGCCGATCTCCAGATTTGGGTTGGTGGCGCGCCCTCCCTCAACGGCCATACGCATTAGCTTGCCCACGCCGTCTTTGTCCAACGTCTGGAAGGGGTCCTCGGGCAGGATCTTGCGATCCAAGTACTGGCCCAGGAACTTGCCCTGCGCGTCATCACGCGAGATGCCCAGCCCCATCTGCGTCAGGTCGTTGGTGCCAAAGGAGAAGAACTGCGCCAACTCGGCGATCTGATCGGCGGTCAGCGCGGCGCGTGGCACCTCGATCATGGTGCCGAACTTGTAAGGAAGGTTCATACCCTCCCGTTCCATGACCTCTTTGGCAACCTTCTCCAACTTGGTCTGTTCGACCTTCAGCTCATTGACGTGCATGACCAGCGGGATCATGACCTCAGGATGAACCTTGACGCCCCTGCGGGTTACGTTGATGGCCGCCTCAAAGATGGCCTGCACCTGCATCTCGGTCACGCCGGGATAGAGGATGCCCAGCCGGCAGCCGCGCAGCCCCAGCATCGGGTTGACTTCGGCCAGCGCGCTCACCGCATCCAAGAGCTTTCTCTTTTCCTCCAGCTCCTGCTGGCTCCCATTGTTGCATTCCAGTCGGATTACTTCGCGCGTCAACTCCAGGCGCGACGGCAGGAACTCGTGCAGCGGCGGGTCAATGAGGCGGATGATGACCGGCAGGCCATCCATGACCTCAAAGATGCCCTCAAAGTCACTGCGCTGCAGTGGCAGCAAGTCCGCAATGGCCTTTCGGTACGCCTGAACGGAGGGGTTCTGATTTGCCTCTTGTTCTAGCTTTTCCAGCTCGCGCTTGGCGTTCTCGTCGTTTGGATTGCTCTCCACGTGTCTGCGAAGATCGCCGAGACGGCGTTCGATGGGCGCGGCGGTCAGCGACTCGAGGATCATGCGCTGCACGATCGGGATACGCCCCTCTTGGAAGAACATATGCTCGGTGCGGCAGAGGCCGATCCCTTGCGCGCCAAACTCGCGAGCGGCCTTGGCATCCTCAGGGCGGTCAGCGTTTGTCCACGTGCCCAGGCGACGCACTTGATCTGCCCAGCCGAGCAGGGCAATCAGTTCTTTCTCCTCTTGGTAGCGTGGGGACACCGTTTTGATCTGGCCCGCGAATACCTCGCCCGTCGTGCCGTCAATCGAGATATAGTCTCCCTCGCGGATGACGCGGCCATCTACCGAGAACTGCTTCTTGATCTCATCCACGCGGATCGCCTCCGCGCCCGCCACGCACGGGATGCCCCAGCCGCGCGCTACGACGGCGGCATGTGAGGTCATGCCGCCATGCTGGGTGAGAATGCCTTTGGAGGCGTTCATGCCGGCGACGTCCTCGGGGCTGGTCTCTGGACGTACCAGGATGATCGGCGTCTTGTTTTTGCCCAGTTCCTCCGCTTTTTTCGCGTCAAAGACCGCCATGCCCACGGCAGCGCCAGGGGAGGCCGCCAGCCCCTTTGCCAAACGGTCGCCGCGGTTCTCAGCGATCTTCTTGGCCTCGGGGTCAAAGTTGGGATGCAGGAGCTGGTCCACTTGATCGGGAGTGACGCGCACCAGCGCCTCTTCCTTGGAGATCAAGCCCTCTGCCACCATATCCACGGCGATCTTGATAGCCGCCCGCGCGGTGCGCTTGCCCGAGCGGGTCTGGAGCATCCAGAGCTTGCCGCGCTCGATGGTGAACTCCATGTCCTGCATGTCGCGGTAATGCTTCTCCAGACGAGCCGCGATCTCGACGAACTGCTGATACGCCTCGGGTAGCTCCCGCGCCATGTCCTCGATGTGGCTTGGCGTGCGGATGCCGGCCACCACGTCCTCGCCTTGGGCGTTGAGGAGGTATTCGCCGTACAGCTTGCGTTCTCCCGTGGACGGGTTACGGGTGAAGGCCACGCCGGTTCCCGAGTTGCTGCCCATGTTGCCAAAGACCATGGTAACGACATTGACGGCAGTGCCCCAGTCGTGTGGGATCCTCTCGCGCTCGCGGTAGGTGTACGCACGCGGGCCATACCATGAGGCAAACACGGCGCGGATCGCTTCCTGCAGTTGCTGGAGGGGGTCTTCGGGGAAGTCGGCACCCATCTCTTTGCGGTAGAGCGCTTTGAAATCGGCCACGATCGCCTTGAGCATATCGGTCGTGAGGTCAATATCACGACTCACGCCCGCCTTCGCTTTGTGCGCGTCCATGATGTCCTCGAACGCCCGTCGCTCCATCTCCTTGACGATGCTGCTGAACATCTGGATAAAACGACGGTAAGCGTCCCATGCGAAGCGCTCATCGCCGGTCAGCCTTGCCAAGCCATCCCGCGTCTGCGGGTTCAGGCCCACGTTGAGCACGGTATCCATCATGCCAGGCATCGAGACGCGCGCGCCGGAACGCACCGAGACGAGGAGCGGGTTCTTGGGATCGCCGAACTTTTTCCCCGTCTGCGCCTCCACATGCCGCAGCGCCGCCAGCGTCTGGTCCCACATCCCTGCGGGGAACCGCTCCCCGTTGGCAAAGTAGGCATTGCACGCCTCGGTGGTGATCGTGAAACCGGGTGGGACTGGCAACCCGGCCCGTGTCATCTCGGATAACCCTGCGCCCTTGCCGCCCAGCAGGTTGCGCATGGATTCGTCACCTTCGCTGAAAAGGTAAACCCATTTCTCCGCCATATTGGAAGTGTCCTCCTTCGGATGATCGCCGCGTATCTTCGTCGCGCTAATTGAGCGATAAATTATACGATATTCTCTCGATTTTGGCAAAACACAAGAGGAGGCGGCAGGTATCCGCCAGGGAGGAGGACGCAACCAGAAGGGCGGTGATGTGGCATAGAAGCGAGGGGAGGGTGTCGCAGCCTGCGACACCCTCCCCTCGGCGCACTATTGACTGGCAGTGAGGGCCTCTTGCCCGCGCCGGAACAGGTGGGGCAGTCGCCAGCTTCGCTCACCGCCAACGCGGATGTCGCGGCGCTGGAAGAGCGCCCAACTGGCCACAACAAAGACGGCAGGCGCGAGGCATAGGCCCAGCAGCCATTCCCAGTTCAGGCCTGACACCGCGGTGCCGCCCTGGTAGTAGTAGAGTGGCGTGAATCGGACAATGGGCTTTAACGTCTCGTTCATGTTCGCCAGCCCGAGCAGCAAGTAGTTGGCCACCAGCAGCGCCCCGGCAACCATTCCCGCCAGCCGGCTGGCGGGGAGCAGCAGGCTGAGCAGCAGCGCCAGCGTGCCAAAGAGCACCAACTGAGCCAGCAGCGGCACAAAAGGCCGCAGGAACTCGATCCAGGAGAGATGCAACCCAGACCTGCCGGCGGGCAGAACCCAGCCCAGCCAGCCGATCAGCAGGATCAACGCGGTCGCCGCCACATAGCCGAGCACGCGCCCGACCACCAAGGCGGAGCGGCTGATGGGATGCGCCAAGATCAGATCCAAAAAGCCGCGCTCCTCATCATTGACCAGCAAGCCAGCCCCGGTGCCGATGGCAAAGACGCCGATGATCAGCGTCATCAGGTTAAAGTAGTAGGTGTCCAGGTATCCCTGCGGCGTGTTGATCGCCGTCATATTGGTAAAGAACGCGCGCATTTCCTCTGGATAGTTCTCGACAAAGTCCATGATGTCCGCCATCCCCGAGACTGTGCTGTAGAAGGACACCATCATGAGGGCATAGAGCGCCAGCCCAATGCCCCAGGCGATGATCGTGCCGCGCATGCGGCGCAGCGTGTGTTTGAACTCGGCAAACATCTTAGTGTGCCTCCGCTTTCTCTGATCGGTAATAGGTCAGGAAGATGTCTTCCAGCGATGGGTGCTCCGTCTCCAGCGTGCTGACGGGCAAGCCGGCCAGCGTCTTGATCAGCTTGTCCATCTCCCCTTCTACCTGCAAAGTTACGTGGGTGGCGTCACCTTTGGAGAGCGCCGAGACGCCTTCGAGCTGCGTCAAAGACGCCCAGTCCACCGGCTCTCGAAATCGCACGTGGACGCGCCGCATCGTCATGCTGGCAAGCTGGCTTGGCCGCACCTCCTCCACGATCACGCCCTCGCGGATGATCGCCACCCGTTCAGCCAGTGCCTCGACTTCGCTGATGATATGCGAGGAGAAAAAGACGGTGCTCCCGGCGGCCTGCGCCTCTTTCAGCAGGCGATACACCTCCTGCTGCATCAGCGGATCCAGGCCGGACGTCGGCTCGTCCAGCAGCAGCAACGGGGGACGAGGCATCAGCGCCTGCATCACGCCCACTTTCTGCTTGTTCCCCTTGGACAAGTTCTTGAAGGGCATCTTCAGGTCAACTTGGAGCCTCTGCGCCAGCTCGCGCACAAAGCCCCAGTCAATCCGGTTGCCACGGAGGTCGGCAAAGTAGTGCAGCGCCTCGTCCGTGTTCATGTTCCCTTCTAGGTTCAGCTCGCCCGGCAGATAACCCACACGCGATCGCACCGCGACGGGATCTTGCTGCGGGTCGATCCCCAGGACTCGGATCAGCCCCGCCTGCGGACGGATCAGGTCCAGCATGCAGCGGATGGTGGTGGTCTTGCCCGCGCCGTTCGGCCCGAGAAAGCCAAATATCTCGCCCCGTTTGACGCGCAGGTTTACCCCACGTAGCGCCTGCACGCGGCCATACGACTTCCGCAGACCGTCGGTGATGATGGCCATCTCATCGCTCATCGGATCAATCTCCCTCCCAACCGCCTGGTGTTTACTGCCCCGAGATCAGCGCGAGATTCAGGTTCGGGATCGCCGAGCGAATGCTATACCGTGCCGCCAGGCAGTGGACTTAACGGCTCGGCACTACACTATACGCAGATGAGGCAGAAAAGGAGCATCGCACAAATGGGGGACGCGAAAACCCGGGGGATGGGCATGACTTGGCACCGCTTTCGGCTGTGGCGAGTAGATCCAGCTCTACTCACCGGGCTGCAGCGGCTGGCAGGTCGGGCAGATAAAGCCGCTGGTGCTGCCGGTCTTGATCTTGGTCACGACCGCGCCGCAACGCGGGCAAGCCTTGCCCTCACGGTATGCGATCTGAAAGTAGCTCGTATCCCAACGTCCTTTCTCGCCATAGAGATTTTTCTCGTAGGCAAAGCCGCCTAGCGCCACGCTCTCCTGTAGCGTCTCGCGGATCGCCTGCCAGAGCGCAGCAATCTCCTCCTCACCCAGGCTGTTCGCCGGGCGCAGCGGGTGGATGCGCGCCTTGAAGAGCGGATCCTGGATATAGACGTTGCCAATGCCGGCGATATGGCTCTGATCCATGAGCAGCGTTTTGACCGCGCCGCGTTTGCCCTGCAGCAGCGCCCGAAAGTCGTCCAGGCTCATGTCGAGCGCATTCGGGCCCAGCTTGGCCACCATGCCGTGCTCCGCCAGCTCGCGGGCATAGTGGACATAGCCGAACCACCAAAGGCTGAGCGACAGGCAGCTCCCGTCGCGGAAAGAAAAGGCGACCTGCCGCTTCTCTGGCAGCGTCGTGGCGTTGGCATGGTAGAGCAGATCGCCACCCATGCCGAGGCTGATGAGCAGCCACCCAGACGGGAGTGACGTAACGAGCCACTTGCCCCGCGCGGTCGTGCCTTGGAAGCGTTGCCCCAGCAGTACGGCGCGGAAGGCGTTCACCGGCAGATTGAGGCACTTGGCCTGGTTTACCTCGATCTCCTGCACTATTTTGCCGGTGAGCGTGTGCTGCATCTGCGCCGCGAGGTTCATGATCTCTGGCAACTCGGGCATGTAGCTTCTCCTATTCGACTAGAGGGCATGTAGCATGTAGTAGTCTCTACCGCCATTGTAGCCGACATGTGGCGCGTGACAAGGCGTGGTTGCCGTTGCGCTCGGCTATCCTGTCTGTCTTCACCGTCGGTGGTATAATAGCGGCACAGCGCATTGGCAGCGCAGCAAATCATCAAGGAGGAGACACGCTATGGAACCAGTACGAGTGGGAATTATCGGCGCGGGCGGCATCGCTCAGACGCATCTGCGCGCCCTATCAGAAGTCCCCGAGGTCAAGGTGCTGGCGGTCGCCGACCTCATCCAGGAACGCGCGGACAAGACGGCGGAAACGTGGCACATCCCGCAGGCTTTCGGCGACTATCACAAGATCTTGCAGGATGACGAGATCGAAGCGGTGATCATCACCACCTTCAACCAGGCGCACCGCGCGCCCACGATTGACGCGCTTCAAGCGGGGAAGCATGTGCTCCTGGAAAAGCCGATGGCGGCCACGCTGGAGGATGCCACCGCCATTGCGAGGGCGGCGCACCATTCGGACAAGCTGACCATGATCGCCCTCAAGACGCGCTACAGCCCCGTCATGCAGGCGGCTAAGACGATCATGGATGCGGGCACGCTGGGCGACATCTATTATGCCGAGACGGTGGCGGCGCGACGCTGCGGCATCCCCGGTGGCAGCTTTATCCGCAAGGCCTCCGCGGGGCTCGGCACGGTGGCCGATATCGGCGTCTATTGTCTCGACGAAGCGCTGAACCTGATGGGTCACCCCAAACCGATCTCCGTCTCTGGCATCGCCAACAATATCCTCGGCCGGACCTGCTCTCCCGTCCTCGGCTCCTGGCAGTGGGTGCCAGAGGAGCTGGAGGTGGAGGATTTCGGCATTGCTTGGGTGCGCTTTGAGAACGGCGCGGCGATGGTTTTCAAGACGAGCTGGATCATGCACATGAACGAGATCGGCGGCACCTTCTTCCTGGGCACGAAAGCCGGCCTCAAGCTCAACCCGTTGACTGTCTTTCGTCATGAGTGGGGAATGTTGACCGACACGATGCCGCAGAACATCCCGCAGATCGAGGGAATCGAGCTCTTCCGTCGCGAGCAGCGCGCCTTTGCCGACGCCATTCGCAACAACAAGCCCTCGCCGATCCCGGTGGAGCAGATGCTGCTCACCAACGTGATCATTCAGGGGCTCCTGGACTCCGCCGCCGTCGGCCATGAAGTCGCCGTTACCGTCCCGGAGCTGTGATCGTCGCCCATCGCGGGTGATAGCTGCACGCTGAGCGGCAAAGGAGGAATAGATGCTGCGTATCGCTATGCTCGGTTTTGCCCATGTGCACGCCAACGGGTACGCCCGCCATGTCGTGCAACACCCAGAGGCAGAGATCGTCGCCATCTGGGACGATGACGAGGCGCGCGGCCAGACGGCAGCGGCGCAATTCCAGGCGCCCTGGGACAAGGATCTCGACCGGGTGCTCGGCAACCTCCAGGTTGACGCGGTGGTGATCAACGCCCCCACCTCACAGCATCCGTGGCTCATGAAAGCAGCGGCGGCGCATGGCAAGCACATCTTTACGGAAAAGGCGCTCACCATCACCACCGCCGAGGCGGATGAGGTGGTCAAGGCGGTCAAGAAGAGCGGTGTGAAGTTCATGATCTCGCTGCCGAACCGCACGCGACCGGAGATCCTCTTCATGAAGCAGGTGCTGGACAAAGGCTGGCTGGGGCGGATCACGCTGATGCGGGCGCGCGTGGCGCATTCGGCGGCGCTCGACCATTGGTTTTCTGGGGGGAGCGCCTGGTTCGCGGATGCGGTGTTGGCGGGGGGCGGCGCGCTCTTCGATCTGGGATGCCACACGGTGGATGTGATGCGCTGGTTCCTGGGCAAGCCGAAGAGCATCGTGGCCAAGATCCAAAACCTCTCCGGCGTTTACCCCATTGACGATAACTCCGCCGCCGTGGTCGAGTTCGAAAGCGGCGCGCTGGGCATCCTGGATACCGCCTGGGTGCATCGCGCCGGGCCGAATCCGATAGAGGTCTATGGCACCGAGGGCGCTATGGGCCGTAACACCGGCCCCGACGCCGGCGTCTGGCTCACCAGCACGCAACTCCAGCCGGAGGGGATGGCGGGCTGGATACGACCGGCCAAACTGCCGGATGCCCTGCCGCTGCCGATGGATCAGTGGATCAGCGCCATTTTGCACGACACGCCGATGACCATCACCATCGAGGATGGCTGGAACCTCACGCAGCTCCTGGAGGGCATGTACAAGGCCGCGGCATCCGGGCGCGAGGTCGCTTTCTGACAGGCATGACGCCCCATATCACTGATCTGGGAGATAGATAATGCGCTATTTCGACAAGATCTACGAACAACTGCGACGCGCCGAAGAGACCCAGTCGCCCGTGATCGCGCGGGCGGCGGACAGGCTCGCCGATATCCTGGCGAATGGCGGGTTGATTTATGTCTTTGGCGCGACCCACGCCGGCATCCTGGCGCAAGAGCTGTTCTACCGCGCGGGGGGACTGGTGCCGATCGTGCCGATCTTTGGGCCTGGCCTCACCACCGACGTGCGCCCGATCACCCTCACCAGCGAGCTGGAACGCAAGAGCGGGTACGCTGAGATGCTGCTCAACGCCTCGGGCCTGACGGCGCGGGACGCCCTCATCGTGCACTCGGTCTCGGGTCGCAATACGGTGGCCATCGAGATGGCGGAGGGCGCCAGGGCGCGCGGCGCGCTGGTCATCGCGCTGACCTCTGTAACGTACAGCGCGTCAGTCACCTCGCGCCATCCGCGCGGCGTCAAGCTGATGGATGCGGCCGACATCGTCATTGACAACTGTGGCGTGATCGGCGACGCGGTGGTGCAACTGGAGGGCCTGCCGCAGGCGGTGGGGCCGACATCCACCGTGGTCGGCGCGGCGCTGCTCAATGCCCTGGTGGTGGAGATCGTGGAGCGCCTCTTGCGGCGGGGCATCGAGCCGCCCGTCTTTCTCAGCGCCAACCTGGATCGCGGCGACGCCCATAACCAGCGGCTCCTTGACAAGTACAAGAGCCGGCTGAACTACCTGTAGGTGCAAGATGCGCTATGTGATCGGTGTGGACGGCGGCGGCACGAAAACCGCCGCCGTCCTGATGCGAGAGGACGGGGCGATCCTGGCGCGGGGACGCGGCGGCCCGGCAAACCACAACTTTGTGCCGCCAGACGCTGTGGTGGCCTCGGTGGAGGCGGCCGTCGCGGAGGTGTGCCGGGGCCTGCCGCCGGGAGCAGCGGTCAGCGCCATCGGCGGCCATGTCCTGGCGCCGGTAGCCGTCTTTGCTGCCGTTTTGGCAAGGCTATGCGGGAGCGCGCCGTACCACAACTGGGGCGAGGCGGAGGTGGCCGCCGTCGGGTTGGTGGGAAAGAGCCAGCCGGGCGTGGTGGTCATCGCCGGCACCGGCAGCCAGGCCACCGGCTTTTGCGGCGCGCAGCGCAAGAGCGCCGGGGGCTGGGGCACGCCGCTGGGGGACGAGGGGGGCGCGGGCTACATCGGCTGGCGGGCGCTGCAAGCCGCCACGCGCGCCTATGACGGGCGGACGCCTCCCACCGCGCTACTGGACGCGATCTATGCGCATTTCGGCATCCAGGACCTGTGGGCGCTGATCCCATTGCTCTATCGGGGGACGCTCCCCCGCCACCAGATCGCGGCGCTAGCGCCGCTCGTGGCGCGCTGCGCGGAGGCGGGGGATGCCACAGCGCGCGAGATCATGCATCAGGCGGGAGAGGAGCTGGCGCTCCTGGCGGCCACCGCCGCCCGCCATGTCGGCCTGAGCGGCAGCGCCTTTCCGGTGGTGCTCGCCGGGGGCGTCTTTCGCGCGGGAGAGGTGCTGCTGGAGCCGCTGCGCGCCGCGCTGCGGGCGCGGGAGCCGTTAGCGGCGACCACGTTTCCCCGCTTTGCGTCCGAGGTGGGCGCGGCGCTCCTGACGCTGGAGGCGTGCGGCGTCTCGCTGACCGAGGCGCTCTTCGCGCGTGCGGCGGCGATGGCGAACGCGGGTGAGCGCCATGCGCCGGCAGAGGAAAAGGGGTAAAGCGAGGCGGTGCGGCCGAGGCGGAAATGCTCAACGGGACAGGCGGAAGGTGGCCTGCTTCACGAACCCAGCCCGGTGGTGCCAGCGTGAGGAGGCTGACGTGTATGCTTAAGTTTCTCTCCTAACAGATCGGTGGCATGATGATGCCATTAGAGAGGAGAGAAGGCCATGACAGCGGAAGAGAAACTGGCAGGAGGGCGCTTGAGCGTTCTGGAGTTGGCGCAGGCCTTGCAACGTGAGTGAGGCCTGTCGCCAGCGCGACGTCTCCAAGACGCAGTTCTACGAATACAAGAGGCGGTTCCAGACCCACGGCTTGGCGGGGCTGAAGGATCTGCCACCGATTCACAAGAGCCACCCCTTCACCACGCCACCCGAGGTGGTGGATCGTATCCTGGCGTTGAGTCTGGAGCATCCCACGTGGGGCTGTGGTCGCCTCCACGACCTGCTGCAGTTGGCGGGGATCTCGGTGAGCGCGGTCACCAGCCAGAGCATCCTCAACAAGCACGACCTGGGCAGCCGCTACGAGCGCCTGCTCAATCTGGGGGAGCAGGCCACCCAGGAAGCGATCGAGCTGACACTGGAACAGGTCGCCCAGATCGAGAAAGCCAACCCCTGTCTGTGCGAGCGCCACATCGAGAGCAGCCGTCCTGGCGAGCTGTTGGCCCAAGACACCTTCTTCGTCGGCACTCTCAAGGGGGTTAGCAAGGTCTACCTACACGTGGTGGTGGACACCGTCGGGAACTACGTTCCCGCTGGCAGCCATGCCTTCGGCTTTCTCCATCCTTCCAAGCAGCCCGCAGCCGCTGTGGCCGTGTTGCACAATGACGTCTTGCCCTTCTACCGGCAGCGTGGCTTACCTGTAGCGGCCGTGCTGACCCACAATGGCCGCGAGTTCTGTGGCAAGGACTCCCACCCTTACGAGCTCTACCTGGAACTCAACGATATCCGCCACAAGCGCACGCAGGTGGCCCATCCGCAGACCAACGGCTTCGTGGAGCGATTCAACCGCACCGTCTTGGATGAGTTCTTCCGTCTCGCCTTTCGCCGGACCTTCTACGAGTCGGTGGAGGCGTTACAGACGGACTTGGATGCCTGGCTGATCTACTACAACACGGAGCGCAGCCGCGCGTCGCGGAAGGCCAAGTCGGCTCCAACCGCTTGTCGGGCGTTTGACGTCAGGCCTCAGCTCACCGCTTTCTTCACAAGCGCGGCGATCCTTGCCTCAGCGGCGGCGGTCAACTCCTTCAGCGCGAAGGCGGTCGGCCACATGTCGCCTTCGTCGAGGTTTGCCTCGTCGCTAAAGCCGAACGTCGCGTACCTCGCGTTGAACCTGTGCGCGCTTTGGAAGAAGCAGACGACCTTGCCGTCCTTGGCATACGCAGGCATCCCATACCAGAGTTTCGGCGAGAGAGCTGGTGCGCTGGCTTTGATGATAGCATGGAGCCGCTCGCCCATGGCACGATCCGGTTCCGGCATCTCGGCGATCTTTGCGAGCACAGCGCTTTCCCCGTCCGCTTTGTCCGCGCGCGGGCCGCGGCGCGCTTCCGCCTTCAGCTCCTGGAGGCGCTCCTTCATCGCGGCTCGTTCCTCGTCCGTGAATCCCTTGAACGTCTTGCCGGTCGCGGCGGTGCCCTTGGCGAGCTCCTCTGTGACCTTCTTTGGGCTCATAGAAACCTCCTCATGCTGACTTGCGGGAAACCCCGCCACAGTTCGAGTACGGATCTGTGCAATTCCAAAGTGCGCCGCCTATCGGTTGTGGTTGAGCTGCGGCTGAACCCTTCCATTTGCTTGTTTGAATTGGTGTGCCGCAAGACACCCTCCGAGAGACATGGCCCCTCGGCCCGGCAGCGCCGCGCGCGGAGGCGCGAGCAGAGCTAGTCCCACCAGAAGACAACCCCCAGAAAACTGGGATCGCCCTCCAGCAGCGCCTTGTAGATGCGCGGCGCCTCTTTATACGGCACGCGATGGGTGATGAACGGCTCGACGACCAGCCTTTCCTCCTGCATCATCTGTTCGACCTGCAACAGGTTTGGCGTGCCGCCATAGGAGCAGGGGAACACCATTGTCAGCATCTTCCAGTGCGGCACGCGAAAGCTGAAGCAGAGGTCATTGGGATAATGTCCCTGCACGCACACCAGCCCGCGCTGGCGCGGCAGCGCCAACGCGCGGTCGAACACCTTGGTGTTGCCGCTCGTCTCCACCAGGATATCCACCCCGTCGGGATGATCTTGTCTGATCCGCGTGTCCAGATCCTCGATATCGCCCCGCAAGGCGACATCCGCCGAATACCAGCCCGCCAGCTCGACGCGACGCGAGCGCAGGTCGCTGGCATAGACATAGTTGCCGTGTGCCTTGAAGATCTGCGCGGCGAACTGGCCGATCAGCCCCAGGCCGGTGACGGCGACGGTCTGTTCGGTCGGCTCGTGGCAGAACTGGTAGCCCAACAGGCCCACAGCGGCCATAATGCCATACACCGCTACAGTGTCCGGCACTCCCTGTGGCACCGGAATGCATTGGCTGGCCTTGGTCACCAGATGGCCGATGTGAGCCACACCACAGCCGGTGTTGTAGCCCGGCGGGATCACGCCGCCCTGCACGATGACCTTTGTGCCCACCGCTAGGTCGGTCACCTCCGCGCCGACCTCCTCCACGATGCCGACGTTCTGGTAGCCGACAACGCACGGAAATCGCTGGTTCGGAAAGGTGCCCCGCAGCACCATTAGCTCGGTACCCGTGCTGATCGCCGAGACGGTGGTGCGGATCAGCGCGTCTTGCGGCCCGACCGGTGGCACCGGCACCTCCTGGATCTCGATGGTCTCTGTGCGGGGAAAGACGACAGCGGGCGTCGTGCGCTCTTCGCTCATCTAGCCTACCTCCTCCGGTATCTCGATCACCACCTTGGTGGCTTGTTTCTTCTCCAGCAGACGAAAACCCTCGTGAATCCGCCCCAGGGGCAGCCGGTGCGAGATCCAATCCGCCAGTCGCACCCTCCCTGTGGCGACCAGATGCAGCACCTCATCATGCGTGATCGTCTCATCCACCGGCGCGGTGCCGATGAGCCCGCGCTGCTTGGCGTCCTGCAACAAGGATGGCCATGCATCAACAGGGGGCAGGATGCCGTACGGGATCACCTTCCCTTCCGGCGACGCCAAGGACACCGCCGTTTGCAGCGCATCGGTGCTGCCGACCGCCTCGATGACGCAGGGGAAAGGGCCGATCCCCCGCGCCCGTGCCGCCGCCGCCGGCGGCGTGCTCTCGCCGGACACAACATAGTACGTAGCGCCACGCGCCATGACCGTCTCGCGCCACTGCTCGCGTCGCCCAAAGACGGCGACGGTCGGCACCTCCAGGTAACGCGCCCAGAAGACAAAGCTCTGCGCCACCGGGCCGGTGCCGACGATGGCCACCGCTGGTGTCCCCGGCGGGCAGACCCGCTTCAGGACGCTGAGCGTCTCCTTCAGGGTGATGATGGCGGTGGCCTCCCCCGGCTCGATGTCGGCGGGGATGATCTGCTGCTTTTCCCAGCTCCAGTGTGGCTTTTCCGCCGGATTATCCGCCAGGAAGGCTGCCGTATCGCCCACGACGCCGAGCTGCGCGAAGCCACCCCACGCCGAACCAATGCCGACCGCCGGGTCGTTGTACATGGCGCCGGGCCGCAAGACATGATCGCCCACCTTGTAGCGCGAGACGCGATGCCCGACGCGGATCACCACGCCGACGCTTTCATGTCCCAGGATCAGCGGCCACGCACTGCCGCCAAAGCGTCCTGCCACGATCTCGGCGTCGGTATGATTACAGATGGAACACGCCTTGATCTGCACCAACGCCTGCCACGGGTTGATAGTAGGTTCCGGCACATCGCGCACCACCAACTCGCCCGGTCGTTCCACTATCGCTGCTTTCATCGTCTGCCTCGCTTTACACCAGTCTCTCGCCCAGTGCCGTCTCGTAAACCGCGATCACGTTGTCTATCGGCACGTCCGCCTGAAAGACATGCGCTGGCGCCAGGATATAGCCACCGTTGTGCCCGAATACTTCGATCAACCGCCGCGTCTCTGCCCGCACCACCTCCGCGCTGGCATGCGGCAGCAGCTCTTGCGTGTCTACGCCTCCGTTGAAGGTCAGCCGATCGCCGAAATCGCGCTTGAGCCCCACCGGCTCCATGCCTGCGGCCAGCGTCTGCACGGGGTTCAGCACATCCACGCCGATCTCAATCAGGTCCGGGATGATAGGCCGGATGCCACCGCAAGAGTGGTAGCGCACCTTGACCTGATACGCCCGGCACATCTCGATAAACGCCGCCACGCGCGGCTTGAGGTACGCGCGCCACATGGTCGGGCTGAGGAGCATCCCCTTCTGGCTCCCCACATCGTCGTTGTACTCGATCATGTCGATCAGTCCCCGGCCCGCCTCCAGGATGTGCCGCGTGCGCGCCATTAGATACGCTTGGACGCGATCCATGACCGCATTCGCCCGCTCCGGGAACACCGCCAGGTCCAGCATAAAGGCATCGAACCCGCGCAGAAACCAGCTGATCTCAAAGATCCCCCGACTATGCGCTACCACCCAATAGCGGCTCTGTTCGCGCGCTTGCGCGACGATGGTGCTATAATCCCACATGTCCGCCGTCGGCCATGGATAGTCCGCCAGGGCAGCGGGATCGCTCAGGTCGCGCAGCGGGTTCTCTGCCAGGTCCATGTAAAACCCCACCGCGGTCTGGTTGGCGCGAAAGCCAACACCCCAGATATCGCGATAGATGCCTTGCGGCGTCACCTCCACCGTGGGATCGGCGTAGCGCAGCGTGTTCACTTCCGCCCTGCATATGGGCCTCACCCCGCGCAGATCAACGCCGAGGTATTCTTCCAGCGACGTCTCAGGGCTCAGGCCGAATCGCTGGCGCAGGCGCGCTGTTACCTCGGCCCGCGCCTGGTAATCCACCGGCACGCGGTCGGTCTCCTGGCGCGCAATCGCCAGCCGGACGCGTTCCTTGGGCAGCATTCAACTCTCCTCCTGTGCTTCTTCCCGTATGATAAGGAAAGGCCGGGAGCTGTCAATTTGCCGCGTCGCGCAGACAGAAAACAGGCTGCCGGAAAAGAAAAAGCCCATCCGACACCGGATGGGCTTAGGGGTTCGAAGGTCTACTTCTTGAACTGCGGATCGGTGATACGCTTGGCAGGACCAGCGCTCTTCTTGCCCGGATAGCGCCTCTTCATCCTGGCCAGCCATTTGTCAAAGGCCGCGCGATCCACTGGGATATCCACCGGCTTGCCCGTGAAACCGGAGAGCAGGATGGCGTCGGCCAGCTCCAGTTGGTTGATCGCTTCAGGGCCGGGAGAGATGAGCGACTCGCCCTGCAGGATGGCGCGGGCGACGTTGCGCACGATCGCGGCGTGGCCGGTCTCGTGCGGCTCCAGCGGCACCTCGACCTCGCGCCACTCGGGCCGCCCCCACATCTGATCGGTGCTATCGGAAAAGGCACGCACGCCCGCCGGGACCTCCCAGAACCGCACGCTGCCATATTCGAGCACCAACTTGCCATACTCGCCGAGCAGCTCGATGCGGGTGGAGGTGGGCGCTTCGTTCACCGTCTCGTAAACAAAGCCTGTAGCGCCATTCGGATAGTTGACGATGGCGAGCGCCTCGTCTTCCACCTCGATGTTATGCTGACGCGTCGCGCGCTGCGCTATCACCCGTGAGGGAAGGCCGCCCAGCCAGACAAAGAGATCCATGCCGTGTGGGCCCTGGTTCATCAGCACACCGCCGCCCTCGCCGCGCCAGGTGGCGCGCCATGTGGCCGAGTCATAATACGCCTGGCTGCGGAAGTGAGCGTCAATGAGCATGGTACGTCGGATTTCGCCCAGCCGCCCTTCCTTGATGATCTTGTAGGCGGCCTGCACTTCGGGCAGGCAACGCTGCTGGAACATGACGCCAAACACTTTGCCGGTCTCCCTGGCTGCCTGGATCATCTTGTCCGCTTCGGAGAGCTGAACCGTCATCGGCTTTTCGCTGATGACATGCAGACCCGCTTTCATCGCCTCGACGGCGATGGGCGCATGAAAGTAGTGTGGCGTGGCGATGAGCACCGCATCCACCAGGCCACTGTTGATCAGGTCAGTGGCATTGTCAAAGCCGGGCACATCGAATGTATCCATCGCCGTCTTGAGCGCGACCGGGTCGGTGTCGCACACTGCTGTCAACTTGACCTCAGAGATCTTGGGCATGTTGTTGGCGTGGCCGGTGCCCATGCCACCCATGCCGATAATGCCGAACCGCACGATATCCATCAAAAGCCTCCTTTGCCACTGCAGTGCGCTTCAGGGCACTACAGAAGTTATTACTCATGAAGAAAGAAGTTGGACAACCCACTCTCATTGCGAGCGCAGTTTGCGAAGCAATCCCCCGCACGCTACTTGGGGATTGCCTCGGGCTTCGCCCTGCCACGACGCGAATGATCCATGTCGTGCACAATCATTCGATTTCTAATAGACTTTCAGACACGCCCATTCTAGCGGAATGCGCGTGAAATGCAAGTCTAGTCGCCACCATCGCTCGCGCCTGCGATTTTTGTGCGTGTTGGTGCTTGTGTCGGCGTGCTCGTGCCCGGCGCTTTCAGCGTCTTTTTGGGATGCACCGTTGAGGTCGCAGTGACGGTGGCAGTGGGAGAGGCAGTCGGCAGCGGTGTGTAGGTCAGCGTCCAGGTTGGCGTTACCGTGTCTGTGAGCGGCACCCGCGTGGCTGTGGACGTTGCGGTCGCCATTGGTTCCGGTGCGGCAAAGAGCCGAAGCGGCGTGCGGCTCAGGGCCAACGCGGCCGCCGCGATGATGAGGACGGTGATGAACGCTGCACCCAGCATCCATGACTGTAGCAAGCCGCCCTTGCGTCGCTGCAGACGCTGCCGATAGCGGCGTGGCGAATAGCGCGGCAACTCGGTCGAGGCGGGGGAACCGGGTAGCTCCGAAATCGGTGTGGCGCGCGGCGGTGGCAGCGCCGAACCTGTGCGCTTGGCAGGGGTGGGCGTGGGTGCTTGATGCCGCGCCTGCAAATCGAGGCGCGAGATTGCTTGTCGTAGTGCCTCCACTAGCGCTTGCCCCGAGGCGAAGCGCTCCTCCTTGTTCCGCGCCATTGCCTGCAAGATCACCGCGTCAATCTCTTCGGTCAGTTGCGGGTTAAGCAGACTTGGCGGACGCGTCCCGCCGCGCAGCACCGAATACATCAGCGTCGTGCGCAGGCTGGCATCGAAGGGAGGCGTGCCCGTCAGCATCTCATAGAGGATCACGCCGAGCGCATAGAGGTCCGCCAGATGGTCCGGCTCCTTTCCCTCAAACTGCTCTGGCGCCATATAGCGGCTCTGGTCCGGGGAGGTATCCTCTCCCACGCCAGCGGTGAGGTCCGCCTCGCCAAAGCCGAGCACGCGCACATCCCGGTCGGTAGTGACCAGAATATCTTCCGGTTTCAGGTTGGCATGGATGACGCCCGCGGCATGCGCGGCGTCGAGGGTCTCGGCGGTCTTTTCTGCAATGACGAGAGTGGTTTCCAGATCGAGCGGGGCGCGTCGGCGTCCTTTCAGCAGCTCGGCGATGCTTTTGCCTTCGGCGTAAGCGGTGGCGACATAGTGGTAGTCGTCGATCTGGCCTGTCTCATAGAGCCGCGGGATGCGCGGGTGATCGAGCGCCTGTAGCGTCTCCACCTCGTGCTGCAGACGTGCCAGATTCTCCTCGTTCCGGCGATGTGGCGGCAGTATCTTGAGCAGCACAGGGTGTTGCGCATCCATGTCCAGGCCGTGATAGATCACGGTGCGCCCGTTGTCGGCAATCTGTTCCACCAGCTCGTACTTGCCCAGCAACTCCTTGATAGGAATGCTCCTTCAGTCTGTCTAGGCCACACCAAGCTGCCCGGCCAGCTCTGCCGGATCGGAAGTTGGCGTCTGGCAGGCAAAATTCCGGCATACATAGGCGGTGGCGCGGCCATCTCGCTGCAACCGATCGGCGAGCAGCGGCACCTGCGCCGCTGCGTCGCTCCCCGGCAGGCCCGCTGCGAGCACCGCATTTGGCAGATAAGCGCTGTTCACGACGGCCAGCAGCGCCCGCGTGTCTGCCGCCATCGGATCGCCGACGATGGCGATCTCTTGCGGCGGTGTCAGATGAAAGGCAACCACGCCCAGCCAGTGCCCGAAACCAAGCGGATACTGTGTCATCATCTCTGACATGGCGCGCAGCGTCGCCGTGGCGACCCTTCCGTAAGACACCTCGCCGGTATATGCCACGAGGCGGAGCAATAGCTCCACCGCCAGCGCATTGCCCGAGGGCGTGGCGTTGTCCTGCACATCCTTGGGCCTGACGATCAGCGCCTCGTGGTCATCACTGGTATCATAGAACCCAGCGCCGCTGGGGTCCAAGAAGTGTGTCAGGATGCTCTCCGCAAGCTGGCGCGCCGCCGCGAACCAGCGTGCGTCGAAGGTCGCCTCCCAAAGGGCCAGGAATCCCAACGCGACGCCAGCATAGTCCTCAAGATAGCCGTTGATCTTGCGCGCGCCCTCTTTGTAGCTGCGCCAGAGCCTGCCATCGCGGCAATGGCGCTCCAGCAAGAACGCTCCGTTGCGGATAGCGGTCTGCAGATAGTCGTCTCGTCCTAGAATGCGTGCGGCTTCGGCAAAGCTGCGCAGCATCCAACCGTTCCAGGCGGCCAACACCTTTTCGTCGCGGGCCGGGCGCACTCGCTTTGCCCGCGCCTGCCGCAGGATGCGCCGTCCGCGCTGCACTGCCGCCCATGCTTGCTCTTGCGATACCTCTGCCAGATGCGCCACCACATCGAGGTCGCGCGGTATATAGAGGATATTGCGCCCCTCAAAGTTCGCCTCATCGCTCACTCCGTAGTAGAGGTTGACGATAGCCGCATCCTGCGCAAGCAAGTGCTCGATCTCTTCCCCGGTCCAGAGATAAAACTGTCCCTCTTGTCCTTCGCTGTCGGCGTCTTCGGTGGCGTAAAAGCCGCCCTCTGGCGAAGTCATGTCGCGCTGCACATAATCCAGCGTCTCTGTGGCGATGCGTTGATAGAACGGCTCCTTGAGCGCCTGTGCCGCGTGCAAGTAGAGCCGGCTGAGCAGCGCGTTGTCATATAGCATCTTCTCAAAGTGCGGCACCAGCCAGCGCGCATCCACTGCGTAGCGGTGAAAACCGCCGCCGATCTGGTCGTAGATGCCGCCCCGCGCCATGCGGTCCAGCGTGCGGCGAATGACGTTGCCGATCTGCTCGTCGCGGTCGCAAGCGAAGCGGCGCAGCAGGAAATCCAACGCCATAGGCTGCGGGAATTTGGGCGCGTTGCCAAAGCCGCCGTTCTGCGCATCGAACTGCTTGATGACGTTGCCCGCGGCCTGATCCAGGAGTGCGGGCGACAGGAGCGTGTCTCTGGACGGCGCCAAGGCCATCACCTGCTGTAGATAGCCAAGCAACTGCTCCTTGCTGCGCGACACCTCATCGCGTCGCGTGCGGTACGCCTGCGCCACGCTGCGCAGCACGTGCGAGAACCCAGGCAGGCCATGCCGATCCTCCGGCGGAAAGTAGGTGCCGCCATAGAACGGCACACCATCGGGTGTCAGAAAGATGGTCATCGGCCAGCCGCCAGAGCCGGTCATGGCCTGGACTGCCTGCATGTAAATGGCGTCAAGGTCGGGGCGCTCTTCGCGATCCACTTTGATGGCGACAAAGTCGGCATTGATCAGCGCGGCAATCGTCTCGTCCTCGAACGACTCGTGCGCCATCACATGGCACCAGTGACAGGCGGCATAGCCGATGCTGAGCAGGATCGGCTTGTCCTCTGCTCTCGCGCGGGCGAACGCCTCATCGCCCCATGGATACCAGTCGACAGGGTTATGAGCGTGCTGCAGCAGATACGGACTGGTCTCGTGGGCCAGTCTGTTCATCAGGACCCTTCTTCCCATTCATGGTCAGCGCGTGTCCCAATCTCTGGTGGGATGCCAGCGATTCGCCTTCCCGATAGCGCTGGCTATGGATCGCCTTAACCTCTAGCCTGACGGCGCGAGCTCCAGCTCTTTTTCCCACGACCAGAAGACGCGCCCGATGGTGGCACCAACGCTGCGTGCGTAAAAGCCGATCGGCCCGGCCCAGTTGATCTCGATCCGCTGCCAGCCCAGGCGCTGCATATCCGCCATGCACATGCGCGTTGTTACTGAGGCGATCCCGTGGCCGCGGAATTCCGGCAGGGTCAAGAGCGGCCCGAAATACATCGGCCCACCTGTACCGTAACAGGCAAAGTTGATGAGGCGGTCATCCTTTTCGGCCACAAAGAGCGAGATGGGGTCGTTGTCGTAGGAGCGCGCTGATTCGATCGCCCAGCCCTCGCTGCTGGTGAGCGCCAGCTCCCAAACTCTCGCGCGATCCTCTATGGTCGCCCGCCGCACGATAATGCCTTGCTCGCGCAGGCGCTGCTCCTCCGTGGCAGTGCCGAAGTCGCGTCCCGCCAGCTCTACCCACAGATTGACGCGACAGCGACGTTCGGTGCGGTAATGGTTCTTTTCCATGAACGCGACTGCGCCCGTGTAACGCACGTCCCATCCGGGCGTGAAAAAAGTCAGCGGGCACCAACCGACGGTGACATGCGAGATGCCATCACGCGCAAACTGCGCCTCCACGGCTTGCACCAGCCGTGTGCCAATCCCCTGTCGCTGGCGGTCGGCGCGTACGACCAGCGCGGTGATCCAGCCTTTTTCCTCATGCTCATAGGCGAGAAGAAAGCCCAGCGGCTCACCCTTCTCCTCAGCGACCGGCATGAGCTCCGGGCGAAACATTCCACTGCCCAGAGTCCGCGCATAGATAGAGCGATCATCCCAGCCATATTCGTAGGGAAGCCGGTTGAGCCAGGTACGGACAATGGGCAGGTGCTTTTCTTGCAACGGCACGATCTTCATGCACCCTGCCTCGCGAGTCCGGTTTGATCGTGCAGGATCAAGCGCGCCGCGTTGTCATGATAGACCCGCCGCAAGACATCATCCGGCAGATCAATGCCATAGATGCGCCAGCGCCCCTGTCCTGGCGGCTCGTGTGGATCGTAGGCAAAGTACTCGTCTGCCGTCTCCAGGAAGCGGTAATGGATGCGATATTCCGCCACCGTCGGACGGGCATCCGTGCCGAACAGGATGCGATCCGGATATTTGAGGAAAAAGCGCCTGGCCGAGTAGGGCTGTCGCCCCAGCTCGGCGATGCGGGCGCTGATATCCACGTGGAAATTCGGACAACGATCGAGCATGTCCGAGACAAAGGCGAGGTTTTCGGGATAGCAGCCCACATGTGCGCCAATGAACGTCGTGTTGGCGTGTCGCTCTACCAATACGGCGAACCGATCCAGGATCTCGCGGAAGCTGGGAAACTGCGGCCCGTAAAAGTGCCAGTCGGGATGGCGCTGCAACTCCTCATATCGCTCGTTGAAGCGATCCAAGGGCTCGAAGAACGCCACCGGATCCGCCACATGGATCAATACCGGTACACCCAGCTCGCCCGCCTTGTCCCACAAAGGTGCCAGGCGTGTATCATCCACCGGCACCAGCACGCCGGACGCATCGCGGACGGTAAGGCCAAAATTCTTAAATATCTTGAGCCCACGCGCTCCCCGCCCCACGGAATCCGCCAGGCTGCGCGCCGCCCATTGACCAAAGTCGGGCTCGGTTTGCAATCGCCCCCAATCCACGCAGGCAAAGACGGAAAAGCGATCCGGATACGGGTTTTGGTATGCGTCCAGATGCGCCTGCAGCTCGTCTCCCCAGGCGTTGGTCAGATCCACGATCATCTTCACGCCGGCCAGGTCCATGATTTCCAGCAATTCGCGGGCGTATTCCGCCAGGTCGCGCCCATCTCTGGTCCACAGGTGGTTATGCGCATCAATCACGGGATAGCGCGGCTTTTCCACCAAATGCTCAGGCACGATAAGCTGTGAGGTCGGCACAAAGTCCACTAGCCTCAGATCAGGTTTCTCTTGGCTCATGGTCATCCTCTCGTTGCAGATCGTGCAGATACCCGCACGAGGACATGCCCCCGCGGGCATCTGTGTTATGCTGCGCTGGGAGCGGTGAACTGACGGATGTATGCCAGGTCTCGGGTCAACTTCTCATCGGTAGGTACAGCGGCAAAGTCCTCGAACGAGATCCAGCCATCGTAGCCGACCTTGTGTAGATCGTCAATCACCAGCCCCCAATCCACCAGACCTTCGGGGATGGGCACCGCCTCCGGTTTCCAGTGGACCGTGCCCTTTTCGTCGGTGTGGCTGACGACCCAGCGATAGTTCTTGGCGTGCACATGCGCCAGGTAAGGCCCTAGCGCTTCCATGCCGAGCCGCCACGCTTCCCACCCTTCGTTAACCATGTTGCCGGGATCCAGGATAACGCCGATGGCATCCGGGTCGAAGCCCTCCACCGCGCGGTAGGCGGCGCTGGCAGAAGGAGTGATCGTGCCCATATGGATCTCGATCAGGCCCTTCACGCCATACTTTTTGGCGAGCTTTTCAATCTGCCCCAAATTGCGTCGCGCCTCTTGCAACAGTTCCGGATAGGGGCGCGTGCGGTCGTAGCGGGGCACGCCAACTCG
>JAIOAV010000057.1 GCA_019873665.1 Chloroflexota bacterium
GATCCAGTTGCACGGCTACCCGATGGTGGATAGCGCCTGGGCACACGCGGCCTTTGGCTCCGGCGAGCTGGAGATCCGCTACAAAGGGGACACCTACGAAGTGTGGTTCAGTCAGTGATGGCGCGGCGTCGCGTGATGGCAGCGACGTCCTCAAACGGATCGCGTAGGGTGGTGGGTGGCGACGGAGTCGCCACCCACCTGTCCTATTAGTACCACATATGCTCGCGGTACACGTCTAGGGCATAACTGAAGCTCTCATACGTGGTGTTCGTTGAGATGGAATGATCCGAGGCGAACACCCAGCGTGCGCCGCGTTCCTTCATGCCATTGATGTAGCGGATCACCTCGCGGCGGATCAGCTCCTTGTCGCCGGTCTCGAAAATGCGCGTATCCACCCCGCCGATGAAAGCCAACTTGTCGCCATACTGCTCCGCGAATTGAAAGAGGTCATTCCCGGCTTTGACCTCCATCGGGTTCAGGGCGTCGAAGCCTGCTTCGACAATGAGTGGCAGCGCTTCCGTGGTGCGCCCGCAGGTATGCAGCACCACCGGCAGGCCGTAGCTGTGGAAAAAGTCCACCACCTCGGCATAGTAGGGAAAGATCAGCTCGGCCAGCATCTTGGGCGAGCAAAAGAGACGGTGCTTGTAGCCAAGGTCCTCGTACATCCAGATGCCATCCGGCATGCCGGCTTGTTCAAAGAGCAGCTTGTAGTGCGCGATGTAAAAGTCGGTGTGCACCCGGTTGTAGTCGTGGATCCACCCAGGATCCAGCGCTAGGCTCTCGTACATGCAAACATCGCCCATACTGCGGCGCATGTTCTCCCAGATGAACAGGTGGCCGTAGAAGGCCCATTTCCCCGCCGCTCGTTGGGCCTCCAGCCCCTCCTTGGCTTTTTGGACATCCACTCGCCCCGGATCCACTTCCAGAAGGTGGGGGCGATAGTCGCGCTCCCAGATCTCGCGGCTGGTCATGCGAAAGTCAATGTGTTCCGGCGTGCCGGACTTGTTCTTCCAATACTTGAAGGCTGCACCCGCGCCGTTTCGTTTGATCGTCCACTCGTCGGTCTCCTCAATCAGCTCCTCGTATCCCTTCAGGGGCATCATGTCAAACCAGCCGCCGACGCCGACCAAATCAAAGTCAAAATGCTCCGCTGCGGGCACGGGCTCCTCTTCCTCATATTCGCCCTTGATCGGATCGGTCTTGCGTACCCTGCGTGTCGGGTAGCCTTGCTTCACCCAGGCGCGCAACGTGTCTGCCCAGGGCGAATCGTGCAGCCCCATCCGCTCGGCAGGCCCTTTCGTCAACAGGTTGTGAATGACCTGACGCGATGTCTGTGGCATTTGCGTCCTCCTCCGACATGGCCGGAAATCTCTTGGTTATGCTAGCGCGAGATTATAGCACTGTCCGCCGACAGACACCAGTTGCTGCTGTCGCGTGGCTATGGTAGAATACATCGTTGTCAGGCATAACTACCGTGTCGAGCACATGGAGCTAGGAAAGGAGAGCTGCAAATGGTCAAAGGCTATGCAGGACGTATCTTGCATGTGGATCTGACGAGTGGCAAGCTCGAAGTCGAGAACCCCAGCGAGGCGTTCTATCGCCAGTATATGGGAGGCAGCGCGATGGGCATGTACTATGCATTGCGCCACATACCGGCTGGAGCCGATCCGTTGGGGCCGGAGAACGTGTTGATCCTCACGCTGGGCCCTGCCACCGGGTTGCCGATCTCGGGCAACAGCCGCGTTACGGCAACGGCGCGCTCCCCTCTCACCGGTGCCATCGGGGATGCGCAGGCGGGCGGCTTTTGGCCGGCCGAATGCAAGAATGCCGGCTTCGACGCGATAGTGGTCAAAGGGCGCGCCGCCAAGCCGGTGTATCTTTGGTTGCATGACGGCGAGGCCGAATTGCGCGACGCCTCGCATCTCTGGGGATTGGTTACCGGCGAGGCGCAGGCCAAAATCCGCGAGGAACTGGCCGAGCCCAAGGCCGAGGTATTGCAGATCGGGCCAGCAGGCGAGAACGGCGTGCGCTTCTCTTGTATCATCAACATGTGCAACCGCGCCAACGGGCGCACCGGCATGGGCGCAGTGATGGGCGCCAAGCGGCTCAAGGCGGTGGTGGTGCGCGGACATCAGCGGCCGGAAGCGGCCGATCCCGAGGCGCTGCGTGCGTTGGCGCGCTGGGGGTTGGATAACCTGGAGCGGCGCGTGGGCAGCCTCGGCAAGTATGGGACCGCGAAGACGGTAGGCAACCAGCAGGCGGATGGTGGGCTGCCCAGCTATAACTGGACCAGCGGTGTCATGGAGGGCTACGACAAGATCACCGGCCAGACGATGTACGACACGATCTTGAGAGAGCGCGACACCTGCTTTGGCTGCGCCGTGCGCTGCAAGCGCGTGGTGGAGGTCAAAGATGGCCCGTTCCAGGTGGACCCGCTGTATGGCGGACCGGAGTACGAGACGCTGGCGACCTTTGGCAGTTACTGCGGCGTGTCCGATCTGGCGGCTATCTCCAAGGCGAATGAGCTGTGCAACAAGTACGGCATGGACACGATCTCCTGCGGCGCGACGGTGGCCTGGACGATGGAGTGCTTTGAGAAAGGACTCATCACCGCCGCGGATACCGACGGCTTGGTGCTGAACTTCGGCAACGCTGAGGCCATGGTCAAGCTCACCGAGAAGATCGCCAAGCGCGAGGGATTCGGCAAGCTGCTCGGCGAAGGCTCTGCCCGCGCCGCGGCGCAGCTCGGTCGCGGCACCGAGGCATGTGTAGTCGCCTGCAAGAAGCAAGAATACCCGGCCCACATGCCACGCGTCAAGCGGACGCTGGCCCTGATCTATGCCGTGAATCCCTTTGGCGCCGATCACATGTCGCATGAACATGATCCCAGCTATGAAGAAGATGGCTACGAGGCGTATCTGGCGCAACTCGATCTCAAAGATCCACAGCCGACACGAAGCCTGAACGCGGAAAAGGTGCGCTTTGCTCTCCATACGCAGTGGATGTATAGCTGCCTGGATTCAGTGAATGTCTGCGATTTCGTGTGGGGGCCCGGCTGGCAGTTGTATAGCTCCAATCATCTGGTGGAGCTGGTGCGCGCTGCCACTGGCTGGGATGTGAGCCTCTACGAGCTGGTCAAGCTGGGCGAGCGACGGCTGAACATGATGCGCGCGTTCAATGCCCGCGAGGGGATGAGCCGCCACGATGATGTGCCGCCGGAGCGCATCTTTGCGCCCCTCAAGGGCGGTCCTAGCGATGGCTTCAAGGTAGATCGCGACGAGCTGGCGCGGGCATTTGACACGTACTATGGTATGGCGGGATGGGACGCTAGTTCCGGCAATCCGCCCCGTGTCAAGCTTGAAGAGCTGGGGATCGCCTGGGTGGCCGATTTGCTCGGCCTCTAGGCTGCCGCCAGTCAGGTCATATCGAGAGCTGAAGGGACTCGTTCTCTTCAGCTCTCGGACTGTCAGCTCGATGATGCAAGAGGTGGTGAATGGAAGAACGACACGCGATGTGGGAAGCGCAGTTAAATGATTTCGATGCCGGGCGGCGACGTGCGGCGCTGCACGCCCTGGCGCAGGCGGCGCGGCAGGGTGACATCCATCTGCCGCCAGAACGGGATGTGGTGAACCTGCACTGCCACACCTTTTTCTCCTACAACGGTTACGGCTACTCGCCCACGGCGCTGGCGTGGCTGGCAAAGAAAGAGGGGTGGGCCGCCGCCGGGATCGTGGACTTTGACGTGCTGGATGGCGTCGAGGAGTTCCTCACGGCTTGCGATCTGGTGCGCCTGCGCGGCGTTGCGGGGTTGGAGACGCGGGTCTATATCCCCGAGTTCGCCACACGCGAGATCAACTCGCCGGGCGAGCCAGGGATCTTTTACCTGATGGGGATCGGCTACACGCAGAGTCGCGCCCCGGGCGCGGCGGCGGAGACCCTCGCCCGGATGCGCGAGACGGCAGCGGAGCGAAACCGTGCGATGCTGGCCACGCTCAACGCGCACCTGGAACCGGTGCGCGCCGATTACGAAAGGGACGTGCTATCGCTCACGCCCCGCGGAAACGCCACCGAGCGCCACATGCTGGAGGCGTATGATCGGTTGGCACGCGTGCGTTTCCCGGAGCAGAAAGCTCTCATCGCCTTCTGGTCTGCCAAGCTGGGCATGGCGGAAGAAGAGGTGGCGAAGCTGATTGGTAACCCCCACGCGCTGCGCGATGTGATCCGCAGCAAGCTGATGAAAAAAGGTGGGGTGGGCTATGTGGCCCCCACACCGGAGGCGTTTCCGCGCGTGGCGGAAGTGAACCGGATGACCATCGCGTGTGGCGCGCTGCCATGCGCCACCTGGCTGGATGGGATGAGCGAGGGCGAACAGGCGGAAGCGGAGCTGTTGGAGCTGCTCATCGCGCAGGGCGTTGTGGCGCTGAACATCATCCCGGATCGCAACTGGAACGTCGCGGACGAGGCGACACGCCAGCAAAAAGTGGTCAAGCTCTATGAGGTAGTGGAGCTGGCCAAGTCGCTCGACCTGCCGCTGATCGTGGGCACCGAAATGAACAAGTATGGCCAGAAACGGGTGGACGATTTTGACGCGGCAGCGCTGGCGCCGTTGCGCGGCGATTTCCTGGATGGAGCGTATTTTATCTATGGGCACACGCTGCTCCAGCGCGTGGCGAGGCTGGGATATCAAAGCGCGTGGGCAGCGCAGCATCTGCCAACGCGCGGAGAGCGTAACGCATTCTATACGGAGGTGGGCAGATTGGTCCGGCCGGGCGACGCGGCCAAGGTAGATGCGTCGTTGACGCCCTGCGCGCTTCTGGCGCGGCTGCGCTAGCCGGCATACAACAGAAAAGCCCGCCTCATCCGACGGGCTTTCAGTACCCCTGGCGCGAATTGAACGCGCGACCAAAGGTTTAGGAAACCTCTGCTCTGTCCGCTGAGCTACAGGGGCACTCTGTGGCTGATATTATAGCACAGCGTGCTCTATGAGACAAAACCGCTGTGGCGCGTCGCCTCAACCGCGAGCGACCACCGCCAGCTTGAGCACCTCGAAGCGCTCCTTCTTGGCCTTGCAGATGGGACACACCTCCGGCGGCGACTTGCGCGCGCACAGGTAGCCGCAGACGCGGCAACGCCAGAGCGACATATCCGCTTCGGGCGTCGCTGTCTCACTTGCTTGGATGGCTGCTGGCCGCGCCGGACGGCGCTCAGGAACCGGGCGCACCGCCTTCTTTCCCGCTTGCACGTCGCTATCCACATAGAGCGAGCAGTAACACGCGCCATAGTCCGACAGGTCGGGATCGCGATAGTCGCAGGGACAGATGATATCCAGGTCCTGTCGCTTGTCGCCGCTGGCTAACCGGCACGGGCACGCCTGATAGCCATAGCGGGCCTGGTTGACCAGCAGGCCGCGGACGAGTTGCCATGTAGTCTCGCGATCCGGATTCAGATGATAGCCGCCCGCTTCTGCCTCACGGTCTAGCTGCGCGTAATACGCATCCACCTCCGCCGCTGTGGGCTCTGGGAATTCTGTCATAGCTGAAGCCCCTTCTTGAGCTTGTCCTCATCATAGCCAACGATAACGGTGCTGCCATTGATGATCACGGTCGGGAACGCCTGGCGATCAGTCCATTTGGCCATCTCGCGTAGCGCCTCTTCCCGCCCCGCGCCTTGCAGCAGGTCCACATAGATATACTCGTACTGCACGTTGTTCGCTTCCAGAAGTTGGCGTGTCTTGCGGCACCAACCGCAGGTGCTCAGCGCGAACAATGTAACCTGGCCCACATTGTGCGAGCCAGCGACTTGGGTCATGTCCATGATCTCTTCTCCTCTCCGTGTTATACTTGCGCATGCAGTGTATTATACCGCCGCTGCGTCCGACATGACAAGCGTCATATCCCGCGCGCCGATGGGGCGTTTGGATTGCTGCTGTGTGCTGACTATAATGCGGAAGAACGCGCAGGGGGAGACCGTCAATGGCGGATGACATCCAGAGCACACAACAGACAAAACAGGAGGGAGACCCGCCGGTGCTCGTCGTGGTGGTGAACAACCAGCGCGACTGGCAGATCGTGCTGACGGAGCGATGGTATCGCATCCCACTGCAACGCGCGCCCAGGCAGGTCGCCGCGGCGTACCTGGCATTCTACCAGACAGCGGCATTTCCGGAAGCGCGGTGGGCGATCCGCAGCTATGCGCCGGTGGAGAGCTACCGGCTGATGACACGGCGGCAACTCTTGCCCGACGAACCGGATCATCCGCGCGCGGACCACCTCTATTATCGTGTGGCGCTAGGCCCGCTGTGTGCCCTGCCACGACTGATTCCCAGCCGCAAGCTGCGCCGTATCACATTCATCCCCACGACGCTGCAGCGCCTTTTGGCGGCGCGCGATGTCAGCGAGCTGTGGCCGGCGCCCGCCGCGGCCACCAAGCTCTGGTATGCGCTGCAGGCGGCGGGCCTTGAGGCAGAGTGCGATTACGAGATTCGCGAGGGCCGCGTGGCGTACACTGTTGATCTCGCGCTCTTTTGCCAACATGGCGGCGTGGGCATCGCCTGCGACGAGCCGGGACATGGGACAGCCTTGCCGCCGTCGCTACCCACCCCTGGTTGGTCCATCCTGCGCTTTGGCGCGGCAGAGCTGAACGACACAGCACAGTGCGTGCGCCGTATCTGCGATCAGGTGGCGGCGTGCGGCGGGCCAGATCCACTTTGGCGGGGGGCGGATGACTGAGGCCAGGGGCCTACAGCCCGGCGGCGGCATCCTCCTCGCGCGCTACCCGGATCCCTTCTTTCTCGTTTACCAGGGTTAACAGCAGGCCGCCGATGACAAAGAAGGCGATCACCGAGACGATGCCGTTGCGGCTGGAGCCGGTGAGCTGCGCCAGAAGGCCAAACACCAGCGGCCCCACGATGCCAGCGAATTTAGAGCTCATGTCGTAAAAGCCGTAGAATTCGCCTGTCTTGGCCTTGGGCGTCATCGCGCCATAGAGAGAGCGGCTTAGCGCCTGGCTGCCCCCCTGCACTAGCCCCACCAGTCCGGCCAGCATCCAGAACTGCCATGCCCGTGTCATCAGATACCCGAGTATGGAGATAAGCGTGTACACGGCCAGCGCGACGTAAATGGAAGGTTTGGTGCCAAGCCGCCGCGCCAGACGGCCAAAGAGGAGCGAGAAGGGCACGCCCACGAACTGCGTCATCAGCAGCGCGCCGATCAGATCGGTCTGGCCGATGCCGATCTCGGTGCCATAGATGGTGGCTAGTTTGATGATCGTGCCAATGCCGTCGTTGTAGATCCAGAAAGCGAGCAGGAACTTGAACAGCTCACTGTAGCGGCGGATGTCGCGGAAGGTATGCGCCACACGCTGAAAGCCGGCGCGCAACGGGTTCGTGGCCTCCTGAGGCACGGCAGCGGTGGGCGGCTCGCCCACGCGGCGAAAGAGCGGGATGGCAAAGACCGCCCACCAGATGCCCACGCTGACGAACGACAGGCGCACGGCGAGGTCGGTGCTGGGGATGCCGAGGCGCTGTGGGAACATGATCATGGCCAGGTTGATGGCCAGCAGAATGCCGCCGCCGAGATAACCGAACGCATAACCACGCGTCGAGACCTGATCTATGTCATCCGGCCTGGCGATGTGCGGCAGGAGCGAGTCGTAAAAGATGATCGAGCCGGAAAAGCCGATCTCGGCCACGACATAGAAGATCGCGCACATCAGCCAGTCGCCCTCGCCCACGAAGAAGAGGAGGATGGTAAAGAGGATGCCGAGCGCGGCAAAGAACGCCAGGAACCGCTTCTTGCTGCCGCTGTGATCGGCGATGGCGCCAAGGAAGGGCGCGGCGACTGCCACCAGCAGCAGCGCAATGGCGGATGTGTAAGCCCAGTAGGCGGTAGCCACATTGCCGGGCAACGTGCTGGCGGCCACCGAGGCGAAAAAGGGCGGCAACACGGCAGCCATGATGGTGGTGGCAAAGGCCGAGTTAGCCCAGTCGTACATGCACCACGCATTGATGATCTGACGATAGCTATACCTTGCTTGCGTCTGTGCGCTCATGCCCGCCTCCTCACTTGATGTGATGGCGTATTGTATCATGATTCGCGCTTGTCGAGGAACGTGCGAGCGAAGAGTAAGCCGTGTGGTGCTGAACTGCTTGCTCGGGTTGTGCGTACATCTATAATGAAGCCTGGCAGGCTGCCCATTGAGCAGCAGCGCAATGTGCCGAAAGAGGTGAGATGGCCCGTTCTGCGAAGCGTTTCCTTGTCGTCGTGATCCCGTTGGCGCTCTTAACCCTGACAGTGTGCACTGCGCTGTCGCGCTGGCGGTCGCAGCCGACGCGGCCCGTGGCGACCGCCACCACCGCAGTGGTCGCGACGACATCGCTGCCGCTCTCTGCCACACCGGTCCCCTCCACTGCAACCGCACTTCCACCGACAGCCACGCCGACAGTGTCGCCCTCGCCAACCTCTGCTCCGCCATCTGTGACGTTGACACCGACATTGCCGCCCACCAAGACGCCCACGGTCGCCCCGACGCCCACGTCGGCCTGGCTGGAACTGGCCGTGCACGCGCTGCGCCCGGAGGCGCGCGACGACGTGGCGCGCCTTGTGGATGCGCCCTTTTATGATGTGGAGCTGCGGGTGGCGCTGGAGGGCGAGCCATACGTCGCCGGCAGCGCGCGGGTGACATATTGCAACCGCACCGCCGCGCCGCTCTCCGAGCTGGTGTTCCGACTCTATCCCAACACGCGCATCTATGCCTCGCGCCTCACCATTCAGCAGGCGTTGGTGAACGGGCAGCCAGCGGCGTTCGTGCTGGAGGTAGAGGACACGGCGCTCCGCTTGCCGCTGAACCCGCCGCTGCCGCCCGGAGAAAGCGTCGGCGTGGAGCTAGCCTTCACAACCGCGATCCCGGTGAACAATCTGGTGGCATATCGCATGATCAACTATGCCGCCGACGTGGTGGTGCTGAATGACGTCTTTCCGCTGCTGGCGGTGCACGATGCTCAAGGGTGGGACCTGATGCCGGTGGCCGAGCAGGGGGATGCGGTCTCCAGCGAGGTCGCCTTTTTCCAGGTGCGATTGACAGCGCCACGCGAGATGGTGGTGGCGGCGAGCGGCGTGGCGACCGGGCAAGAGGAGCAAGGCGGTGGCATGGCGACATGGTCCTTCGTCACGGGGCCGGCGCGCACGGTCGCCATCGTGATGAGCGACCGCTTTGAGATAGTCGAGACGACCGTGGACGGCATCGCAGTGCGCTCCTATTACTTGCCACAGGATCGCGTGGGGGGTGAGGCGATCCTGCAATACGCGGCGGATGCGCTGCGCGTCTATGGTGAGCGCTTTGGCCCTTACCCCTACACCGAGCTGGACGTAGTGGAAGCGCCCATCGGCGCAGGGGGAATGGAGTCGCCTGGCCTGATCATGATCCAGGACCAACATTATACGCTGCATCAAGGGTATGCCGAGTTTGTAACGGTGCACGAGGTGGCGCATCAGTGGTGGTACAACCTCGTCGGCAACCATCAGCAGGCCGCGCCGTGGATTGACGAGTCGTTGACGAATTACTGCGTGCTGCCCTATTACCAGCAAGTGCGTGGATCGGCTCGCGCCGCGGAGGCCAAGGTGTGGTATCTGAGCGGGCCGTACGAGCTGGCGCGCGAGGCGGGCCAGGACCTGCCGATCAACCTGCCGGCAGGGGCATATCCGAACCCGATTTATTACCGGATCGTCTATGCCAAGGGAGGGCTCTTTTTCGACGCACTGCAGGCGCGGCTGGGAGATGAGCGATTCTTCGCCATCTTGCGCGACTATGCCGAGGTCTATCGCTGGGGGATGGTTACAGAGGCCGAGCTGCTGGGATTTTGGCGGGTGCAGGCTGGGCAGGAGGTCGAGGACCTGATCCAGCAGTGGGTGCTGGGGCCATAATCGCCGCCGCAGCGCTGTCGGAATGTCTCTACCGACTGGCCGCTACCGCCAGACCGGATGCCACACTGGTGAACACTTCTTGCTCGCGCACTCGCGCCGCGCCGAATTTGTGCTCGAGCAGTGCTTGCACGCACGGCGTCAGCGAGGCGCCGCCGGTGCGCAGCACCACGCCGAGCTCCTCCGCGCGCACGCTCGCATCCGCCAGCACCTGGTCCAGCGCCCGGTCAATATCCGCCAGATGGGAGGCGATAATCGCCTCGTAGGCGGCGCGTGTCAGCAGCTCGGAGATGGCGATGGCTTCCTGGAAGAACTGGATCTTGGTGTAGCGCGCGGTGGATAGCTCGCATTTGGCGCGCTCGATCTCCTGGAAGAGATCCCAGCCGTAGTTGCCGACGATAAGCGAGAGCAGGGCGTCAATCTTGCGGTACGATTTCGTGGCGCGACGCATCTCCTGGATAAACCGAATCGTCTGTCGCTCGTTGAGCAGCGACATGGTGTACCATGCGCGCAGCTGGGCATAGATATGCGCCGGCATGGGCAACTCGGTGCCGCCAGTGGTGCGCCATGTGGCGTGCTGCCCAAAATGGCGCATCAGCCGCGCCTCCATCACATCCTCGTTAAAGGTGTTGCCGCCCAGCAGCACACCCCGCACGGCCAGGATATCGTCGGCGCGATCCTCGCGCCCCAGCCGCTCCGGCCCCAGCCGCACCAGGCTCAGGTCTAGCGTGCCGCCGCCAAAGTCAAAGACGAGCGCCAGCTCCTCGCGACGGAGTTGTGTCTCGTAGTGAAAGGCAGCGCCCAACGGCTCGTAGAGAAAGGCGATATCGCGAAAGCCGGCCATCTCGGCGGCACGCTGCAACCGCTCCCGGGCGATCACATCTGCATCGGCATCCTCCGCAAAGCGCACTGGTCGCCCCAGGAGGACGCGATCCACCTCGGCCCCATAGTGAGCATCGGCGCGGCGCTTGATCTCCCGCAGGACGAGCGCCACCAGCTCCTCGATGCTATAGGACGTGCCAAAAACGTCAGTGCCACCATATTCTGGGTCCCGCAGCACCGTCTTGAGCGCTTGGAAGAAGCGGCCCGGGATGTCCACATCGGCATCGAACTGGATGTACTCGTCGCCGAACTCGGTGGCGATCAGCTCGTCATACCAGACGCGAGAGCGCCTGATCTGCCGTCCGGCGTTCCCCGCCACAAAGGCGCGCACTGCCGCCTCGCCGATCTCCACATTGCCGTCCCGCCCGATCCAGAGGAGGGTGCGCACAGTGCCCGGATTCGGCGCCAGTGGATCCACCGGCGCCAGCTCCACGCGACCATCGCGGTAGAGGCCGATGGCGGAATTGGATGTGCCAAAGTCGAGGCCGTAACGCATCTTGCTCCTTTGCGGGGCTTGTCGCTACCCCATGTTCTGTCGCACCGCTTTGTGACGCAGCGCGTCATCCAGGTCGCCATAGCGGACGATCTCCGGCGGCGTCAGCGCCCAGATGGCGGTGGCAAAGCGCCGGACAACGTAGCGGGCATGGCCGACGACGAGAACCGTCCCCGCATACTGGGACATGGCCCGCTCAAAGCTCTCCCGCGACGGGATGTCGAGGTGGTTGATCGGTTCGTCCAGCAACAACAGGTTGCAGCCGCTGGCCACCAGCTTGGCCAGCGCCAGCCGTGCCCGCTCGCCATAGCTGAGGCTGGATACCGGCACGAACACATCATCCCCGGCAAAGAGGAAATAGTGCAAGAAGCTGCGCGCCTCTGTCTCGGTAAAAGACGCCACGCGGCGAATCTCTATCAGTGGCGTGCTGTCTGGCGGCAGGTTCTCCTGCTCTTGCGAATAGTAACCGAGGCGCACGTTGGCGCCCAGCAGTGCCCGTCCGGCGGTCGGCGCCAGCTCGCCGGCGATGATCTTGAGCAACGTCGTCTTGCCTGCACCGTTCGGCCCGATGAGCGCCACTCGCTCCCCCTGCCGCAATACGAGGTTCACGTCTGCAAAGAGGGTACGTGCTCCGTAGCGCTTGGTGAGCCCCTCCAGCGTCAGCACATTCTGACCGCTGGGCGGCAACTCCGCGAAGGGGAGTTTCATCGTCCAGATCGGTTGTGGCTTGTCCACGTGATCCTCTGCCTCCAGCAGGCGGGCGATGCGCCGCTGCTGCACGATAGCGTGGCGCGCTATCTTCTTGGCGCGCTTGCGCCAGTAAAAGTGCTGCGTCTCATGCTCGGTGCGGATGGCGCGGCCCTTGAGCTCGCGCGTGGCCTCCTCCAGCCGTGCGATCCGCTCTTGCTGATCCTTGTATGTCGCCCACTGCTCCTCCAGCTCGCGTTGCTGGCGCGCGGCATAGTTGCTGTAGTTGCCCGGGTATGTAGTGACAGTGTGCGTCTCTGGGTCCAGCGAGAGGATGGTGGACACGGTGTTATCCAGGAAGGTGCGGTCATGAGAGACGATGACCACCGCGCCGATGTAGCGGTTGAGAAATACCTCCAGCCACTCCAAAGCATCTATATCCAGATGGTTCGTCGGCTCGTCCAGCAACAAGAGCTGCGGATCGGCCAATAGAAGCCGCGCCAGCCCCAGCCGCGTCTTCTGTCCGCCGCTGAGAACGGAAACCGGCGTGTCATGCGCGATGCCGCCGAAGCCCAATCCGTCGAGGATGGCCTCCAGACGGTGCGACACATCATAGCCGCCCAGCGCCTCAAAGCGCGCCTGCGTCTCGCCATATTCCATCAGCAGCCGTGCCAGCTCATCGTCCTGCGCCACAGCCATCGCCGCGCTCAGCTCCTGCAAACGTCGCCGCAAAGCATCCACCTCGCCCAGCGCCTCCCACATCACCTGGCTGATGGTCGCATCCGGCGCATGTTTTAGGCCCTGCGCCAGATAGCCGATGCGCACATTCGGTGGCGAGAGCTGGACCGTGCCCGCGTCCGGCGTCTCTTGCCCGACGATGATCTTGAGCAGCGTTGTCTTGCCGCAGCCGTTCGGCCCCACGAGACCGACCCGCTCTCCAGGATTCACGATGAAGGAGACGCCGTCCAGAACCGTGTTCCCGCCGTAGCTTTTCGCGATGTTGGCAACTTGGAGCATGGCGACTCCCTTGGCGTCTGCTACCTGCCTCGGTGCAGATCCTGCAAAGCTGTAACTTCGATCTCGTTGCTGCGCAGGGCGCGGATGGCGTCCAGCGCAGCGTGCGCGCCGGAGAGGGTTGTGAGCAGCGGCACGCCGTGACGCACGGCGGCGCGCCGGATCGGCCCGCGATCCTGGAAGGGCGTCTTGCCAGTGGGCGTGTTCACGATCAGTTGGATCTCGCCATTCAGGATGTGGTCCACCACATTGGGCCGTCCCTCTCCCACTTTGAGCACCGGCTTGACGTCCAGACCGCGCGCGGCGAGATACTGCGCCGTGCCTCTGGTGGCCACCAGCCGAAAACCCAGCTCGGCAAAGCCGCGCGCCACTGGCACCAGGTTCTCCTTGTCGGTGTCCACTACCGAGAGGAACGCCGTCCCCGCCAGCGGCAGTGACGCGTTCACCGCCATCTGCGCCTTGGCATACGCCCAGCCGAAATCGCGGGCGATGCCCATCACCTCGCCGGTGCTGCGCATCTCCGGCCCCAGAAGCGGATCCACCGTGGGAAAGCTGCGGAAGGGGAGCGCCACCTCTTTCACAAAGTAGTGCCTGGGGGGCACCTCCTGCGTGAAGCCCAGTTCGGCGAGCGTGTGGCCCAGGATCACTTTGGTGGCCAGCTTGGCCAGCGGCACGCCGATCGCCTTGCTCACATATGGGATCGTGCGCGAGGCCCGCGGGTTCACCTCCAGCACATAGACGATGTCGTCTTTCATGGCGTATTGCACGTTCATCAGCCCTTTGACGCGCAGCGCTTTGGCCAGACGCGTGGTATAGTCGCGCATCGTCTGGAGGTGCTTGGGATCAACCATGTAGGTCGGGATGACGCAAGCGCTGTCGCCCGAGTGAATCCCCGCCTGCTCGATCTGCTCCATGATGCCGCCGATGACTACCGTCTCGCCATCCGAGATGCAGTCCACATCCATCTCAAAGGCATCCTCCAGGAAGCGATCAATCAGCACCGGGTGGCTCGGGGATGCATCTACTGCGCCGCGCATATACTCGTCGAGCTGCTCCTGGTCGTGGACGATTGCCATGGCGCGCCCTCCCAGCACATAGGAGGGGCGCACCAGCACCGGGTAGCCGATCTCTCGCGCCACGACACGCGCCTCATCGCGCGATGTGGCTGTGCCGCCCTCCGGCTGTGGGATGCCCATCTTGCGCAACAGCACGTTGAAACGCTGCCGGTCCTCCGCCAGATCAATGCTATCGGGCGAAGTCCCCAGGATCGGCACGCCCGCGGCCTGCAGATCCAGCGCCAGCTTGAGCGGCGTCTGGCCGCCGAACTGGATGATGGCGCCGAAGGGCTTTTCCCGCTCTACGATGTTCAGCACATCCTCCAACGTCAGCGGCTCGAAATAGAGTCGGTCTGACGTGTCATAGTCGGTGGAGACCGTCTCCGGGTTGCAGTTGACCATGATGGACTCGATACCCATCTCGCGCAGGGCAAAGGCCGCGTGCACGCAGCAGTAGTCGAACTCGATCCCCTGGCCGATGCGGTTTGGCCCACTCCCTAGGATCATTACCTTGCGACGGTCGGTAGGCGCAGCCTCACACTCGGTCTCATAAGTCGAATAAAGGTACGGCGTGTACGCCTCGAACTCGGCGGCGCAGGTATCCACGCGGTTGTAGGTCGGCGCGATCCCCAGCGCGCGGCGGCGGTAACGCACGGCCAGCGCCCCCGCCTTGCCGCCGCCATCCACATGCAGCAGATTCGCGAGCTGAATATCGGAAAAGCCGGCCCGTTTCGCCTCGCGCAGCAGGCGCGGCGGCACCGTCTCCAGCGTGTAATGTCCCAGCTCCCGCTCCATCTCTACCAGCGAGGCGATCTGGCGCAGAAACCACGGATCTATCTTGGACAGGTCATAGATCTGCGAGATGGACATCCCTCGTTGCAGCGCAAGACGGATGTAGAAGATGCGTTTCTCATTGGGTGTGCGCAGCATCTCCTCCAGGTGTTCGGCCTGCAACTCTCCGTCTTTGCCATCCGCGCCCAGCCCGTAGCGGTCGTTCTCTAGCGAGCGAAGTCCCTTTTGCAGCGCCTCACGGAAGGTACGGCCGATGGACATCACCTCGCCCACCGACTTCATCTGGGTCGTAAGTGTGCGGTCCACGCCGTAGAACTTCTCAAAGTTCCAGCGCGGAATCTTGACCACGACATAGTCAATCGAGGGCTCAAAGCAGGCAACGGTCTCGCGGGTGATGTCGTTGGGCAACTCGTCCAATGTATAGCCGACGGCGAGCTTGGCCGCGATCTTGGCAATAGGAAAGCCGGTGGCCTTGCTGGCCAGCGCCGACGAGCGCGATACACGCGGGTTCATCTCGATGGCGAGGATCTCGCCATTATCCTGATTGATGGCGAACTGGATGTTGGAGCCGCCGGTCTGCACGCCGATCTTGCTGATGATCGCCTTCGCCATGTCGCGCATGCGCTGGTATTCGCGGTCGGTGAGCGTCTGCGCCGGCGCGACGGTGATGCTATCGCCGGTGTGCACGCCCATCGGGTCGAAATTCTCGATGGAGCAGATAACGATAAAGTTGTCGGCGATATCACGCATCACCTCCAGCTCCAGTTCTTTCCAGCCGATGACCGATTGCTCGATCAGCGCGGAATGCACCGGGCTGCTTTCTAGGCCGTGCTCCACCATCGTCTCGTACTCTTGGCGATTATAGGCGATGCCGCCGCCCGTGCCGCCGAGCGTGAATGAGGGGCGGATGATCGCCGGGAAGCCCACCGTGCGGATGATCTCCCGCGCCTCGTCCATGTTGCGCGCCAGGCCGCTGCGTGGCACGCCGATGCCGATGTCTATCATCGCCTGGCGGAAAAGGAGCCGGTCTTCGGCCATGCGGATGGCGCTCTGGTTCGCGCCGATCAACTCGACGCCATAGCGTGCGGTGATGCCAGCATCCGCCAGCGCGATGCCCAGATTCAGCCCGGTCTGGCCGCCGACGGTGGGCAGGATTGCGTCCGGGCGCTCCTTGGCGATGATGCGCTCCAACACTTCGACCGTGAGCGGCTCGATATAGGTGCGGTCGGCGAGATCCGGATCAGTCATGATGGTGGCGGGATTCGAATTGACGAGGATGACCTCGTATCCCTCTTCCTTGAGTGCCTTGATCGCCTGCGTGCCGGAATAGTCGAACTCGCACGCCTGGCCGATGATGATCGGCCCGGAGCCAATGATCAGGATGCGATGCAGATCTGTCCGTTTGGGCATGGTATGTTCCTCTACCTTCAGCCTTTCCGGGTCTCTTGGATCATCTCGATAAAGTAGCGAAAGAGTGTCTCGGCGTCATAGGGGCCGGGAGACGCCTCCGGGTGATGTTGGACACTGAAGATGAGCCAACGCCTATGACGTAACCCCTCGACGGTCCCATCGTTGAGGTTGATGTGGGTGATCTCCACATCACCAGAAGGCAGGCTGTCCACATCCACGCAATAATTGTGGTTCTGTGCCGTGATGGTGATCTGCCCGGTGCGCGTATCGCGCACTGGCTGGTTACCGCCATGATGGCCAAAGCGCAGCTTGTAGGTGCGACCGCCCAGCGCTAGGCCGAGTACCTGATGGCCGAGGCAGATACCAAAGATAGGCACGCGTCCTATGAGCTGGCGGGTGGTTTCCACCAGATAAGGCACCCGTTCCGGGTCACCCGGGCCGTTAGACAGGAGGATGCCGTCCGGGCGCAGCGCCAGTGCCTCGGACGCAGAGGTCGTCGCGGGGATCACCGTCACGCGGCAGCCGAGATCCACTAGCAGGCGAAGCATGTTGCGCTTGACGCCGCAGTCATAGACGATGATATGGTAGCCTGTGGGTGGCAGGTGGTGGAAGCCGTGCAGCCGCCATTCGGGCGCAGTCCCCTCTTCCCAGGTATAAGGCGCGCGACAGGTAACCTCACGCACTAGATCGAGATCAGAGACGCTAGGCGCGGCGGCGGCCAGTGCTTGAAGTCGCGCCACGTCGTGACTCTCGGTAGAGATGATGCCCTTCATTGCGCCGCGTGTGCGGATGTGCCTTGTCAGGCTGCGCGTGTCCACACTCGTGAGCGCCATAATACCATAGCGCGCCAGGTAATCGGGCAGGCTCTCCTGCGCGCGCCAACTGCTCGGCACGTCGCACATCTCGCGCACGATCAGGCCGCTGACATACGGTTGCGCCGATTCGGGGTCTTCGGCGCAAATCCCCGTGTTGCCAATGTGGGAACTGGTCATGGTAACGATCTGGCCCTTGTACGAGGGATCGGTGAGAATCTCCTGATAGCCGGTCATGCTGGTATTGAACACCACCTCGCCGGTAACTTCGCCGGTAGTGCCCAGCGCAATCCCATCGAAGGCCTTGCCATCCTCCAGCACGAGGAGCGCATCCGTTCGCATCTCTTTTCCCTTTCGCTATGTCCGGCGGTCGCCGGACCGCGGTTGCCCACAAAAAAGCCGCGGCGAAGCCACGGCTGGTCATCTGGCGACACAAAAAAGCCGCGGACAGTAGCATGCCCGCGGCGGTGAGGGACACCCTTTTCAGGAGGCAGGCGTGCTACGCAAGAGATGACCAGCGACTGTGTCGCTGGTGTGGAGTCGTCGGATGTAGCTCCGCATCTCTGGGCACGGCATTCTGGCAGCCTCCTAGCAAAACTGAGCACATGATAATCGAAAGGCGCGGTTTTGTCAAATCGGACAAAGTCCGCTAATCGGTTACGATTTCGCTGGCCGTCCAGTTTCGAGGTTCGCAGGCCCGGTTCGCGTTTGAGTTCTTTTTGTTATAAGATACTTGCAGTGAGCACAGGTCATTTGACAGCGGCACACTTTTCATCAAGGTTTTACATCGCGTTTACAGTCGCGTAATACAGCGACAATGCTCCGGCAACATATTGGGGGGAGTGGCCAACCTATCGGTGCCTCGCCCCGGCATCGAGCGCTCTAGCCCGCAACGCGTCCCTGCTCCATCGCACACTTTCCCTGGGGAGCCACGCCAAGGGGGGAAAAGAACATGAAGAAGGTCCTGTTGTCGCTAGCTGTTCTGCTTGTCGCGCTACTGACGACAAGCATCGCTTGGTCGCCTGGCGCTGCCGCGCAGACGGCGACCGCCAATGCATTTCCGTTTGGCTATTTTGGAGTGGAAGAGCCGGTGGTGCAAAACCCGGGGTTCAGCCCGCGCGTCTATATAGACAGCACCATGCGGCCAGAAGCGATTCCGGAGGTTATGTCCCTGGCCGCCAGCGGCGGCATTCAGGTCTATCAGTACATCCCGGCGGGCGTGTTGAGCCTGTCGCTGACCGAACTGCGCGACAAGTGGGTCAAGCCGGCGGTGTCATATGGGCCGGATGTGATGGCCGGCTTTTACCCGTCGGAAGAGCCTGGTACTGCCGAGATCGGCAAGATGAAGGATCTGCTCAATCTGGTGCACGAGAACGACCCGCTGGGCCGGCCCGTCGTTACGTATCTCGGCTACTATGACCCAGAAGACATTCAGCCGTTTCTGGACACGGTGGATGTCAATCTGATGGGCGCGTACCCCGTGTACAAGGGATATCCGCAAGCGGTGATGACCGGCATCGCCGACAGCGGCCGCCAGGCGATGTGGCCGGTGGGCAAAGAGTTCTACGCCGCACCGGAGACGTTTGGCCCCATTCTGAGTCATCCGCAAGGGCCGCTATTGGTGCGCAACAACATCTATCAGGCGGTGATCGGCGGCGCAGCCGGGATCATCTGCTATGAGGGGTCTGGCTTTGACGCGGCGCGCTATCCCGCCTTCCACGCCGAGATGGTCAAGCTGCGCGACGAGTTCGTCGGCGCGGGCAACCTGGGCGCGGTGGTGCTATCTCCCGACCCGCCGCAAGTGGTAACGCACCGGATTGTCTCCGGCCCGACCACCAAGATCTCGCTGGACGAGTTCGAGAACGTGCGGTCGTATGACCGTGTGCAGTACCATCTGGAAGTGTACCAGGGCAATGTCTACTTGCTTGCGACCAACATCGCCGCGGACGCGCTGACAGTCGAGTTCAGTGGCCTGCCGAGCGCGGCGGCCAATGTCGAGGTGCTCTTTGAGGGTGGGCGCACCGTCCCGCTGGCCGGCGGCGTGTTCCGCGATTCCTTTGACCCGTATGCGGTGCATGTGTACAGGGCCACGGCGACGCTGCCAGCGGGCTTTGCGCTGGTAGTGGATGCGCCGAAACGCGGCCTGGTAACGAATCAGCCTCAGCTCACCGTCAGCGGCAGCGTGACGCCGATTTCTGCGGTAACGGTGAACGGCACCTCGGTGGCGGTTGCGTCAAGTGGCCTCTTTAACCACACCATGACGCTCAGCGAAGGGACACAGGAGATCAGGGTGCAAAGCGCGTCGGCCCTGATAACGCGCATGGTCACGCTGGATACCGCGCCACCTGACACGAGCATCACTCGTGCCACGGCGAACGGTGTGCCACCCTTTACCTTCGAGTGGCGGGGGAGCGACACGGGCTCCGGCGTTACCTTCTACTCCTACCGCCTCGACGGCGGCGAGTGGTCGCTCTGGACATGCAGCACGGAAAAGAGTTATGGCGACGAGGAGGTGGCGGCGCTGGGCCTGAGCACTGGCACGCACACCTTCCAGGTGCGGGCGCGCGACCGAGCCGGCAACATTGATCCAACACCCGCGCAGGTGACTTTCGATGTCGTCGCGAACACCGCACCGAGCAACCCGGCCGCCAGTGGCGCGGCGAGCGGGGTCGTCGGCATGCCGCTCACCCTGACCTTCACAGCCACCGATCCCGATGGCGACGCCATCTCGTATCGGATTTTCTGGGATGATGGCACAAATTCGGGCTGGGGGCCGCTAGTGCCGAGCGGGACGCCGTATCAGGCCACGCATACGTGGAACGAAGGCGGACGCTACTTTGTGCGGGTGCAGGTGCGCGATGTGCGCGGCACGACCACGCCCTGGAGCAAGACGGCCTTCCAGGAGGTGAACATCACCGGCCCCATCACGCGCAAGATGCCCTTTGGCTACTATGTGATGGAGGAGCCGGTCAAGAACCCGCAATTCACGCCCCGTGTGTACATTGACAGCACCATGCGCCCGGAGGCGATCCCGCAGGTATTTGCTGTGGCGCGTGCGGGCGGCGTGCAGGTGTATCAATACATCCCGGCGGGGGTGTTGGGACTATCGCTGAGCACGCTGCGCGACCAGTGGGTGCGGCCGGCGGTGGCCTTTGGCCCGGAGGTGATGGCGGGCTTTTACCCGTCGGAAGAGCCGGGATATAGCGAGATCCCCAAGATGCGGGACCTGCTGAACCTGGTGCATGAGGAGGACCCGCTGAGTCGGCCTGTGGTAACTTATCTCGGTATGTATGATGTCTCCGAGATTCGGCCGTTCCTGGAGACGATTGACATAGATCTGATCGGCGCCTATCCCATCTATAAGGGGTATCCGCAGGCGCTGATGACCGGCCTGATGGACACCGGGCGACAGGTGCTCTGGCCCGCCGGCAAGCGGTTCTATGCGGTGCCTGAGACCTTCGGCCCGATCCTGACAAACTCGCAAGGCCCCCTGCGGCTGCGCAACAACATCTATCAGGCGCTGATCGGCGGCGCGGACGGCATCATCTGTTATGAGGTCTCCGGCTTTGACCCGACGCGCTACCCGGCGTTCTATGCCGAATTGCTGCGGCTGAACCAGGAGATCGTGGGCAGCGGCAATCTCGGCGCGGTCGTGCTCTCGCCGGACCCGCCGCAGGTCGTTACCGCGTGGATCACCTCTGGTCCGACGACCAAGATCATGATGGACATGTTCGAGTACACGCGCTATTACGACCGCATCCAGTTCAAGCTCGAGCAGTACGAGGGATACTACTACTTGCTGGCGGCGAACGTGGCGGCGGAGGCGATCACCGTTCAATTCAGCGGGATGCCGAGCAGCGCGGCGAGCGTTACCGCGCTCTTTGAGAACGATCGGATGATCTCGATGAGCAGCGGCAGTTTCAGCGACACCTTTAGCGCCTATGCGGTGCATATCTACCGGGCGCCGGTGGGCAACTCGCCGCTGCCCATGCCCACGAACACCGCGCCAGCGGTGAACACGCCAACCCGCACCCCGGTAGCGCCGACGCCCACCTGGACGCGCTATGTGCCGACGGCGACGGCCACGCGCGTGGTGGCGACGGCAACACCCACCTGGACGCGGTATGTGCCCACCGCCACGGCCACCCGCACGGCGGCAGTCGCCACGCCCACCTGGACACGTTACGTGCCGACGGCGACGGCCACGCGCACCGGAGTCGCGCCGACGCCCACCTCGACGCGCTATGTGCCGACGGCGACGGCGACGCGCACCCTCAAGCCGACGCTGACGCCCACATGGACGCCGGTTACCGACGAGGGCGTGCGAAGCATCACGATCCCGGTGGCCGCCAGCGCCGATGACGCCGACAGCAACGGCTACACCGGCGTGCAGTATAGCCGCTGGTATGTCAACCTCCCGTCATGGAACCATGGCTTCTGGCGCTTTCAGTTGCCGCTGCCGCAAGGGAGCACCATCGTGTCGGCGTATCTGCGTTTCCGCACCGATACCTACTGGCGGGGCAGCGCCATCGCCCACCTCAAGCTGATTGACGTGGCGAACTGCGCCAACTTTGTCAGCGATCCGTACAATCGCCCGACCTGGGGCAATGTGGTGTGGGATACGCCCAGTAAGACCCCCGGCAACTACTGGCACGTCTCGGCGGATATCTCGACGCTGGTGCAGCACTTTGTTGAGATGCCGGACTATGCGCCAGGCAACTACATCGGGCTGACCTGGCATCCGGCGCTGGATGCCGCCGATCGCTCGGTCTGGTCCAAAGATGGCGGGTACGGGGCGCAGTTGGTGATCAACTATCGGGAGGGGAACACCGCGCAGGCGCCGGCTCCCACAGACACGCCGACCAACACGCCCACGCTGGTGGCCGCCGTGCCGCTCCCCACCGCGACTCCCACGATGCCGCCAAGCGCCGCGACGGGCAGCGCGCTGCTCAAGATCGCGGCGAGCGCCGACGACGCGGACAGCAATGCAGAGGGCGGCGTCAACACGACGAAATGGTCCATCAATGTTCCATACTGGGGCCGGGGCTTCTGGCGGTTCAGGGTGGACATACCGACGGGAAGCCGAATCTACAACGCCTATCTCAAGTTCCGCACGGACACCTACTGGCGCGGCGCGCACACTGCCCATTTCAAGCTGCTCGACGAGGCGAGCTGCGCGCCCTTTACCAGCGATCCGTACAACCGTCCCACATGGGGCGACGTGATCTGGGAGACCCCCACCCGCGCCGCCGGCAACTTCTGGCTCGCCAGCAGCAATGTGGGCGAGCTGGTGCAGCACTTTGTGGACCGGCCTGATTACGCGCCGGGGAACTATCTGGGCGTGGCGTGGTATCCCAGCGAGGGAGCCGCCGACCGCTCGGTGTGGTCGTTCGATGGCGGTTTCGGCGCGCAGCTCATCATCACCTACGGCAACTGAGGCCGCACGCTGAAGCAGAAGAGAATGACGGGGAGAGCGTACGCTCTCCCCGTCATTCTGTGTGCGCCCTAGATTACCTCTAGCTCATCCTTGCCGGGCAGCGCGGGGAAAGGCGCGTGCGGCTCGCGCTGATACCAGTAGGCAACAGAGGCGATGTCATCCTGCAGCGGCAGGTAGCGCCCGCCGGAGCGCCACCCCAGCGCCTGGATGGTCACGCGCAGATCCGACTCGAAACGCACCGGGTCCATGATGTGCCAGCGATACATGCCAAAGCGCATCTGGGACACGTACAGGCCGTCGGGCTGGATCACCTGCGGCAGGCCAGTGTATGCGCCGGAGAACTCGCGATACACCCCCTTGGGATATTCGAAATCATACGAGCCGCAGAAATAGTCCTCGGTGCCGGTGCCCACAATGGTGGCGAAATCGGTGTCGCCATCCATGTAGAACTTGATCTCGCCCTCGCCCCACCAGCCGTTGTTATTGACGCCCCACGCCAGATATGTCCCCACATAGTGGCCCCATCCCCGGATGCCATCCACGATGGTATAGACCTCTTTGTACGGGAGCGGGTTGATACGGCGGAACTGGGCGTGTAAGTACGCCACGTCGTCCGGCACCTTCGTCAGCGTATAGTTGATCTGGTAGTAGATAGTGATCTGCTCATCGCCGATGTTCTCCAACGTCATATGACATGATTTGCGGAAGGGCATCTCCCAGTAGCTGTTGAAGCCGCTGCCCGGGTTCACGGCCACAGCGAGCGAGTTCACCAGTGCCGCCTTGCACCACCCGTTGGCGAAAAAGTCGCCCACCGGCACCTCGACGGAGGGCGTCTCCTCGCCGTCCCAGTAGATGCGCAGGATGGAAAAGCGCCAGTGGCCGGTAACCGTCATCCACATCTGCTGGATGGCGCCCGAACCCTCGATCTGCGCCAGCGTCAGCGTCGAGTGCGGCGGCACGCGCACGCTGGGCGACACCTTCCAGCCGCGTCCTAGGTCACGCGCGCAGTTGGCGCCCGTGCCCTCCGTCGCCATCCCGCCCCGCCCCTTTTCACCGCTGAAGTTCTCCGGGCTGATGGAGCGCGTCTGCGCGTGGGAGAGCCGCGACAGATTCCCCAAGCTCATATGAAGCCCGTCAAAGCTCGCCATGATCCTCCTCCTTTACTCGTGCTTGCCTTGGCGGTCATTGTAGCCAGATGCCCTGCCTCGCCAAGTGGATGGCCCCGCCCGGCTGCGGTTGACCGCAGCGCACGGGGCGCTATAATCGGGGCAGCGGTTATCGCCAAAGGAGGTCAAGATGGCCGATATCAACCGGGTGTTGCGTCTGGATGCCAACCACCGTCTCTGGCTAGAGGAGCAGCCGATCCCCGTGCCCGACGCGGGCGAGGTGCTGATCCGCGTGCGCGCCAACGGCATCTGCGGCTCTGACCTGCACTTTTTCGCGCGGGGTACCTTGGGGCCGTACGTCGTAACCGAGCCATACACGCCGGGGCATGAGGCATGCGGCGAGATCGTGGCGCTGGGCGCGGGCGTGACCGGGCGGCGTGTGGGCGAGGCGGTGGCGATCGAGCCGGGGATCCCGTGCCGCCGCTGCCGCTACTGCAAGATGGGACGGTACAACCAGTGCCCGGATGTGCGCTTCCTGTCGGTGCCGGGCATTGATGGCACGCTGCGCGACTATGTAACGGTGCCCGCCGATTTCGCGCACCCCATGCCGCCGGGGATGTCGTGGGAGCAGGGGGCGTGCATCGAGCCGGTGGCGGTGGCAGTGCACGCCATCAACCGCGCGCGGCTGGCGCTGGGCGCGACGGTGGCGGTGCTGGGGGTGGGGCCCATCGGCCTGCTGACGGTGCAGGCCGCGCTGGCGGCCGGCGCGGGGCAGGTGCTGGCGTTGGATCGGCAGGAGATGCGGCTGGCGCTGGCGCGCGAACTGGGCGCGACGCCGGTGCATATCGCGCGCGAGGAGCCGGTGCAGGCAGTGCGCGCGCTCACCGGTGGCGAGGGCGCCGACGTCACGTTAGAGACGGCGGGGCATTCCAGCGCGACGATGCTCGCGCCGGAGATCACCGCGACGGCGGGTGTTATCGTGCAGGTGGGCTGGCCGGAGATCGAGCGCGTCCCCTACAAGATCGAGACGATCCTGGCCAAGGAGCTGGATTTGCGCGGCGTGAACCGCTATGCCAACGCCTTCCCGCCGGCGCTCAGCCTCGTCGGGCGCGGCGCTATCCGGGTGCAACCGATCATCACGCACCGCTTTGCGCTGGAGGATGCGCCCGCCGCGTTTGCCTTTGCCCACGCGCACCCCGACCAGGTGATCAAGGTGATCGTGCTCAACGAAAAACCTCCCGCCGGGTAGCCGGCGGGAGGGACGGCAGCGCTTCCAGGGCGCGCTCAGCCGATGCGCTTCAGGATCAGCTCGTCCAGCGGGCGCTTGGGCACGTGGTGCACGTCTTGCGCGTCGCGATAGTACTTGATGCTGCCATCGGGGCCCACATCCTCTAGCACGACGGTCTCGGCGGGCACGCCCAGCGCGAGCACCAGCGAGATGGCATACCGTTCCGGCAGCTCCAGCACGCGGCGCAAGTCCTCGCGGTCAACCGCGCCCAACATACAGCCGCCCAGCCCCTTTTCTGTCGCGCCCAACATCATGGACTGCGCCATGATGCCGACGTCGGTGCTGGCTTCCTTGCGGATCTCGGTGTCGGTGAGCATGATGATATAGCCGCTGGGACGCTCTCCCTCCTTCGGCCCGCCCCACTCGGGCAGATAGCCCGCCCAGCGCAGGTCGGCAAAGATACGCGCGTTCATCGCGGGGTCCACTGATAGCACGAACTTCAGCGGTTGCAGGTTGGAAGCAGAGGCGGAAAAGCGCGCCAGCTCCACCAGCTCTTCCAGCGTCTGCAATGCTATGGGTTGGCTCTGGTCAAAGCGGCGATAGCTGCGGTTCTTGCGAATCAGCTCTCTCAAGTTCATCTCCCCTCCTCAGACATGGGCAGTTGATGAGTGCGTTATTCTCCCGGCCATCGTGTGAGACGATCCACCGGGCAGGGCGCGTAATAGTCGCTTTCGGTGTAGAGGATGCGGCCTTTGTAGATGTCATCTACGTCCTCCACCGATGCGGCCACCACCTGCCCGACGATGACAACTAGTTCACCACGCTGGCGCACCTCAGTGGCGCGATGCGAGATGAGGCGGCATTCCACATGTGCGGTGCATTCGGCAATGCGCGGCGGCCGCACCACCGTGGCGGGGATCGGCGTCAACCCGATCGCCTCCACCTCGTTCAGCGCCGGGCTCTCCTTGTCCCGGCCCGCCTTGATCACCGCCGGCATGATGTCCACGGTGGGGTAGTTGAACACAAACTCGCCGCAGCAGCGGATGTTCTTGTACGTGTCGTGATAGGTGGTGCACTGCATCACGATCAGGTTGGA
>JAIOAV010000058.1 GCA_019873665.1 Chloroflexota bacterium
GCCGCAGGCGAGCGCTCCTGCCTGGTTGTGGACGCGCCCAACATCGTGATCGAGGCGGTCAAGCCGGCGGAGGACGGCTCCGGCGATGTGATCGTGCGGATGTACGAGGCAAAGCGGATGGCGACTCCCTGCACGCTGACGACAACGCTGCCGGTGCGGAGCGCCGTACAGACGAATATGCTAGAAGAAGAGATCGGCCCCTTGGCACTCGACAGCGATAGGATTGCGCTACAGTTTCGTCCGTTCGAGATCAAGACGTTGCGCTTACGCATGTAGGCGTGTGGATCTGTTCTCGCGGTCGAGAGGGGCGGCCACTAGCGCTGCCCTTCTCGACCTTTACCCTGCGACATTGCACGAATCCCCCACCCTCTACGCGAGCATTCAACAGCACATCATCGAATCGAGAAACAAGCTTCGCATAGCGCTTTGATCTTAATGGTTTGATTTCATAGTTACAGAGGTGAGGGTTAGTGTTATCACTACGCGAAAAGATGCGCCCATACCATGATGGAGACCGCTCCTACTTTCCCAAGGCATGTGTCAGATCACAATAGCGGCGCACACGACTCACTGGTGTGCCCGGCGTGACCGGACTGCCGATGCTCATGATGAAGCGACTGCCATTGCGCCGTCCGGCGGCGATCTGCCGCGCGATCTCAGTGCGCAGCTCCTCGTCGCTGGCATACGGCAGCAGCTGAATCGCGTCCAGATTGCCTAATACCGTACATCGTCCTGCCACACACGCCACCACATCCTCGATATCTATGGCAAAGCCCTTCTTCCCTTCCTCCAACGCCAGCGCATCAGCTCCTGCGTCCAGCAGCAGATCCCACTTGCCCGCCGGATTGCCGCAGTAGTAGTAGATGCTCCTCATCCCCGCCGCCCGGATCGCCTCCACCAGCGGGCGCAGGTACGGCAGGTTCAGCCGACGAAACGCGGCGGGGCTGATCATGTCCGTGAGGCACTCTTCGATCCAGATGCCGGCAGCGCCCAGCGCGGCTGCCCACGCCACATCCTGCAGGGCACGCTCCAAGAAACGCTGGCACGCGTGCGCCACAAGGCCAGGCCGCTCCACGATCATGGTCATCATCCCCTCAAAGCCCCACAGACTATAGCAGCTCCAAAGCGGAGACGCCACATGCCGGATCGGGTACAGGTCGCCGTGTCGCTGCAGCATGGCCCTAGCCAGATCACCACAACCCGCCGCCATCGCGCCCGACACGTCACGCACCGCGACTAGCACGCGCGCATCTACTTCGTCCGGGGTTGTGGCAAGCCGCTCGGGCCGGACCGATTCGATCGCACCCATTGCCGTCCAACCGCCCACGTGCGGCTCTTGCAGCCGCACTGCCCGGCCAGTGCGCCCATTGACGCGATACACACCGTCGGATCGCATCGTTACGATTGTACGCGCGCGTTCGTCCCGTGGCATGCTGACCGGCAGTTCAAACCAGTCCTGTCCCGTGCGCTCGATCACACGGCTACGCCACGCCAACTGCCGTTCCGGATCTGGTGCCTCACGCACCCACCATGGACCCGCCTCAAACTCCGGCCAGTGATCGCGGATGTATATCCCCTCGTAGCAGATCACGGCCGGGATCTCAGGCACGCCTTCCGGCGAGAACGCTGCCTCTATCCTGCCCCGCCCTGTCTCCATGCGGCAGTAGCCCTCACGTTCGTTATAGTTATGTCAAACATGATACCACGCCAGACGCCCAGCAGCGACCTTATGAACGTCTCGCCCGACGGGTGAGACCGCCTACCCTCAGCCGGGCGCCGCAGTCGGCGGCGGTGAAGTGGGCGTCGGCACAGGGGTATCGGTGGGCGGGCGACTGACGGGCGAGATCGCCAACGCGATCGTCCCATCTGTCGCGGCCACCGTGGCGCTATCCCATCGCTGCCACCAGGCCGCACCGCCCAGCGCCTCGCCGATCCACAACCTCACCCACGCTGTGCCCTGCGGCAATCGCACCTCCGCGCTCGTCGCGCCAAGCGCTAGCCGCTCCAGCACACGCCTCGTGGCATCCAGGCATTCGAGGCGCACCGCATCCCAACGGACTTCACCCGCCACCTGCAGCGCCGCCAGCTCCCCGGACAGAACCACGCGACGCAACAGCCCAGTAGCGGTGGGCGATGGCGAAGTGGTGGGCGTGTTGGTCACAGCGGCCGTTAGGGATGGCGTGCCGGCGAGCGTAGCAAGTGCAGTCAGTGTGGGCGATGGGTTCGCGGTCGAGGGCGATGGCATCCAGGTTGATGACGGAGTGTCGGTAGGACTCTGCGCCAGACTCGGCGTGAGAGTTGCCGGGGGGACGGGAGACACTGTCCGCGACGGCGTGGCAGTAGCCGTTATCATCGTCGGCCGCACCGCAGTGGCGGTAGGCGAGGCAGTAGCCACGGGCGCCGCTGGCGTCACCGTGGCGCTGCCACGGCGACAGCCACTCAAGGCGGCCAGCACCAGCAGCACGAGCCACACCCGTCTTGCCAGCAGCAAGCGCCAGTGCATGACAATCTCCCTTCGCGACACTCCAGCCTCACACCGCAAGCGCGATGTGGCGACCACTTTTCGCCGATTCATGCGCCGCATCCAGTATCTGCAACACACGTCGTGCGTCATCCGGCGTGAACAACGGCGGCACGCCCTCGCGGAAGGAGGCGATGAAACGCCGCAGCAGCAAGATGCCCGCCGCACCGCCATAACCACCGCTCAGGTCCGGCTCAAAGCGCAGCACACGTGTGGGCGCCGCGCGCCAGGCGGGATGCGTGCTGTGGATAGTGCATTCCGGGCCGCTGCGCTCCCACACAACCCAGCCAAGCATGCCCCGCAGCCCAAAGAAGAGCTGATCGATCGCCCTGTCGGTTACATAGGCGGCGTGCAGCGAGCCGATCATGCCGTTGCTGTAACGCAGCGCCAGCGCTGCCGTGTCCTCGACGCCGATCGTCTCGCCGCTGAGCGTGTCCAACACCGCCGCTACCTCTGTAACCTCTGCGCCAGTGGCCCAGCGAGTGAAGTCAAGCCAGTGGCAGCCAAGCCAGTGCAGGATGCCGCCGCCGCTCCGCGCCGCGCTAAAGAGAAAGTGCGTCGGGTCGCGCACCTGTACGCTGGTCGTGATCCATCGCGCCTCTGTGGAAATGAGCCGCCCCAGCAGCCCGTCGGCCACCGCCTGCCGAATCGCTTCGCCGATGGGCGAGACGCGCCGCAGGTAACCGGTGCAGAAACGCACCCCCGCTTGCGCGATCGCCGCCGCAGCCGGCGCGAACTCGACCGCGGTGCGCGCGCACGGCTTTTCCGCGAACACGTGCGCTCCGGCGCGCGCGGATTGCACGATGGCATCCGGCGTGGCGTCGTTGGGCAGCGCGATCAGCACTGCCTCGGGGCGCTGTTCGCGCAGCAAGGTGGGCAGATCGCCGTAGACAGGTCGGTCCCGCAGCGCGGGCTGCACCAGCTCCCGCGCCACGTCGGGCGCAGGGTCGTAGAGCGCTGCGATCTCCACCTCTGGCATCAGCAGCAAGTTCTCGCGAAACCCAGCCGTATGCGGGTGATCCACCCCGATGAGGGCAAAGCGAACCTTGCGCAACTTCAGCCTCCTCCGATAGCGCTACAACGGCAGATCCACGCGCACGTTGCCCAGATGCTGCGAGCGCAGAATCGCCAAGATGATCTCCAGCGCCTGGCGCGCGTCGCACGGTGGGGACTGCCCCACCACGCCACCCCGCATCATCCCGATCAGCTCGCGGATCGCCGCCACCGTGTCGCTGTAACGATATTGTGGCGCGGACAGCCGCTGGACCAGCGGTGCGCCGCGCGGCCCGGGCGTCTCCATCTGCGCGCTACCCGGCGACAGGCGAATGCGCCCCCGCTCGCAGAGCAGGTCCACTTCAAAGGGCACAGCAGTCCGCTTGGAGCCGCAATAGAGCGCGCTCACACCGTTGCGGTAGTGGATCCACGCCGTAGCTCCCGGATCCGTCGCTGGATCGCGCCCGCCGTCGCCTGCATAGGCTAGTCCGTACTGCTCATGGCCTGGGTCCAGCTCGGCGATCACCCAGAGCGGCTCGGATTCAGCAAAAAAGTTGATGGTGTCAATCATGTGCGTGCCGTTGCGGAAGAGCATGGCGCGCGGCCCGCCATGGCACGCCACGATGCGCGACAGGGTGCCCAGCTCGCCGCTGCGGACGATCTCCCGTGCCTGCTGGAACTCGGGGAACCAGCGGCGGCTGTGGTTCACCAACATCGCCACGCCAGCGCCCTCCACCGCAGCGATCATACGATCCGCATCCGTCAGCGACGTGGCGATCGGCTTTTCGCAAAAGATGCCGCGCACGCCCGCCGCCACTGCATCCACGACGATGTCGGCGTGCCGGTGATCCGAGGTGGCGACGCTGAGGATATCCAACCGCTCCCGCGCCAGCATCTGCCGATGGTCGCCGTAGGTGGCCACCTCCGGCCAGGTGTCGGCCCAGCGCGCGCGGAACTCGTCGCACCGCTCCGGCACGAGGTCGCAGGCCGCCACCACCTCACACTCCGACAGCATAGCGTACGCCGCGGCGTGCGAGTGCGGCATCACGTCGCCAAACGCGGCAATCGGTCCCGCCGCCGTCCCGTCAGCGGCAATGCCGGTCAACCCCACGATCCCCACACGGTAGCGCTCCATACGCCCCACCTCCCTCCCCTGCCGGTCGCATCGTACCATCATCCGCCCGCGCGCGCAAACACGCCGCCGGTGTCGCTTGCGCGGGACTCTGTCCTCGCATATACTCAGATGCAGCAGCACACCGCCGAAGGGGGGCCGCCATGTCGGAACCGCAACCGATCCTTAGCCCGCGCATCCGCGCGTTACAAGCCCAGCTCGACGCCGGGAACGCCCCCCTGGATGCTTTCTGGCGCGAGGTGGCGGGGAGCGGCACGCCTCTCTTTGAGCCGCTGCCCGCGGAAGACCCCCTGGCGCGCTCGCATGTGTTGCTGACCTTCCTCTATCGCGCGGCGGATGCGGGCCACGTGGTTGTCATCAGCGATCTGGGCCAGCTCGCGCAGCCAGACACCATGCTCATGTCGCGTCTGCCCGGGTCTGATCTCTGGCATAAGAGCTACCGCGTGCGGCGCGACGCGTGCGGCAGCTACTACTTTGCGCCGGACGTGCCGCTGGAGCTCCCCAGCCCGGAGCAGTTGGCGGCACGGCTGCGCCAGTTGCGCGCCGACCCCCTCAATCCAGACACCATCGTGCAGCCCATCCGCAAGCTCGGTGCCGAGTTCCGCCGCTCCGTCTTTTACGGGCCGGACGCGCCGACGGCGCGCGACTGGGTGCGGCGTCCGGATGTGCCAGCGGGAGAGACAAGCGAGCACGCCTTCTGCAGCAGCATCCTGGGCAACCAGCGCGCCATCTGGACTTATACGCCGCCCGGCTACACCCGCGACGGCGACCCATACGGCCTGCTCGTGCTCTTCGACGGGCACGATTATGTTACGCAGATCCCCACCCCATCCATCCTGGACAACTTGATCGCCGCGGGGCGCATCCCGCCGCTCGTCGCGGTGCTGGTAGACAATGCCGAGGGCGTGCGCGACCGCGAGTTGACCTGCGCCGCGCCGCTGCTGCGTTTCATGGCGCGGGAGCTGGTGCCCTGGGTGCGCGCGCGCTACCACGTGAGCCTCGACCCGGCGCAGGCGGTGATCGGCGGCGCGAGCTATGGCGGGCTGGCCGCGGCATGGTGCGCGCTGCACCTGCCCTACCTCTTTGGCAACGTGCTGGCGCAATCGGGCGCGTTCTGGTGGCGGCCCGGCTCCCGGTGGGAGGAATCAGAGACGGACCCGGAAGAGTTCGGCTGGCTGACGCGCCAGTACGTGGCAGCGCCATTGCTGCCGCTCCGCTTCTACCTGGAGATCGGCCTGCGAGAGGGGAGCGCGAGCGTGGGCATGCACCGCCATCTGCGCGACGTGCTGCGCGCCAGAGGGTATCCGGTGCATTATGTCGAGTTCTACGGCGGGCACGACTATGCCTGCTGGCGCATGACGTTCGGAGCGGCGCTCACGGCGCTGGTGGGGACAGAGTAGCTCAGAGGGCACGGATTGACACCGCACACGAGCCGCGTTATACTCCAGGCGCGTGCGACACCAGGACGCAGCTGAAAGGAGCAGGTCATGTCCAGATCGCACAGCGCTGCAATGTTGGTCGCTGTGAGTGTTCTGCTCTTTGCCCTCGCACCCGGCGCGCGAGGCGATGCACCACCGCTGCACCTGCCGCTCATCCTGCGGCAGCACGTCAGCACCGCCGCGCCGACGGCGACCGCCACCCTCACGCCCACGCGCACACCCACCTCGCTGCCGGTGGAGCCCTTCCTCTTCACCCCAGCGGACGGCGCGACGCTGCCGCAGCCAGTGCCCCCGGACCGCTGGTCGTTCATGTGGACATGCGTGCCGTGCGGGCCGCTGCTCCACCTGCACGGGCCGCAGGGGAGCGAGCTCACGCTGCCGCCGGATAACGTGACCTCCCCCTTTACCGCCACCTACACGCAGACCGCGCCGCTGCCAGACGAGGCGCTGGGCCCCTGGCACTGGTGGGTGAGCAACGAGTGCGAGGGCGTAGTCTATACCAGCCCCACGCGCAGCTTCTGGGTGCGCCCCGCGGCCACGCTGACCCCCACACCAACCGCTACCGCCACCCCCACGCGCCCCGGCTGAGGCGGTCCGCGCGCGGGGCTGTAGGCTCCGGCTATAGACGAAAAAGGCGCGAGAGACGGTGCTGCGCCTCCCACGCCCTTTAGTTATGTCAAGTGTTATGGCACGCACACCGTCTGCGCCATCCCGGCGACATCCAGCGCCACCATCACGCCCTCTGCGGCTTCGGCCAGCATGGCCACCTGCAACAGCGGCGCCTCGCGGTACACCTCGTAGACCACCACATAGCGACTCTGGCCACCCGTCTTGCGCAACACCACAGTGTCAAAATACTTGTCCGGGTGCGCGGTGATTTCCAGCGGGTGGCGCCAGCCGGGAGAGCGATAGGTGATCAGCTCGTCGCATGGCACGAGCACTGTGGCGCGCACATACTGGCCACCCTGATTCCACGTGGCGGTCCAGCCGGCGACGCGCGCGCCGCCCGTCTGAAAGTCGAGCAGCGGATAGTACGAGTCCGCCTGATACAGCGTGGCGCGCGGGCGCAGCGCCTCTCCTTCCAGCGTGAGGCCATGCGGCGGTGTGAGGACGCGCATCTGATAGTCGTGCGTTTGCCCGCCCGTAACGTCCATCACGTCCACCAAGATCGGCAGCCCATCCCGCTTGGCCAGCAGCGTGACGGCGCGGCGCAGCCGCCCGCCGCCGGTCAGCGGCACGCTCATATCCGCATAGCGGTCCGGCCTAGCGGTGCGGATGGCGTGCAGCGTGCTCACGTCCGCCCAGTGGATGCTTTGCTCGTCTATCACCACCGTCTGGTGGCTGGCGGTGGCCTTCACCCAGCGGTTGCCCGGGTGATCCCAGATGTAGCCGAGATCGGGAAAGATCTCGCGGCCGCCGGCGTAGAGCTGGATGTTCAGGCAATCGGCATGACGGTGGATACGGCAGCCGTCCTCGCCGGTCATAAAGAGCTGGATGCCGCCCTCGCCCGCGCCATACCCCAGGCACACCAGACGACGCCCCTCATAGTAGCGGTTCAGCGCTGCGTGCGGGATCGGCGGCGGCGGCTCGGCAGGCAGCGGCAGGTTGAACATGGCGAACTCGGAGGGCCGCGGGTCGCGCGTTACGATGTCAATGCCCAGCCGCGCCCGCGCCACATCCGACACGATGCGCGACGCGGTCGCGCCATAGTTGGTGTCATCCAGCAAGGGCCAGATGCGCAGCGGCGTCGTCAGGTCGCCAAAGAAGCGCAGCGCCGCCGGGTATAGTCCCTCCGCATAGAGGTCCATGCGCCCGCGCAGCATCTCCGGCACCTTCCAGAGGTCCTGCCCGATGGGCATGTGCCCGTAGCCCGGCGTCTCCTTCACCGAGCCATCCGGGTGAAACTGCCCTTGCAGGATGCGGTAGTAGCCCTCCAGCCCCGCGTCCAGCTCGGCTGGCTCGTCGTACATCAGGCCGAAGGCGACGCGCGCGCCGCGCACCGAACCTGCCTTGTTGGTGATATACTCGTAGGCGCGCACGTCCAGGTACAGCTCCAGGAGGAAATCCTGTTCGATGCGGCGGCGCGTCTCCGGCGCGATCAGAGGCGCGACCAAGTCATACGCCTGCAAGAGGCGCAGCAACTGGATGCTCGTCTCGCACAGCTCCCGCCCGATGCGGCTGGAACCCCACAGCCCCGTCGCCACGCGCGTGACGCGCGTCGTCGTCCTCTCATGGCCCCAGCCGTACCGCCCGTCGTAGACACTGATCACGGCGTTGCGCTTGAACACGGTGGGCAATGCATCAGCATGGTCCACCGCGTAGCCGGGGTCGGCATCGCACACGTCGTGAAAGTAGCTTTGCAGCAGATAGCCGCCGTACACATCCGCAAAGCGGCTGAGGATGCGCTCGAACACCGTCACGTATGCCGCCTTGCCGGTCAGCGCATACGCCAGCGCCAGCTTGTACGCCAGGTCCAGCGCCCAGATGATCTTCAGCGAGCGAATGTTGCCCACAAAGGAGACGTGTGTGGGTTGATCCACATGGCGCGCCGCCTTCTCGCCCAGCCGCCAGTCCGCCGTTGCCAGCTCCTCCGGACGCACGTAAAACGTATAGCGCTTGCCGGTGCGCGGCAGCACCAGCTCCCCGTTCTCCGGATACGCGGCGTTCGGGAACACCGTGCCGCAGAAGGGGCACTCCAGCCGATCGGGATCTCGCCAGTCCCACCTCCAGAAGTAGGTATTGATCCCCTCCGGCGACTTGACGCCGATGCATGCCGGGCAATAGTTGCCACCTGCATTCCACGGCCCCAGCTCCGGGATAAAGCTGGCAAAGAAATCCTCCGGCAGCGTCAGCGCCTCCTCGGCCAGCGCCAGCAGCTCCTCGCGCCACTTGCGCGTCTCCGGGTTGCGCGCCGCGTTGGCGTTGAGCTGGTCCACCTGCTCTTGCCGGATCAGCAGGCGCGGCTCCAGTGCGCTCTTGCCCGCATAGCGGGCCTTCCACTCCTCGCGCCGACGGCGGTTCTCCGCCTCCTCTGGCGTGGGATACGGCACGACGCCGCCTCCCGGCTCGAACCCCATCCACTGCCGAAAGATAATCATCTCCTCCGGCGTCAACTCACGCACCGGCTTGTCCGGCAACGGGATGAACTGCCTCACATCATCTGCCACACCACACCTCCGTCAAGGATGATATAGACCATCAAGACAATGGCTCGCGATCTGTCGCAGCGACTCCTTCCCGGCAATTCAGTCCCGCCACGGCGCGTCGGCGCGCTCCCAGACGCGGCGCAGGCTGATGACGCCATCGCACGATCTCCGCTCCGGCGGCGCACCCGTCGGCGTGCCGGTCAACGTGACGGCCAGCAGGCGCGGGCCAGTGGGCGGGCGCGGTGGGATCGCCAGTCGCATCTCGTACCACCGATCCCATCGCCCGATGTGTGTAACGCGGTCGGGCGTCTCGGCCAACAGATTCTCGCCGGCACGCTCCCCGCTTGGCGTTACTACCGCTACGTGGGCCACATCCGCGCCCCACGCACTGGCGGTGAAATCGAACCCCACGTGATAGCTGCCCCCCTCTGGCGGCACCAGCTCCTCCAGGTTGATCAGCAGCCGCGCGCGCGGCGACGCCACGAAATCGCGCTCGCTCCATGTCGCCAGCGGGCGGAGCCGATACGCCGGGCGCGGGTCAGCGATGCCGTGGCGCGCCGCCAGCCGATATGCCCCGTCGCAGACCCGCAGCAGTGACGCAGCGGTATCCAGCAAGCGGCTCGGCAGCTTGTCGCCAGGCAGCACGCGCGTGCCCCACTCGATGAGCCGCGTGCGCAGGACATACGCGCAACGCTCCAGCTCGTCCAGCGCCGCTACCACTTCCGCGCGCTGCGACGCATCCAGCGACGCTCCCTTGAGCAGCGGCACGACATCACGCAGCAGGCCAAACGCCTGCAGTGAGCAGAGCGTGCACTCGGACTCGGCGATCAGGTCGGCGTGGCCGATCTCGCGCGCCAGCGCCAGCGCATCGTTGGCCTGCGCGATGGCGCTGTCGTAGAACGCCGCGTCGCTGATCCTGGCGTCGCGATAGCGCTCGGCAAAGGTCGTCTCGGGCCGATCCCACAGCGCGCAGTCATAGATGATGTTGACGTCGAAGCGGCTGTCCGCCAGCGCCCATCCCGCTGCCCCCGCAAGGAGCGCCCATCGAGCAAAGCGGTCCGGATCGGCGATGCCGGTAACGGTCGCATAGGCGCGGGCGAACTCCTCCGGCATGCGACCGTGCGGATGCCACGTCCACTCGGCCAGCGCCATCACATTGAACTCGTGGCAGCGGTTCGACGGCACGGCATAGCCGATCACGTTCGCCAGCCCCTTGTCGGCGAACTCCTGCGCGCGATACCGGATGAACTGCGGCGCGGTCCATGGAAACACGGTGCGAAAGACCTGCGTGATCTGCGGGTAGACGCCTAGCCAGCGGCCTGAGCGCGCATACTCTTCCATGAGCGGGTAGATCATCGGGTTATAGGACGAGTCGTAGGTACGCCGCCCCTCATAGTAGCTGACGCCCACATCCTCCGGCACGGCGGCCAGCACCCGATCGTTCACCGGATAGCTCCCCTGCGTCGTCAGGATGCGCAGCCGCACGTGCGGGTGCGTCTCTTGCACCCGCCGCAGCGCCCGCACCAGGCATGCCACCTCCAACCCATACGGCTCCTGGCCCACGCAACGGGGGCAATAGCAGGGCGCGGCATCCTCTGAGAGCCACACCTGGATGTCGCGCACACCCTCGATCTCGGCGGCGCGCATCAACCACGCCGTGATCAGTTCCTGCGTCGCGGGAGAGGACATGCACAGGCCGGGGATATAGTCGCTGGGCAGCGGCGCGTTTGGGTCGGGGGTGCTGGTGTATTCCGGTCGGTCCATCAGGCCACCGTACTTGGCGAGCTGCTCCAGGTGCATGATGTACGGCACGATCTTGACGCCGAGCGTCGCGCCCTGCCGGAAGAGGTCACGATTCATGCGGATGACCGGCGCGCCGTGCGCGTCCACGGCCGCCCCCGCATCCACCTCCAGCGTGTTCAGCTTCCACTGCGACGTCCATGCCAGATCCTGTGGCGCGTTGCCGCCCCACTGCCCGCGCTCTGCGATGGCCGGCCAGTCCAGGATACGCGCCAACGGCAGCTCGATCTCGGTGTCGGCGCGGATGACAACGGGCGACGCCACGAGCTGCGCCAGCGTCCGCGCCGCATATAGCAACCCCGCCGGCATATTGGCCGCCAATGTCAGGCCGCGGCCGTTGTCCGTCGGCGTGATGGCATACGCCTGCTCCGCGTTCGGCACCGTTGCCAGCCGCGCGTTCTCCCCGCTCAGCGTGAGGCGGATCACAAACACGGCGCGTTCGCCTGCGCCCTGCGCAAAGCGTGCCAGCAGCTCCAGTGCCGTGCGCACGGGCGGCGCCAGCGGCGCCTCGCACACGATGCCGATCTTCTCTGCGGGCACGCGCGCCGCGCGCTCCACAGTAACCTGCTGCGGCAGCGGGATCAAGCGATCAAGCCAGTCTGTCTGCGTCATGGCAGCTCCTTTCACGAGAAAAGCGGGCACACAAAAACCTCAGGGGTGCGCGCCGCACGTCGCGCACAGCGATCATCGCAACCCTGAGGTTCCTGTACGCACTATCGCGCATACGGGTCGGCGGCGTCCCGCAGGCCGTCGCCAAGAAAGTTAAAGGCAAAGACAGTGGCAATGAGGAAAAGCGCCGGGATGAGCATCCAGGGCCGGTGCGCGATGTTGCCGATGTTCTGCGCCTCGCTCAACAGCACGCCCCAGCTCGTATAGGGCGGCCGCATCCCCAGCCCCAGAAAGCTGAGTGAGGTCTCGCCCATCACCATACCGGGAATGGACAACGTCACAGACACGATCAGGTAGCTGAAGAACGAGGGCAGCAGGTGCCAGACGATGATGCGTCCCTCTGACGTGCCACCGATCCGGGCCGCCATCACAAAATCCTCGTCGCGCAGCGAGAGGATCTTGCCGCGCGTGACGCGCGCCAGGCCCGTCCAGCCGATGATGGACAAGATGATGGTAATGCCAAAGTACACCTGCTGTGGCGGCAGTCCCGGCGGCAGCGCCGCGGAGAGCGCCATCCAGAGCGGGATGGTGGGGATCGAGCGCAGCAGCTCGATGATGCGCTGTACGATCGTGTCTATGACACCGCCGTAATAACCAGAGACGCCACCCAACACCGCGCCAATCACCAGGCTGATCAGCACACCCAGCAGGCCCACAGAGAGGGAAATGCGCGCCCCGTACAGGATACGCGAGAACAGGTCGCGGCCGAGGCTATCCGTGCCCAACAAGAAACAGGTCTCTTTCTCGCCCTTGACGCCAAAGAGATGCAGGTTTGTGGTCCAACGCCCCCAGAGCTTGTACTCGTCACGTCGCACAAGGAGATAGACCGGCGCGACCTGGGTGGGATCCTCGCTAAAAGTGCGCCGCCAGGTGTACGGGTCAATGGATTCTTTCAGACCATAGACAAAGGGGCGCAGGTGGAACCTGCCCTCCGAGTCCCTCCAGCGGAGCAGTTGCGGCGGGGCCGTCACGTGACCCGAGTCGCGCTTGTCCAACGGATAGGGCGCCAGAAACTCGCAGAAGATCGCGATAAAGTACATTAACGCGATGAAAGCGCCACCGACCATCGCCATCTTGTGCCGGCGGAACTTCCACCACATCAGTTTCCATTGCGAGGCGGTGAGGATCTTTTCCTCCTCCGCCGACGACAAACCCAATACTGCGCCTCCCGGTGAGGATGTCGCGATCCGCTCTTCAGTCTCGCTCATCGCGTACCTCCCTCAAAGCGAATGCGCGGGTCCACCCAGGCCAGCAGCATATCGGAGATGAGCGTGCCGATCACCGTCAGGATGCTGATGATAAAGAGGATGCTCCCCGCCAGGTACATATCTTGCGCCATCAGGGCGCTCAGCAGCAGGGGGCCGATCGTTGGCAGACCCAGCACGACGCCGACGATGGTGCCACCCGAAAAAAGGGTGGCCAGCGACCAGCCGATAGTGCTGACAAAGGGGTTGATGGCCACGCGCACAGGGTACTTGAAGAGCAGCCGATTCTCTGAAAGCCCCTTGGCGCGCGCGGTGATAACGTATGGCTTGTTCAGCTCGTCCAGCAGGCTACCGCGCATCACGCGCACCAGGCCTGCCGTCCCAGAGGTGCCGGAGATGATCATGGGCACCGCGATATGCTTGAACATATCGATCAACCTGGCCAAGCTCCAGGGCGCATCGGCGTATTCGGGAGAAAAGAGCCCCGCCATGTTCTGGTTTAGATACACGACAGCCAGCCAGATGAGAATCAATGCCAGCAAAAAGTCAGGCGTGGCCAGCCCAATGAAGCTAATGGAGGTGAATAGGTAATCCAGCTTGGAGTACTGGTGCGTCGCCGAATAGATGCCGATCGGCAAAGCCAACACCCAGGTGAAGATCATGGTCGTCAACGTGAGGATCACCGTGACAGCCAGGCGGTCGGCAATCAGCTCGGTGACCGGGCGATTCCAGAAGAAAGAGCGGCCAAAGCTGCCACGGCTGAAGATACCCCACATCCACTTGGCGTACTGCACGTAGATCGGCTGGCCGAGACCATACTCTCGCTTGAGCCGGTCCAGCGCTTCTTGCGTCAGGTGATCGCCGCTCTGTTGCATCGTCGCCACGATAGAGGTCAAATAGTCGCCAGGCGGCAATTGAATGAGGACAAAGGATACCACCGAGATCAGAAACACGGTCGGGATCATCAGCATGACCCGTCGCGCGATATATTGTAGCATCGCATCCTCCAGGCGAAGGATAGAGGACTACGGCAGGGGAAGCCCTGCCGTAGTCCCAGCGCACAAACCAACCCTTGCGGCGCCGCACGCTTGCCGCCACGCCGCAGGGCAAGCCGCACAGACTGCACTAGCTCCTCATAAAGTACTGCTCTGGGTGGGTGTTCTTCTCTGTGCGGAAGACCCAGTCAGAGATAGCGTGCTCCGGCACGTTAAAGAAGTTGTTCTTGACCAACATCAGCGAGTCGGTGATCTGTCCAAGGCCGCAGGTCCACACGTTCTCCGAGGCGATGTCCAGCATCTGCTTGCACAACTCGATCCGCTTGGCGTTGTCCACTTCCAGCCAGGCCGCCTCAAGGAGCTCGTACATCTTCCAGCAGTCGCCCTCCGGCTTGATCCCGTCCTTGCCGCCGCTGGTGCGCCACAGACCATAGGCCGGTCCGATGCGGCTCGACCCCTGTTGCCAGACCGGCGAGATCCACCAGGCATAGTTGAGCCACACCGGATAGATAGCGCCGTCCATGCCCCACATGGAGAGTTCCAGCTCGTTCGCCGCCATGCGCTGATAGTGGATGGAGCGCTCCTCCTCTTTGGGCACCACCTTCAGGCCCACTTGCTTCGCATACTCGGCGACCATACCGCCCGCAGTGCCATAGCCGGTGGATAGATACAGGATCAGTTCCAGCGTCTTGCCGTTCTCCGGCGCGATGCGGTATCCTTCGGCATCTCGCTTGTCCAGCCCGAGCTCGTCCAGCATCTTGTTCGCCTTGACGGGATCGTACTCGATATAGCGCTTCTCGAACTCGGGGACAAAGTCGGCAGACTCCTGAATGGTCGTCGCCGCGCGGATCTTGGCCATGCCGGCCCACATCACGTTATTATAGTCCGGGCGGTTCATGGCGTACGAGAACGCCTGATGGAACTTCTTGTCCTGGAGGTACTTGGCCTTGACCTCATCGGCGCGGAAACTCATGTTGAACATCACCTGGTGGCTCGCTCCCACCGTCGCCGTCCAGATGTAGATCTTGTAGTTGCCCTTTTGCTGGTTCTCCATGAGCAGCGCGCGATCGCCCAGGTGACGGCCCTGCATGTCGATCTCGCCCGAGATCGCCTTGGTCATGATGATATCGGTGCCGCCGGTGACCAGGTCATGCTGGAGGACATCTATGTAAGGAAGCTGGTTGCCCTTCGGGTCCACCTTCCAGAAGTAAGGGTTACGCTCCATGCGATGAACTGTATCGGCCACGCGGCTCTTGGTGGTCCAGGCGAACAGCGTGGGGAGGTTGACGTTGTCGTACCACTGGTTGCCGGTGCCCACGTAGGTGCCATAGAGCGCCATCCACGTTTCGACCTGGGCTTCCTTCATCTTGGCATCGAGGGAGGCCTTGTCCGCATACTTGGCGTGGAATTGCTTGGCATAGTGCGCGGGGTGATTAAAGTATCCGGGCTCGGCGAAGACCTGGATGAGCAACGGATAAGGCTTGACGAACTTCATGCGGACACGAAAGTCGTCGAGCTTTTCCACCACGCCGGTCTCGCCGCCGAACCGGAGCCAGGCCGGCACGTTGACGTTGAGCTCATTGTTCAGGTACACGTCCTCATAGTTGTACATGATGTCGTCCGCAGTGAACGGCTCGCCGTCGGACCACTTCATCCCCTGGCGCAGGTGGAAGACAAAGGTCTTGCCACCATCGGAAATCTCCCATTTGGAAAAGATGTTGGGCTCAAACGCGCTACCGTCCGCGCTGAACTGGATCAACGCCTCCGGCACGAGACGGCCCGCACCGCCACCGATGTCGCTAGCGCCGATGTGCACACGACGCCAGGTGCCGCCGTACACGCCGATCTCCTTCACCACTGGCAGGACCAGCGGATCCTTGGGCAGACGCTCTTCCACAGGCGGCAACTTGCCGGCCTTCACCAGCTCGGCGAGCATGGGTGCTTCGCCGTACTTGGGCGCCGGAGCTGCGGTGGGTTGAGCAGGGGCAGTAGTGGGTTGGGCGGGGGCGGTGGTCGGTTGGGCGGGGGCGGTGGTCGGTTGGGCAGGCTGGGCGCAGGCTTGTACGGCAGCCCCAATCAGTGCCATCGCGGAGACGCGCAGGAAAGCGCGACGTGTCAGTTTCTTCTCAGCCATCTTTCAGCTCCTTGTGAACGAGGTACGAGATACTACACAGATCGCTGGTTCACGATCTTTGCTGCTGCGCCACCTCCTTTCGCCTTGCTGCACACGGGGAGAGAGGCATCCTGCGTTACTCGCCCACGTTTTCGCCAGAGTGCCCACGAACGGCGTTTCTGCCCTCGTCCCCGATCCGCGGTCCCCGTTCGGCCCCAAGTCACGTGATAGGGAGATCCGATTGGTTGTATTATAACATAGTCAAGTGCATCATGTCAAGTTAGCGCGGCGCCAAGCCGCGCAGTAGCTGGCTTGACCGATTCTGTGGGATATGCTATAATATGAATAGGCAAATACTACCGATCGAGCGCGTCAATCATCTGCGTTCTGGGCTACTTCCCAAAGCGCAGTTCTACCCACAAGATGGAGCAAGTAGTATCCGACTCTGTGGGCTTTCGCCCTCATCTCAGTCCCTTTTTGCGGCGATGTACTTGCCGGTAGCGGCTGGCGTGCACGCGCTACCCGCTCCAGGGTGATTGAAGCTCGGTTCGCTCTGCCACTGCACAGCACCGGGCTTTTCGTTTTCGCCATCTGCAGCCAAGCAACCGTGTGGAGACGCGCCCTTCCCAGCCGCGAGAGGAACCGCGGGTTTTGCCATCAATACACTGCGAGAGGAGTTGAGAGCGACCATGAGCGAAGGCTACGGAGAGGATGCTCCTGAGACCATGGAGCAATGGCTGGCCATTGACCATACGTATGATCGGCCCAAGCGCGGCGAGATCCGTCGTGGCATTGTGTTACGCGTGGACGAAGACGGCGTCATGATTGATGTGGGTGCCAAGACTGACGGCTTTGTGCCAGCAAACGACCTGGAGCGTCTCGGCCCGGAGGCCGCTGCCGAGGTTGTAGTCGGCGCTGAAGTGGTGGCGCGCGTGCTGAACCCGCGCGACCGCGAAGGTCGGCTGTTGTTATCGCTGTACCAGGCGCTTTCAGAGAAGGACTGGGATCGCGCCGAGCAGATGCTGCAAAGCGGCGATATCCTGGAGAGTCAGGTCATTGGCGACAACCGCGGTGGCGTGATCGTCAGGTTTGGCCAGCTACGTGGGTTTGTGCCAGCATCGCACCTCTTGCAGGTTCCTCGCTCTGCCGGCACGGCGGAGCGCGAGCAGATCTTTCGCGAATATGTGGGCAAGACGATCAGCGTGAAGGTGATCGAGGTGAACCGCGAACGCAACCGGCTGATCATGTCGCAGCGGCTCGCGCAACAGTCACTGCGGCGCGAGAACATGGAGCAACTGCTGGACGAGCTGCAGGAGGGTCAGGTGATTCGCGGCAAGGTGCGCGCCCTGCGCGACTTTGGCGCGTTCGTGGATGTGGGCGGCGCGGACGGCCTCGTGCACATCTCAGAGATCGCCTGGCAACGGCTTAAGCACCCGAGCGAGGTGTTACGTGTCGGCGACGAGGTGGATGCGTATGTGCTGCGCGTTGACCGTGAACGCAAGCGCATCAGCCTAAGCATCAAACGCCTTCTGCCGGACCCATGGGACCTGGTGGACGATCACTACTACGAGGGTCAAGTAGTGGCAGGCACCGTGACTAACGTAGTGGACTTTGGTGCATTTGTGTCGCTAGATCTGGGGGTGGAAGGACTGGTGCACACCAGCGAGATCGCTGATCCCCCTCCGGCCAATCCGCAGGATGTGCTGCATCGCGGCGACCAGGTAGTAGCTCGTATCCTGAGTGTGGACTCGGCAAATCAACGCATCTCATTGAGCTTGGTACGTGTGGATCCCAGCGAACGCGAAGAGGTGCTCGCCCGGCTGCACAGCAAGCCTGGGCTAGAACCGAGCCCTTCGCAGATAACCCAACCCCGCGGCGAAGCGCCCGAGACGGGGCAGCCGCAAGATGAGGAGGCGCAGAGCTAGGCTACGCTGGCACGCGCTCTTGCCGGAAAGGAGTTGAGAGCATTGACGCCAAGCGACAAGATCAGAAAAGAGCTGGAAGACGCAAAACATGAGCTCACCGTGCTGCAGGCGCGCCTGGATGACCGTCCGGAGTTCGGCCTCGGGAAGGGGGGCGCTGGCGCTGACCTGTACGAGATGTGGTTGGCGCGCAAGGAAGTGGTGTTGGCGCGCATCCAAAGCCTCGAGGAGGCATTGCGCCGGCTGGAGCTGGGCGAATACGGGCGATGTGTGCGTTGTGGCAAGGAGATTCAGCCCGAGCGCCTGGAGATCCTGCCTGCCACATCGCTTTGCTCTGCCTGTGCGCGCGAGGAGAATGAGGATACTCTCGCGCCGTCGCGCAGGCGCGAGATAGCTCTGAAGGAGTGAGGGGAGGAGAGCTGTATGGCATTCAAGGTGGGAGACAAGATCGTCCACCCATCCTATGGGGCAGGCGTGGTGATTAGCATCAAGGAGAAGCAGATCGGCAGCCATGCGAATACTTATTATGTCATCCGTATGTCGGAGAAGAGACTGACTGTCATGGTGCCCACCGACAAAGCCGAGGCCCTAGAGCTGCGTCCGGTCAGCGAGAAGGCAGAGTTGGCCGAGATGTGGGATGTGCTGCAAAGCGAACCGGCAACGCTCTCCAACGAGTACGAGAAGCGGCAGGCACGCATCCGGGAAAAGATCAGCTCCGGCGATATCCTTCAGATCGCGCAAGCGATCCGCGACCTTTCTGCACGGGAGCAAGAGAAAAAGCTGAGCCAGGGCGATCGGACTCTGATGGATCAGGCCGAGGCCTTTATGGCGAGCGAGCTGGCGCTGGCCAAGGGAGTTGAGCCGGACGAGGCGCTGCGGATGATCCGCGAGGCGCTACATGACACCGAGACACAACCTGACTCGGAGACAGACACCACAGCGGAGACAGACGCCAAGTAGACCGGTTTCGTTGACACGCATGAGAAGCAGGAGAGCAATTTTGCTCTCCTGCTTTTTTCGTAGTATAGTCGCCGCACCATGGGAGGATACGCCATGTCCGCACACGTCCCGGCCACGTATCGCACGCGACGATGTGGCACGTCCAGCCCCCGGCGCGGGCATCGTCGCCGGCCGGCGCCGCAGACAGCCGCAAGGGGTCTGCAGCCGTGACGCCGTTGCAGATCGGCACGCTGCGCGAGTTCTCGCTGCATGCCGCGCTCAAGACGTGGTGCGCCGTGCCCGGTGACCGCTTTGAGGTACTGGTGGATGGCTACATAGTGGACGTGGTGCGCGACGACCTGCTGATCGAGATCCAGACGCGCCGTCTGGGCGCGCTCCGCGCCAAAATCGCCGCGCTGCAAGAGCAACACGCGCTCCGCCTCGTGCTGCCGATTGCGCGCGAGCTGTGGGTGGTACGCGTGGCGGAGGACGGACAGACACGGCTGTCGCGCCGCAAGTCGCCACGTCATGGCCGTATCGAGGACATCTTTTCCGAGCTGACGGGCGTGCCGAGCCTTCTGGAGCACCCACATGTCTCACTGCAAGTGGTGCTGACGCAGGAGGAACAGCTTCTCTACCAGGGCGAGCCTATCGTGGGCCGGCGGAGCTGGCGGCGGCGCGGCTGGGCGATCCTTGATCGCCAACTGCTGGCCGTGGTCGGGGAGCGCACGTTCCACACCGCGCACGACCTGGCACGGCTGCTCCCCGCGGACCTCCCCGCGCCGTTCACCACGCGCGACATCGCCGAGTGCGGCGACCTGCCGCTGCATCTCGCGCAGCAGATGGCGTTCTGCCTGCACAGGATGGGCGTGCTGGAGCGCAGCGGCAAACGCGGCAACGCGTGGCTGTACGTCGCCAAGGCAGAGGTCGCCCGCTAGACGATGCGCTCTACCCCTTCTGAGCAAACACGGCCGGGTAAGACGTCACGCCTGGATCACCTTCCAGGCCCAGGCGGTGCCACTCGTTGTAGCCCGGGGCGCCAAAGCAGATCTCAGCCTCCCCGGCGTCCAGGTCGAGGATCATTGCCCGCAGAGTTCCGAGCCAGTACTGATAGTACGGGCAAAAGCAGCCGTCAGGGAACTCCCGAGTGAGCACGGAGCGGAAGGTGTCGGCAGTGACGTGGGGGATGCTCTCCTGAATGGATGCCTCGATCGCCCGGTAGCGCGGCGTCGAGTGCCCAATCACTGGCTCAAAGACGTTGCACTCCCGCATCTTGTCCAGGGTGTAGTGGTTCGTGGCGATAAGATAGGGTGCGGGATCGTCTGCTGCGATTTCTCGCACGGCGCGACGACTGGCGGCGATCTCGACGAGCGCGGCCCGTCCGCCCCGCTCGGCCACAATGATATTGACATAGTCCGTCGGCGCATCCTGAAGCATCTCAAGCGCCTCTGCTACCGTCGAGCATCCCTCCAGGATGGCGCGCACCGCGATCCAAGTGCTAAAGCCGCGCGTTCTCACCCACTCATGTGGCAGGCCGGCCGCCGTGCCCGCGGAAGATGTCACGCTCAGCCCTTCGCTGTTCATCCCGTCCCAACGCCCGAACAGCGCCCCGGAAAAGCCGATGTGTGAGCGCTTCCCTGGGATCCGTGTCGTGCAGAGCCGGAGTTCCGCATCCGCCAGGCCCAGCTCGTAACTTCGTCCCACATAGGTGTGACCGTCGGCGGTGATCGTCGGTAGCGCCACCATCTGCGCGCACCCCGGTGGATTGCAGAAGGAATCTGCGTAGAACGCCAGTCGCGCTACAGGAACGCCGAGTGCGTCGGCTGCTCCTTGCAGCTCGGCGCTAATGCCCGGACACAGGGCGTCATAGGCTTGTTCCAGGTCAGCGATGGTGCCAAAGCCGTAGGCGCGGGGGTCAACCTCTTCGTCTCTCACCGCCCCGCCGACCTGCGGCATATCCTTCAGCAGTTTGCCCTGCGCGGCACCCACCTCGTAGGATGAGCCTTCCAGAATCACATGTTGGTACACGCCGTTGTGAAACGTATATGCGCTTGCCATCAACGATCTCTCCTTTCGCTCTACGAGAGCCAGAGGCCCGCGTCCTCCCGCACTTCTAGGCTGGGGAGCGCACACCTATCGAACCACTGGCTGGGGCAAGGGATTTCGTCGCTTTTCCGATGTAGGGGCGCTCCATTGTCACGGTGGTCCGCCCCCAGGCAGTGGGTGACGCTTACCGCATCGGCTCTACAGCTTCTGACATTGCGGGCAGTAGTAGATGCTGCCCCCCAGATAGGGTTCCTTCCGGATGATGGCGCCGCACGCCGGGCACGGTTTGCCAACGGTGTTTCTGCTCAGAATGGTCACATAGCCACCGGGCCTCCCGAACAGGTCGCACTCGGTATCTCGTCCCCCTTGCTCTGTCATAGCGGCGAGGACGCCCTTCACCGCCGCGAACATTGCGTCCACCTCGTCATCCGTCAGCTCTCCCATCTTGCGCTTCGGGTGGATGCGCGCCGTCCAAAGGATATCCTGCAGCGCGCCGTTGCCCAGGCCGGGGATGCGCTGCTCTGTCGCCAGAAACGCCTTTGCCGAGAGCTTGGGGGTGTCGGCACTGAAGAGCGTGCCAAAGTACGCCCGGTCGAAAGCGTCAGTCAACGGCGAGGGCCGCGCCTTGGCGACATCGTATTCGCCAAAGTGGGCTGCGCTGCCCGCCGGCAGGCAGAAGAAGCCACCCCACATCTGGGCAGTCCCGCTGATCGCCGTCCCGTCCTCGAACTCCACGAGGAGCTGGTGCTTGGTGGGGCGCTTCTCTCCTTGCGTATGGAAGCGGAGCGGAGCGTTGATGGCGAGGCGCATATCGCCAGCCTCGATCTCGACATAGCCGCCCACAGCGACCGCATCGCCGATCACCTTCCCCGCCAGCCGGTCGTTGTACGTGGCCGGATCGCCCGTGTACCAGGCGAACTTGTGCGGTGACTGATTGGCGACGGCGCGCGCTATGCGCTTCCCTTTGACCGTGCTCGTGAGCTGTGCAGCCAGGACACTTGCTTCCGGCAACTCGATCATGGATCTCTCCTCTCTTTCTGCTACTGGCTGGAACAACCGATATCGCTTGGGTCATAGTATAGTGTGACTGCCTTCAGAGGCAGAGGTATGTCCCTGCCGTGGGCGCGTTCGGGCCCGCGCCATGCCCTGGCTTCGGACATAGGCTCGAGCACGCAACCATAGTACCACTGTATGATAGAAAAGCCAAAGTCAGCGCGTCGCATTCCCGATGGGACGAGAGCGCCACATGGGCTTGGAAGTTGCCGAGGTTTTTTAAGATTGGGCTTATTGACAATACAGAACACTTGTGCTATTATAAAGCCTGATGCGCGCATGGTCTGCGATGGCTATCGAGGATCAAGTGCCATACCCCTAATGGAGGAGACAAATAGAGGTTGAACGACCCAACCGTCATTGCGAGCGATCGAAGGGAGCGAAGCAATCCCCCGCTAGCGTAGGGGGGATTGCCTCGGTCGCTCTGCTCCCTCGCAATGACATGAATGGTCCAAGCTGTGCACAATCATCCGATTTCCAGTTGACTTCTCCATAAGGCGGAGGATATGGATGGAACCAGACAAAATCGTGATCCGTGGCGCGCAGCACCATAACCTGAAGAACATCAATCTCACGATCCCGCGCTACAAACTGGTGGTACTCACAGGCGTCAGCGGCAGCGGCAAGTCCTCCCTCGCCTTCGACACCATCTACGCCGAAGGGCAGAGACGTTATGTCGAGAGTCTATCCTCCTACGCCCGGCAGTTCCTGGGGCAGATGGAGAAGCCACGCGTGGACTACATCGGCGGCCTCAGCCCCGCCATCGCCATCGAGCAAAAAACGGTGAGCAAGAACCCACGCTCTACCGTGGGCACCGTCACCGAGGTGATGGACTATTTGCGCGTGCTATATGCCCGCTTCGGCATGCCGCACTGCCCACAATGTGGGCGGCCCGTCGTGCGGCAGAGCGCACAGCGGATTGCCGATCAGTTGGCGCACCTGCCGCCCGGCACGCGGTTTCAGCTTCTCGCGCCGGTCGTGCGCGAGCGCAAGGGCACACATGCGGAATTGCTGGAAGCTGCCCGCCAGGATGGCTATACTCGCGTCCGCGTGAATGGCGTCGTGGTGGAGTTGATGCCGGTGGCCGGTGGCGAGGGCAGCGGGCGGCGGGAGTCTTCGCTGCCCAAGCTGGCCAAGACGCGCAAGCACAACATCGAGCTGGTGGTGGATCGCCTGCAGGTGCCAGATGGGTCAGATGAGGGTTTTGCAGCTCGGCTTGTGGATTCGGTGGAGACAGCACTGCGCGCGGGGGCTGGTCTGCTGATCGCCGACCTCGGTGCGGGCCAAGAGCTTCTGTTGAGCGAGCGTAATGCCTGTCCCTACTGCAACATCAGTTTTGGCGAGCTATCGCCGCAGCTCTTTTCCTTCAACTCGCCCCTGGGCATGTGCCCCGACTGCAACGGGCTGGGCGTGCAGTTGCGCGTTGATCCCGCGCTCATCATTCACGATCCGACCCTCTCGCTGCTGGATGGCGCGCTGCGCTGGTATGGCGAGCTCCGGAAGAAGAGAAGCGGAGGGCTCCATGAGCTGCAGGCGATTGCGCAGCACTATGGTGTGGACCTGGAGACGCCATGGCAGACGCTGCCGGAGCGCTTTCGCCACGCTTTGCTCTATGGGTCGGGCGAGGAGAAGATCCGATTCACCTACGAGGTCGCCAACGATAACGGAAGTTGGTCAGCGGAGAGCGTACGGCCGCTCAGGGGTATCATCTACCACATCAATCGTCTCTTTCACCAGACCAAGTCCGAGTACACGCGGCGGTGGTACATGAGCTTTATGAGTGAGCAGCCATGCCCGACATGCGGCGGTGCACGGCTAGGACCCGAAGCGCGCTCAGTGAAGGTCGGCGGACGCACCATCACCGAGGTCGGGTGCATGTCCATCGCCGACGCACACGCCTGGGTGGTGAGCCTGATGCAGCCTTCCGACGCTGCGAACGCTACACCCCTGGCCCCGGAGCAACTGGCCGTCGCCAGCGAGATCTTGAAAGAGATCCGCGATCGGTTGCAGTTCATGCTGAATGTCGGCCTGCACTATCTGACGCTGGACCGCCCCGCGCCCTCCCTTTCTGGCGGCGAGGGGGGGCGCATCCGACTCGCGTGTCAGATCAGATCGGAAGAGC
>JAIOAV010000059.1 GCA_019873665.1 Chloroflexota bacterium
GATCTGATACACCTTCAGGCCAAAGTTTTGCACCAATACCAGCGTCACAAAGGTGCCGAGCACCTCCTTGCGCGAGCCTTCGAAGAAGGTGAGGACATAGTAGAGCCAATAGCGGCGCTTGAGCAGCATACGTGGCTGCGCGGCCTTGGTCGCGCCCAGCGTGCATGGCAGGCGGGTCAGCACCAGTGAGGCCACGACGATGCAGGCGCCACCCATCAGGTAATACACATTCAGCGGCCATGACTGCAATAGGCGCGACAGGATGCCCACCGCGCCCATCCCGGTCAACGCGGCGAGAGCGGCGACGGATTGCACCGCGCCCATAATGCGGCCGGACCTGTCCCTGGTGGTCATCGCCATGCTGAGCGAGGGAAGCACCGGCATCCACATATGCATGCCCAGGCTGGCGATGATGGCCACAAGGAGCAGCGTGACGTACGAGTTCACCACGCCGTAGAGGATATAGCCGATCCCCATGATCATGAGCGCCAGCGTGCCGCGGCGGCAGAGCGCCAGCCGCATCGTGAGCGCCGCGATGAACATCAGGCCGAGGCCGGGCAGCTCGCGGATTCCCTCCAGCCACAGCACTTGCGCGCCGGAGAGGCCCAGCGTGTGGATGAAAAAGTTCATGCTGGCGCCACCCAGCAGGCCCTGGCCAAAGTTGTTGATAAAGACTGCCACCGCCAGGGTGATCAGTTCGCGGGTCCACACGACGCCGCGCATACGATCTAGCAAACGGCTCATCTTGTCTCCGTAGGCGTTCTGCCTGGCGCGCGATGAGGAGCCAGGGGATGTTCCCTGATTGTACCGGTATTCCATGACGGGTCAACTCGCCGGCGGCCGCGGGGAGGAGAAGCGGTGATCTACCGAAGCGTTGAGCTTTACAACGTACAAGAGCTGCTCGAGGGCGGCATCCACGATGTGTTGTCGCCGGAAGTGTACAGGCGCTTCCAGGGGATGGGCACGTGGTACACCAAGCGGGCGCGGGGTGATCGGGGGGTGTGGCTCTGCCGCCTGCCGGATGCCTTGCGACAGCAGCTAAACCCAAACGCGCAGATCATGTCGCTGGCGACGGCGGCGTGCGAGATCCGCTTCAACCTGCGCAGCGAGGCGGCGGCGTTCACGCTGGGGAATGGCTGGTCGTGGCCGCCTGCAGTGCTGGATGTCTATCAGGGCGCGTTTCTCGTTAATCGCCATGCGTTGGGGCCAGAGCCGGTGCGGGTCGAGGTCACACTCCCGCCGAACATGGCTGAGCTACGTCGCTTGACGGCTGAGCGCTGCCTGCCGTATGACGCTGGTCTGACGCGCGTGATCCTCCCCTACTGCGCCAGCACCCGGCTGCTCAATATGGAGGGGGATTTCGCCCCGCCGGAGGCGCACCAGGTCCCGGCCGAGCGCCTGTTGTGCTACGGCTCTTCTATCACCCAGGGCTACTGCGCGCTGGGGCCGATGGATTCCTACGCCCAGCTCGTCGCCGCGCGCCTGGGCATGGATCCGATCAACCTCGGCCTGGGTGGGGCGGCGCATCTGGAGCCGGAGATGGCGGAATATATCGCCGAGCGGACGGACTGGCACATGGCTGTGCTGGAGATGGGGATCAACATCCTGGGTGCCATCAGCACGGACGAGTTCGCGCGGCGGGTGGATCGTTTTGTTACACGCATCGCGCAAGCCCATCCCGACAAGTGGGTGTTTTGCATTGACCTATTCACCTGCGCCCACGATTTCGCGGGCACTGCCAAGATCGCCGCATTTCGCGGGATCGTACGCCAACAGGTGGCCAGACTGGCATCGCCCAGACTGGTTCATGTCTGCGGCGCAGCGCTGCTGACGCGCGCCGACGGGCTGACGGCGGATCTTGTGCATCCATCTCCTGCCGGCATGGCGGAGATCGCCCATCGCCTGGTTCAGGTGATCGTGAGCGCCACAGGGACATCACCGGCGAGCCAGGAGTAGGGCCTGCATCAGGCAGGACGACTTCCGCTCTGGTGTTCGCGCATACTATCCGGGGCAGGATGGTCATATCGCTCAGGTTGCAGCATAAGCTCTAGAGCGTGCGGAAAGGAGATACCTACGCGCCTGCGTTGGTTGGATGCACTCCGCGTGGCGGCAGCGTTTGCTGTCATCTGCGCGCACGTCGCCATCCGCGTGGTGGAAGACGTGCCCGACATCCACTCGACCGCGTGGTGGGCGGGGAACTTGTGGGGAGCCGCCTCGCGCTGGGGAGTGGACGTGTTTATCATGGTAAGCGGCGCGCTGCTCCTCGATCCGAGCAAAGAGGAGCCGCTCGGCGTCTTTTACCGCAAGCGTGCCGCGCGTATCCTGCTCCCTCTCGTATTCTGGTCGGCGTTCTACCTGGGCCTGAGCGCGGTTTTCGGCAGTGGCCTCACCTGGGAGGGGCTTCTCAACGCGCTGCTCACCGGCAAACCATACTACCACCTTTGGTATCTGTTTATGATCCCCGGCCTTTACTTTTACACACCCTTCCTGCGGCGTTACATTGGCGCTACGCCGCCGCGGGAACGACGGGTCGCCGTGGCGTCGCTGTTGGCGCTGGCGGCGCTGTATACCTTTTTCCGTTACTTCTACCGGGTCTCCGTCGGCGAGACGGCGTTCACGCTCTTTGTGCCATACGTCGGGCTTTTCCTGGCGGGCTACGAATGGCGCGCGGCGGGTCCGCCCAAGATCAGCGCGCGCGTCCTGTGGGGCGTGATCCTGCTCTGCTGGGCGGCCATTGCGCTGGGCAGCTATCCGCTGGTGGCGCGGTATGGGCCATACCAGGGGCTCTATCTCTACGATCGGCTCAGCCCGTTCAATATCGCTATCGCCATGTCCATCTTTGCCCTGTTCTACCGCGCCGATGTGCCGGCGCGGGCGCCGGCGTGGGTGCAACGGGCTGTCGCGCAGGTCTGCCCGACGACGTTTGGCATCTATCTCACCCATCCCCTGTGGCTTGCGCCACTGGAGCACCTGAACCTCATCACGCGCCCGCTGCACCCGGCCATCAGTGTGCCGTTGATCGTGCTGGTGGCCTATTCGCTATCTTATCTCTTGACGCGAGTGATATTGCGCGTCCCCGGGCTGCGGCGCGCGGTGAGCTAGCCGCGCGAGAGTATGTGATGTCCTTTCGTGGTAAGGATCATCGCTGCTGTCCGCGCGATGCAGCGATAGGTGTGGCGCGGAGCGACAATCTGGCGCAGTGGGAGCGCCCACAGGCGTAGAAGAAAGGAGAACGAGATGCACTTTGGCGCAGACTATTACCCGGAGTATTGGCCCCGCGAGCGGTGGGCGGTGGACGCCCGGCTGATGCAAGAGGCGGGGATGGACATCGTGCGCATCGGCGAGTTTGCGTGGCGCGTGTTCGAGCCGGAGGAGGGCATTTATCGCTTTGACCTCTTTGATGATGCCATCCAGCTGCTCGGCGAGCACGGCATCCGCGTCATGCTCTGCACGCCCACTGCCGCCATGCCCGCGTGGGTCGAACAGAAATACCCGGATGTAAACGTGGTGGATGCCGCCGGCCGGCGGCGGAGCTGGGGCGCGCGCAAGAACTGGTGCTACAACAACCCGCAGATGCAGGAGCTATCGCGCCGCATCACCCGCGCTATGGCGGAGCACTATGCCCATCACCCCAACATCATCGCCTGGCAGACCGATAACGAGTTCAGCTATTCGGGGTGCATGTGCGACCATTGCGCTGCTGCCTTCCGCCGCTGGCTTGCCGCGCACTATGACTCGCCAGAAGCGCTCAATGCGGCGTGGGGGCTGCGTTTCTGGAGCATGGAGATTCATTCCTTTGGCGAGATGATCCCGCCGCGCGAGCGCGCGCATAGCCCTTCCCACATGCTGGACTACCGCCGCTTTCAATCGGATCAGGTGCTCGCCTTTAACCGGGAGCAGGTGCAGATCATCAAGTCGTGTGACCCGCGGGCGCGGGTAACGCACAACTATATGACCACCTACACCGGCATTGACTATCGGCGGATGGCGCATGACCTCGATTTCGTCGCCAACGATATGTACCCGCGCGACATCACCGCGCTCGAAAGAGCCGCCTTTGGGCATGATGTCATCCGCGGCTATAACGGCGGCGCGGGATTTTGGATGAACGAGCTGCAATGCGGCTATATCAACCGCGAGAACCAGCTCCGCACGCCACCGCCGGGCATGATCCGCCTCTGGACGCATCAGGCCATCGCGCACGGCGCCGACGCCATCCTCTACTTTCGCTGGCGGAGCTGCACCGGTGGCTGCGAGCAGTTTCACTCGGGGATTGTGCAACACGATGGCTCACCGGTCAGCCGCTCCTACCGCGAGATCAAGGGGATCGGGCAGGAGATCGAGCGGCTTCGCGCGCTGGGGCTGACCGGAAGTGCCATCGAGAACGAGGTGGCGATCCTGCGCTCCTTTGACATGGCGCGTGCGATGGAGGTCTATTACGGGGGCCGCCTGTTCGATTACGACGCCGAGCTGCAACGTTACCATCGCGCGCTACTACATCACAACATCGGTATGGACGTGGTGCATCCGGAAGACGACCTATCACGCTACCGCGTGGTCCTAGCGCCGCTCCTGATGCTGGTGACGCCAGCGCAAGTGGCGCGGCTGCGCACCTATGTGGAGCAGGGTGGCACGTTGATCACGTCATACCGGCTCGGCGCGTATGACTGGAACGCCATCGTGCCCACCGAGACATTGCCCGGCGATGCGCTGGCTGACCTGTTCGGCGTGCGCATCCATGAATACGATTCGCTTATGACAGAAGCCCCTGCTGATCCGACGCCGGTCGTGGCGTGGAACGGGCAGACCTATGCCACGCAGGTATGGGCGGATATGCTGGAGCCGACCGGTGCGGAGGTGCTCGCCCGTTACACCAACGAGTGGTACGCGCCCTATGCGGCTATCACACAGCATCAGGTGGGCAAGGGGGTGGCGATCTATGTCGGCGCGGCGCTGGAGGATCGCTTCTACGAGGCGTTTCTGCCGCCCCTTCTCGGCGCTGCAGGCGTGATGCCGGCGTTAGAAACGCCGCCAGGCGTGCAGGTCAAGGTGCGCCGCGTGCATGGTGAGCCGCTCTGGTTCGTGCTCAACTGCACCACCGCGTCGCAGCCGATCACGCTACCGCAACCGATGCACGATGTGCTGCTCGATCGGCCTGTGGGCAGGACGTTTGTGCTGCCGCCGCGCGATGTGGTGGCGTTACGCTCCGCCTAGCCGGCAAGTGCCCTCACCCCGAAGGGTGAGGGCACTTGCCTCTTGTAGCTTGTGAGGTGCCGATGCCGCCTGGACTCATGGAGCGGCTGCGCCTGGCGCGGGCGTTGCGATCACCTTCTCATAGCGCAGGCCATCCGGCCCCTCCGATCCGACGCACACATATCCCATCTTGGCGTAAAAGTGCTGCGTGCGCAGATTCCAGCGCGGCGTGCCCAGCGTCCACCGCTTTGCCAGCGGATAGCGCGCCTCCAGCCAGGCCAACGCCGCTGCGCCGATGCCCTGGTTCTGGTAGCTGGGCTCAATGAAGATGCGGCCCAGCTCATAGTGGCGCGGCTCTCGCGCGAACACGATCATGCCCCCGATGATCCTCTGATCATCCCAGATGGCATAGTAGTCGGCGCGATGCATCATGGTGGCCTGCCAGGCATCTGACCTGTAACCGGACGGGCCGCCTGGACCCGGCGCGCCGTAATGCACGTCGTCGTCAAAGGCGCGGCCCGACACTTCTGCCAGCGCCGCAGCATCTTCCGGTCGCGCTCGCGTGTAACGGATCATCTGACATCTCCAGGGGCGCTCTTAAAGTCAACTGGAAACTGCATGATTGTGCGCAGCCTAGACACTTCGGGTCATTGGAAGGGCAAAGCACGACGCAATCCCCTCCCCACGCCGGCGGGGGATTGCTTCGCTCCTTTCGGTCGCTCACAATGACAGACTGGGCTGTTCAGCCTTTTGCTTTCTCCAGCAGATGTTGCCATACCTGATCGCCGTCGCCTTGACAGGCGCGCCGCTTGCGTCTATACTAGCGCGGACCTGCACAGGAGGCAACATGGCAACAGACGTGGTCATGCGTGAGCCCGGGCCGGAGGATACCGAGACGCTGGTGGAGATCGCGCTGGCGGCCTGGGAACCCATCTATGCTTCATTTCGCCAGATGATGGGCGATGACCTCTTTGTGACGGTCATCCCCAACTGGCGGGCGGAAAAGGGCCGCCAGATTCGCGAGATGTGCCAGCCTGGCAGTCGCATGACGGTAGCCGTGGCCGAGGTCGCCGGTCAGATCGTCGGCTTTGTCTCGTTCTACGCGGATCAGAGCCGTGGTGTGGGCGTGATCGGGAACAACGCCGTACATCCCGCGTGGCAGAATCGCGGTATTGCCCAGGTCATGTATGCCCACGTCTTTGCGCGACTGCGCGCGCTCGGCATGCGCGCGGTGCGCGTCAACACCGGTGGCGATCCGTCACATGCGCCAGCGCGGCGCGCCTACGAGAAGGCGGGCTTTGCCGTGGGCATCCCGTGTGTGGATTATTACCGCAAGCTATGAGTCGCCTTGCCCGGCGGGCGCGGCATTCTGTAGCATAATGCGCTCTGGCACGCAAATGTGACGCAGCGAGTTCACATGGAGCCACCACGCAGACCGACAAAGGAAGAGATCCAGGCTGCCGCCGACAAGACCGTCGCCGATGTGATCGCGCCGGGGCTGAAGGTTCTCTTTTGCGGCATCAACCCGGGTCTCTATAGCGCGGCCATCGGCCACCACTTTGGCCGGCCGGGGAACCGGTTCTGGCCAACGCTCCACGACGCGGGTATCACGCCGCGCCTCTTGTCTCCCTGCGAGGAGCGGGAGCTGTTGCCGCTTGGCTATGGCATCACCAACCTCGTGCCGCGCGCCACGGCCACCGCTGCCGCGTTGACGCGCGCCGAATATGAGACAGGTGCGTTGCGGCTGGCAGAGACGGTGCGCCGGTATCGGCCCAAGATCGTGGCGATTCTCGGCGTGGAGGCGTATCGCAAGGGATTCGGTGAGCTGACCGTGGCGATCGGCAGGCAGCCAAAGACATTGGCGGGTGCCATCCTCTGGGTGCTGCCCAATCCCAGTGGGCTGAACGCGCACTACCAGCTCGCTGATCTCGCCGTGCTCTTCCGTGAGCTGCGCATGGCTGCAGAAGAGGGAGGTTAGCATGCCATCCATCAAGTTGACACTGATCGGCGCCGGGTCTGCCTTCACCTTTCATGTAGTCGCGGACCTGATCCGCCGTCCGTCGCTGGCCGGCAGCATAGTGGCGCTCGTGGATGTGAACGCGGAGGCGCTGGATATCTCGCGGCGCATCGTGGAGCGGATGATCGCCGAGACCGGTGCCGATCTGATGGTGGAGGTATCCACTCTGCGCCACGAGCTTTTGCCAGGGAGCGACTTTGTGCTGAACTCGATTTCGGTTGGCGAGCCGTGGGCGCGCGAGCGGGATGTCGCCATCGGCGAGGAGTATGGCATCTACCAGCCCACTTCGCAGACGGTCGGCCCCGCGGGGTATATGCGTGGCCTGCGCGTCGTGCCACAGGCGGTGGAGATCGCGCACGATATTGCCGACCTCTGCCCGGAGGCGCTGGTGCTCGATCTCGCCAACCCCCTGGCGGCGGTGTGCCGCGCCATGATCCGCGAGGCGGATCTCAACGTGATCGGCCTCTGCGAGCAGTGGAAGTACACGCTGCCCGTCTTTGCGCAGGCGCTGGGCGTTGCGCCGGAGAGCCTGGACTGCATCTCGGTCGGGACCAACCATCTCACGTGGGCGCTGGCATGTTACCACCAGGGGCAGGATGTCCTTCCGGAGATCATAGATTATCTCTATAGCGCCGACGGCGCATCGCTGTTGGCGTCCGTGCCGGTCTCTCGCGAGATCTATGAGACGTTTGGCCTCTGGCCCACCGGAACCGAGGCGCACATCGCCGAGTTCTTTAACTATTTCCTCACGCCCGAGACGCATGGTGGAGCCGACTATGGGCTATCCATCCGGCACACGACGCCGGAGGCGCACGCGGCGCTGCAGCAGGAGCGACGCGAGCGCGCCGATGGCACGCGCTCCATCACCGATCTGCTGGGGCCAAGCGGCGAAAGCGCAGTGGAGATCATCGCCTCCGTCGTAGGCGTCGAGCCGCCTGGAGTGCAGATGGTCAATATCCCGAACGAGGGGCTGATCGCCGGCTTGCCGGACGAGGCGATTGTGGAGCTGCCTGCGTATGTCAGCCCGGCAGGTATGCAGGGTCTGAAGGTGGGGCCGCTGCCGCTGGCCGTGGCACACCTCCTCACGACGCGGGCGGTCCAGCAAGAGCTGCTGGTAGACGCAGCGCTGATGGGTGACCGCCAGATCGCCCTGCAGGGATTGCTGATGGATGCGCAGATCACATCGCTGGCGACGGCGCGCGCCATCCTGCAGCGGTCGCTGGAGGCGAACGGCGAATGGCTTCCCGCGTTCTTTCGGCTGTAGCGTTGTCAAGGATAGAGGGAGCATGAGCCTCTGGAGTGAAAGGATGCAAAGATGCGTGTCTTGATGATCGGCGGCACTGGAGCCTTTTCCGGCCGCATCACAGAGCGGGTGGTGCGTGCGGGACATGATGTCGTGCTGTACAATCGCGCCCAGAGGCCGCAGCCCAATGGGCTGCAACTGCCGGTGCTCGTGGGCGAGCGACATGAGCTGCGCCAGCACCTGCGCGAGATCGCCGCGTTCAACCCGGAGGTGGTGGTGGATTCGATCTGCTATTTGCCCACGGAAGCGGAGGACCTAGTGGCGCTTTTCGCGGGGGCGAAGCGCATCGTGTTCATCAGCTCGGTGGACGTGTATGGCGAGGAGATCGGCTGCGCGCCGGTAACAGAGGAGCGCGTCCCTACGCCGGTAACCGAGTATGGTAAGGGAAAGCTGGCGTGCGAACAGCTCCTGCTGAGCTCGCTGGCCGAGGTGGTAACCATCTTTCGCCCCAGCCATATCCTAGGACGTGGCTTTCTCACGACCAGCCTCTGGGGCCGCAGTCCCTATCTTGTGGATCGCATCCGCCGCGGCAAGTGCATTCCGGCAATTGATGGCGGGCGTAACTTGATGACGCCGGTATATGCGGGGGATATCGCGGAATGGATCGTGCGCGCATTCGATACCGCGGCGGCGAATGGCCAGGTGTTCAACGCCGTCGGCGGGGAGATCGTCTGCCAGAAGCGCTACTATCAGGCGATTGCCGATGCGTTGGGGGTGGAGCTGCGACTCGTGGCTGTGCCATCGCACGTCTTCCGTCAGCACTTTTCGTCGCCGCCGCAGTTCAACTGGCACCGGCCTTATTCGTGCCAGAAGGCGGTGTCGCTTCTGGGCTATGCGCCACAGTATACGCTCGAGATGATGCTGCGCGAAACGGTCGAGTATATGATCGCGCATGACATGGTGCGCGATTGTGACGAGCAGCCCTTTGACGATCAACTCGTCGTGCTGTTGCAGCGGCACGAGGCGGAACTATCCGCGCTCTTTCGCCAGAAGGCGGGCTGATATGTCGGACGTTGCATCCTCGTCGCACCAGGAGATTCCGGTTAGCTGCAACAAGGATTGCGGGGGCGGCTGTCCCCTTCTGGCCATCGTGGAAGATGGTCGCATCACGCGCATCATCAACAGCCCATATGCGACTCGCTATATGAACGGCTGTGTGCGCGGCTTTCAGGCAGCGCGCACCGTCTACGCGCCGGATCGCCTCATGTCGCCGCTGCTGCGCACGGGGCCGCGTGGCTCAGGTGAATTCCGCGCCATCGGCTGGGACGAGGCGCTCGACCTGGTGGCGGACAGGCTGGCCGAGATCAAAGCGCAATACGGGCCAGCCGCGATCATGCCGCTGGGCGGCTCTGGCTCCTGCCGTGGCGCGTTGCACAACACCGACCGCCTGACCGCTCGCTTCCTCGGCCTGCTGGGAGGGTACACTGCCACCTACAGCAGCTATAGCTCCGCCGCCGCGAGCTTTGTTACACCCTTTGTGCTGGGCACCTCCATGGCTGGCATTGACGCGGCCACGCTGCTGCAGAGCCGGCTGATCATCCTCTGGGGCGCGAATATCGCCGACAATCGCCTGGGCTGCGAGATGGAGGCGGCGATCCGCGATGCGAAAGCGCGCGGCACACCGGTGATCGTGCTGGACCCACGCCGCTCGCGCACCGTGCGACAGTTGGGAACCGAGTGGATACCGGTGCAACCCGGTACGGACAGCGTGCTCATGATGGCAGTGCTATACGTCTGGCTGCAAGAAGGGCTGGTGGACATGCCATTCGTCGCGCGGCACAGCGTGGGCTTTGCCGAGTTGCAGCGCCATGTCCTGGGCGAGGACGGCTCGTCACCCAAGACGCCTGGCTGGGCGGCGGCGATCTGCGGCACGCCGGAGGAGACGATCGTGCGCTTTGCCCGGCAGTATGGCCAGACCAAGCCAGCAGCGCTGATCCCTGGCCTCTCCATTCAGCGCACTGTGGGCGGCGAAGAGGCGATCCGCATGGCGATCGTGCTGCAGGTGGCGGCGGGGAACTTTGGCATGCCGGGCGGGTCCACAGGCGCGCTGACCTGGGGACGGCTGCCGCAGCCGCGCTGCGGCGCGCTGCCGGCGCCACGCCTGCCGAACCTGCCGGCGGTGCCCGTCTATCGTTGGCCCGACGCCATCCTGGAAGGGGTGTCAGGCGGCTATCCCAGCGATGTCCATGCCATCTACAACGTCGGCGGCAACTATATAGTGCAGGGGAGCGACATGCGCAAGAGCATCCGCGCCTTTGAGCGAGTCGCTTTCTCCGTATGTCACGACTACTTTCTGACGCCGACCGCGCGCTACTGCGACGTCGTGCTGCCCGTTACAACCTTTCTGGAGCGGCAGGATATCGTCTTCTCTGGCGCCAACTATCTCCTGTTCTCAAATCGGGCCGTGCCGCCGCCGAGGGGCGTACGCAATGACTATGACATCTTTTGCGCGCTGGCGGATCGTCTCGGCTTGGGCGAATCCTTTTCGGAGGGGCGCGATGAGGAGGCGTGGCTGCAACACTTTCTCGCCGCGTCGGAGGTGCCTGACCATGCGGCGTTCCGGCGTACCGGCATCTATATCGCGCCCGAACAGGGGCGCGTGGGGCTGGCCGACTTTGCGCGCGACCCGGAGCGCTATCCGCTGCGGACCCCTTCCGGCAAGATCGAAATCGCTTCGCCGGCGTATGCGCGGGTGGGCGGGCCGTTGATCCCGCAGGCACGGGTGTTGCCACTGGATGAGCGCTATCCGCTGCGCCTGATCACTCCCAAGTCTTGGTACCGCACGCATTCGCAAAACGACAACATCCCCTGGTTTCGCGCGCAGGAGGAGCAGGCGCTCTGGATTCACCCTGCCGACGCGGCGCGGCGGCAGATCCACGACGGGCAACAGGTGCTGGTGCATAACCTGCAGGGACGGGTGCGCATCGTAGCGCGGGTGACGGAGGACATCATGCCCGGCGTCGTGTGTCTCCTGGCTGGTGCCTGGCCGGCGCTAGCGCCTGACGGCACAGATACCGCCGGCTCTCCCAATATATTGACCCCGACCACGCCCACTGAGCCGAGCCAAGGCTCGCGCACGCACTCGGTACTGGTGGAAGTCACCCCCGCCGAAGGCGGATCCCCTCTGGAGACAGCATAGTGAGCGACGCGATCGTATTGGCTGATATACCCTTCCGTGTGGACATGAGCGACCTGCGGCGGCGGCTGCATGTCGTTGAAGGTAGCGGGCACGATGACGAACTGCGCGAGCTGGCGGCGCAGGCGGAGGCGGTAGCCCGGCCCAAGGCGCTCTTTAAGGTAGCGTATATCGAGGAGCGCGACGACGAGTCGGTGGTGATTGATGGTGTGCGCTTCACGAGTCGCGTGTTGCGCGTGAATCTGGACAAGGCGCATCGCGTCTTTCCGTACGTCATCACCTGCGGCATGGAGCTTCACGAGTGGGAGAGCGGGCTGGAGGATTTCCTTCACCGTTACTGGGCGGATGCCATCAAGGCGATGGCGCTCTATGCCGCGGTCCGCTACTGTGATAGCTATATCGTCAAGGCCTTCCATCCTGGCAAGACGGCGCGCATGAGCCCCGGCTCGCTGGCGGATTGGCCGCTCAAAGAACAGCGTCCGCTCTTCCGCCTCCTGGGTGATCCAGAGGCTGCTATCGGCGTGCAGCTCACCGATAGCTTCCTGATGGTGCCAAACAAGTCGGTTTCCGGCATCCGCTTCCCCACCGAGGAAAGCTTTGAGAGCTGCCAGTTGTGCCCGCGCGAGGGATGCCCCGGCCGGCGTGCGCCGTATGACAGGGAGCTCTACGAGCGGCGCTACAAGCCCAGGTAGTCGCGACTCGGCTCAACCCTCCGCTTCTGTTGCCACGAGAGACGGCCATTTGGAGTCATGCCGCGCGTGACGCGCCTCGGCCCGCGCGATGTTGCCGGTGGCATAGCAGTACACGCAGCTGCGTGGGCAGGTATCGTATGCGCCAATGTCGCGGCTCTGCACGCAGCCACATGCCGGGCGCTGTGTCCGATCCTTGGCGTGTGTGACCTCGATGCCCCAGAGCTGTCGCATATAGTCATCGTCCACACATTTGCCGGGGAGGATGCCGTAGGCGGTCAAGTCGAACAGCTCGGCGCAGCTACGCACGTCCATGCCATGCGCCCGGCTGGTCGCCGCCAGCTCGCGCAGCAGCGCGCCCAATGCGGCGTCCACCTCGTTGATCTCCTCGATATAGACGCCATCCGCTGCCAGGCGGCGGAAGCGCCGCGTCGTCTTGGGATAGGGGTCGAGCAGGCTCAACACCACGCGTTGCGTCGCGCCAGCGAGCGCTGCCGCGATCTCGCCAAAGTTCCGCGCATGGAAGGCATCGTCGGTCAGGTTGGAGCGCACGATCGGGTCATAGCGCCAGATGACACGCTGCGGCCCTACATAATCTGCCAGCGCGTGAAACGCGCCTATCAACTCATCGCGCGGCGGCAGTCGCGGCTCCAGCGCCGCCGGATAGCCCGTGAGCGTGAACTGAAAGTAGTAGCGATAGCCACGCGCATCCAGTTCCCCCAGGCTGGACAGCAATGGGCGCGGGTCGCGCGTCCAGAAAACGATCACATCCACATCCTCCGGCGCCAGTGAGACCCGCAACACCTGCCCCGGGTTGAACGGATTGCCGACCGTGCATTCGCCAGCGCGGATGCGGTTCATGAACCACTCGTGATAAAAGGCGGGAATGTCCGTCCGCCTGCTCGCGCTAATGATCACCGCATATCTCCTCTTGCGCACATCTGGTCTGATAGTAGCCGCTGTCCCTTTCGCCGTCAACTTGAGAACGCGACTTGACATAGAACAGATGTTCACGTATAATATAAGCAATGACATTGGATAATGCGCCGGAGAGGAGAGCAACTCATGGAGCTTTCACCTCGCCAACAAGCGATCCTGGAGTTCATCCGCTCGTTCACGGACGAGAACGGCTTTCCGCCGAGCATCCGCGAGATTGGCAAGTATGTGGGCATTTCGTCCACCTCGGTCGTGAACTACAACCTGGGCGTGCTTGAAAAGAAGCGCCTCATCGAGCGGTCGAGAGAGATCTCGCGTGGTTTGCGCCTGACGGCAGACGCTGAACCCGCCGTTGAGCTGCCCGTCAGTATCCCGTTGCTTGGGCGGATCGCCGCCGGCGAACCGATCCCTGTGCCGGATTCCGATTTCTCCTCCTTCGACTTGGAGACGATCTCCCTGACGCGCGACATCGTCCGCGATCCAGAAGGGGTCTATGCACTGCAAGTGCGGGGCGACTCGATGATTGATGCCCTGATCCATGATGGCGACATCGTGGTGATGCGCCACGTGCAGGAGGCGACCAATGGCGATATGGTGGCGGCCTGGCTGAAAAGCGAAAAAGAGACGACGCTGAAGCGCTTTTACTGGGAGCCAGGGCGTCGTCAGGTGCGTCTGCAGCCCGCCAATCCCGCCTTTGCGCCGATCTACGTGGACCCAGCGAATCTGGAGATCCAGGGCAAGGTCATCGCCGTCATCCGCCACATCCAATAAGCACCGTTTGGGACGCGCCCGGCCGCGTTTCCGGGCACATCGCCAGATGTGCTCGTGCGTTCCTTTTCTGATTCCCTCCCGCTCTAAACTGCTCTGCCATCTGCAGATCGCGTGTCTTTCTCCCCTTTGGAGCCCTCACTGCTTTCGGCTATAATAACCCCTGTTGCGGGGAATGCGAGAGGAGCGAGAGATGGACGAGAAGGTCTGGCCAGAGGAAGGCGTCATCTTGAGGCGGCTGGCGGCGGAGGCCAAGCCGATCTACGCCCGACGGGCCAAGGTGCTCCTCCTCCTGGCGGAAGGGCATGATGCTGTGCGCGCTGCGACGCAGGCAGGCCTCTCGCCACAGCGCGTGCGCTACTGGCGGCGCGAGTTCCGCGCGCGCCGCCTGGCCGTCTTTCCACCGCGTGTGCTGTGCTCGTTCATGCCCGCTCCCGCGGGCGTGCCCTCTGCTGAGCCATTGCAGCCCGAATCCCCATCATTGGAGACGACGCCCGCTGCCGCACCTCTGCCATCCCTTCCCGCCAGGCCCGGTGTGCTGCCAGATGACGCCATGAGCGAAGCAGGGCGCAAGGTGCTGGCGTTTCACTGGGCGCACATGCTCAGCCATGAGCAGGGGACGCGGCTGGGAGAAGATATCGAAGAGCTGCACGACATGCGCGTCGCCACCCGCCGGATGCGCGCTGCGTTTCGCGTTTTCGCGCCCTATTTCCGCCGCAAGATCGTCGCCCCATTTGTCAAGGAATTGCGCAGGCTGGGACGCGCACTCGGAGCGGTGCGCGACCTGGATGTCTTTGTGGAGAAAGCAGAGCGCTATCTGCGCGAATTGCCCGAGTCGGAACAGGGGAGCCTGGACCCGCTATTGGCCACCTGGCGGGCGCAACGCGCTGCGGCGCGCGACGATATGACTGCCTATCTGGACAGCGAGGCATACCGGGCATTCGCGGCCTCTTTCGCTGCGTTTCTCAGCACACCAAGCGAAGGAGCCAAGCCACTCTCCGCCGATGCGGGCCCCACGCCGCGGTTGGTGCGCGAAGTGGCGCCGGTGATCATCTACCAGCGGCTCGGTGAGCTGCGCTCCTTTGAGACATCTGTGGCTGTGGCTTCCGTCACCCAGCTCCACGCCCTTCGCATCTGCTGCAAGCATCTGCGATACACTCTCGAGTTCTTTGCCGAGGTGTTGGGGCCAGAGGCCAAGGGCGTCATCAAGCAGATCGTGGCATTGCAGGATCACCTGGGCGCCCTGCAAGATGCGGTGGTGGCGTCGGATCTATTGCGCGTCTTTCTCAATGGGTGGGCTGAGCGGCAAAAGACTGAACCGACTGTGCAGCGTGTTGCCATTCACGGCGTTACCAACTATCTGGCAGCCAAGCAGGCTGAGATGTACCAACTGCTGGAGGCGTTTCCGGCAGCCTGGGCGCGGCTGAACGATCCCGCAGTGAGACGCGATCTAGCGGCGGCGGTGGCGTCTCTCTAGTCGCGTGTTGTTCTCCACACAAATGCAAAACCACCCGAAGACAGTGTGGGTGGTTCTGCTAGTGGCCGCCCGTCCCACCATGCGCCGTCGGGTAGGACATCGGCTTCATTCCTTCTAGCGTCTCTCTAATGCCCTCTTTCAGATCGCTGAAGACAGCGCGGATGCTGCGCGTCGCGTCAATGCGCTGAAATTGGAATTCCTCGGCGATGCGATCGAACTCCTTCAGCAGACGGCTCTGATATTCCACGTAGCAGTCATAGTAGTCGTCGCAGCGCAAAAAGTCCATGCCCGATTCCCAATAGTCAAAGCCGCGCGCGTTCAGCACGCGTGGGATCAGATGCGGCAGGTCAGCGTAGAGGTAAAAGACGCGGTCCGGCACCAAGGCGAACTTGAACAGGTTGCGGATCCAGGCCGGATCCACGCCGCGCACCTGGGCGCGTGCGATGATCGAGAACATATAGCGGTCGGTCAAGACGACAAAGCCGGCGCGCAGCGCGGGCAGCACATCCCGCTGCAAGCGGTCCATGAAATCGGTGGCGTAATACAGGAACATGGTGGTATCGCCCATAGTATGGCCGGTCATCGCTGCTTTGATGCCACTCCCTGCCAGGAGAGAGCGCTTCATGCCGGTGCCCAGCACGGCATAGCCGCTCGATTCCAGCCACTCCTTGAGCAAGGCGATCTGCGTGGAACGTCCCACCCCGTCGGTGCCCTCGATGACGATCAGCCGACCCGGCAGATCCTCTTGCGCGTCTTCCCAACCGGGAAGCGGGTAGCCGTAGAACTGGGCCTGGGTCATTTGTTCCCTCCTCCCGGCAGCACCTCATCGAGATAGCGACCGTACAGCGATTCCGCCGCAAGCACCTCCCGCCAGCCGCTGCGCTCGGCGCGCAGCGCGCCGCTCAGGTGGGGCGCGATGATCTCTCGCACCATCTCCTGTTGCTTGACCAACGGCAACGCGGCGTCAATGACGGTCAGGCCATACTCGCGCACGAGGTCCTCGTATCCCTGGAGAATACGGCGCTGGAAGAGCTCGAAACTCTCATACGGGTCTTCGCTCAGGTTGAGGTCCAGCCCGGCCTCATAGTATTTCAGGGCGGGGCGGCCGGTGAGGATGCGCTTGAGCGACTCTTCGATGGGGACGCGGAAATAGAAGGCGACGGTGGGCTGGACGGCAAAGCTATATACCTGTCGCAGCCACTCGGGGGGGATGCCACGCGCCGCGTCGCGGGCGAAAGCGGTATAGATATAGCGATCCGCCACCACAATAGCGCCCGCCTTTAGCGCGGGGAGCATCTGCCGTTCCATGCGGTCGGCAAAGTCGGCGGCGTGGATCAGGCTGAAAGTAACCGGCGTGAGCAGCTTCTTCTTCTTGCCCAGTTTGGTCGTCTCCTTGACGACTGGCGACGAATTCCACTCGCTGAAGGCCAGGCAATACCCCTGACCGATCAGCCACTTGGTCAGCAAGTCCAACTGGGTTGTCTTGCCCGATCCATCTATACCCTCTACGACAAACAGCTTCCCTGGCAAGGGCGTGCCATCCGGTAATTTCGCCATCATTGGCCTCCCTGAGAAGGGTCCCCGTTCTATCGCGCGGTATGGCGCAAATCCTTAGCAACACGGGCCGTGGATACTAGCCGCCCCCGAGATAACGGAGCGCAGCGCGCAGTCGCTCCTCCACCGTCAACCGCTCGTCCGGCAGCGCCCGCACTGCCTGTTCGGCCTCTGCCACGCTATAGCCCAGCGTAGTGAGAGCGGCCATCACCTCTGCCTCCGCTGCTGTCAGGCTGGCAAAGGGGATACGCTCTGTGGCTCCCACGCCGCCGATCTTGTCGCGCAGATCTACCACGAGTCGCTCGGCAGTCTTGCGGCCGATGCCGGGGATTCGCGCCAGGTTGGCGACGTCGCCGCTGGTGATCGCCCGGCGAAGCGCCTCCAAAGAAAGAAACGACATAATGTTGAGCGCTGTGCGGGGTCCGATGCCAGAGACGCGCAGCAACATCTCGAAAACGCGCAGCTCATCCTGCGAGCCAAAGCCCACGAGCGAGAGCTCATCTTCCCTCACCACCAAATGGGTGACCAACGCTACCTCTTCACCCGCCTTCAAATGATCCAGAAGGTTGCGGGGCACGAACACGCGCCAGCCGATGCCGGCCACGTCCACAATCACGTCGTCGGAGCCCTTGGCGACCAGTTGGCCGCGCACGTGCGCGATCATCAGTATCCCCCAGGCATATCGGTCGGCTGCTGTTTTGCGGCCTTTGTCTCGGAGGCTGTGTCGGTGCTGAGTGCGTCGCGGAACTTGTAGCCGATGCCGCGCACCGTCAAGATATACTGGGGAAGGGAGGGATCCTGTTCGATCTTTTCCCGCAGGCGCCGGATGCCCACCTCAACCAGGTTGGTATCCTCTGGGGTATCGTATCCCCACACGTCACGAAAGAGCGCGTTCTTGGTGATCACCTGTCCTGCATGTGACATGAGATAGAACAGAAGCTCGAACTCGATGGGGGTCAGATGGATCGGTGCGCCGTTGATTGTAACGAGACGCGACTCCATGTCGATGCTAATGGCGCCGATCTTGAGCACTTTTTCCACTTGCTGGTCATCGGCCCACGCCATGCGTCGCAGAATCGCCTGTACGCGCACCTCCAGCTCTTTCATGGTAAAAGGCTTGGTGATATAATCATCCGCCCCCGCGTCAAAGCCGCGCACGATGTCATTGAGACTCCCTTTGGCAGTCAGCATGATCACCGGCGTGTTGGAGCGTCGGCGCAGCCACTCGCAGAAGGCAAATCCGTCCATGCGGGGCATCATGACATCCAGGATGAACAGGTCAATCCGCTCGCGGTAGAAGACGTTGATGGCTGCCTCGGCATCGCCGGCATAGATCACCTCGTAGCCCCTCTTGCCGAGGGCCGCACAGATGATGTCGCCAATTGGTGCTTCATCGTCTACAACCAGGACTCTCGCTTTGGGGCACATGAGCCTATCTGCTCCTAGGGCTGCTTGCCCAGCTCGGCGCTGTCGCTTTGCTCAGTATTGTCGCGCACACCTGTGCAGCGATGCCGGAATCTGATGCCAAAACACGATGGCTCGCAAATGTTTGCTTCGTAGGGCATTATACGTCGGCAAGATGTGCGAGTCAAACGCGCGTCCTCTGCCGTGGTACGAGACCGAGGGTGGTATCAGATCGTTCTCGGCGCGAGGTGGTAGGGCACAAAGCGGTCAGGGCAGCGCTACGCAGCCCTGAGAAGAGTGCGAGGGTCGTGACATGGCGTCACGACCCTCGCCAGCGCAAACGGCTAAAGCTGATGTGGCAGATAGCCACCGCTACAGCGTCTGCCGCGTCATCTGGACGCGGGATCGCGTCCAGGCGCAAGAGCAGCCGCACCATCTGCTGCACCTGGTCCTTTTCGGCCTGGCCATAGCCAGTAACGGCCTGTTTGACCTGCAGCGGCGTATACTCGGCGATGGTCAGGCCGGCATCGGCCAGCGCGAGCAGCGTTACGCCTCTGGCGTGTCCCACGGCCAGTGCCGTGCGCGCGTTACGCGCAAAGAACAGCTCTTCCACTGCGGCTTCGGTGGGATGGTGTTGCGCGATAAGCCGGGCCAAGCCCCGATAGATCACCTGCAGTCGGTTCGGCAGCTCCATGCTGGCGGGCGTGGTGATGACGCCGCAGGTAACCAAGTGCATCTCCCCGTCGCGGCTTTCCACAATGCCATAGCCGGTGATCGCAGTGCCAGGATCGACGCCTAGAACCAGCACGCCGCTCTTCCTCGTTGGCCGTGCTGCCTAAGCGGCTTGTTCCGCATACTTGGCCATCAACTCTTCGGGTATATCGAGATTCGAGTAGACGTTCAGCACGTCCTCCAGCTCTTCCAGGTCTTCGATCAGGCTCATATTCTGCAGAGTGCTCTTGGCGTCGAGCTGCATCGTGGTCTTGGGCACCCAGATCAACTCGGCCGAGCTGATCTCAACATTGGCTCCCGATAGCGCCTCCCGCACCTTCTGCAGATCCTGCGGCGCTGTGTAAACCTCGACGGTATCCGAATCCTCTCGCACATCCTCAGCGCCGGCGTCAATGGCCATCAGCGCCAGTTCCTCGGGATCTCCGTCGCCCACCTCCAGCGTCAGGTAGCCCTTGCGATCAAAGAGCCAGGCCACGCAGCCGGTTTCGCCGAGGTTGCCGCCGTGACGGGTGAACACGCGGCGGACTTCGGCCACGGACCGATTGCGATTGTCCGTCAGCGCGCTGACGAGCAACGCGGTCCCGTCCGGCCCGTATCCCTCGTAGATGATCTCTTCCAGCGCCTCGCCCTTGGTCAGCCCCGCGCCGCGCTGGATTGCGCGCTCGATGTTGTCCTTGGGCATGTTTGCTTCTTTGGCTTTCTCAATGACCAGCCGCAGGCGGAAATTGGCATCCGGATCCGGCCCGCCTTCTCGCGCCGCAATCGAGATCTCTCGTCCCAGCTTGGTGAATAGCTGGCCACGACGTGCATCGGCGACCCCCTTCTGCCGCTTGATCGTTGCCCACTTGGAATGTCCAGACATGTGTTATATACCTCCATTTGGCCACTAGATATCTCATGTTCAGGTTCTTGCGGGTTCGTATCCCCTATTATACCACTAGACGGCAAGACCTGATAGCAGCGGCGCGCGCGGTTTCCCTTCCCGCACACGCAGATACCCAGTGTGCTGCAGAGGCCATGCTCTCCAGTTACAGATCCTTTCTGCGCTCATGTGATCTCTCCATGCCCCAAACGGCGCACGATGCGTCCGCGCGATGGGTCGAATGACGCGATCTGAATCATCACAACGTCGCCAACGTTGAGCCGCGCCGGACAAAGGCGTAACCGACCGCCCAGGTGCGCTAAGACGCATTGCCCATTCTGCAGACGGACCTGAAACAGGCCGTCGCCGATGGCAATCACCGTGCCCAAACTCCCTGTCTCTGGCCCCGCGCTTCCTTCCGGAAGCACTGGCTGGCGATGTTCGTTAGCCAGATCGTCAGGCATCCAGCGCATCCCTATAGACCTCGCGCGATGTCCCGCTGGAGCCTGGTGCAACGATGCCATGCCGCTCCAGCGCATCCATCAGCCGCGCGGCCCGCGGGTATCCAATGCGCAGGCGACGTTGCAGGAAAGAGACGGACGCCTGCTGATGCGATTGCACCAGCCTCACCGCTTCCGGAAACAGCTCGTCCTCTTGCTCGGAAATCCCTTCTTCCCATGGCGTCGTCTCGCCCAACACTGACAGGTAGGTGGTTGTCTTGTCGCGCCAAAAGTCGACAAGACGGCCGATCTCCTCATCCGAGACCAGGCATCCCTGAATGCGCGTCAGCTTGCTGGAATCGGGAGCCATAAAGAGCATGTCGCCCCGTCCCAGCAACCTTTCGGCGCCGGGCGCGTCCAGCACCACCCGCGAATCCACCAGGGATGTGACGGCAAAGCAGATGCGGGCAGGGAAATTCGCCTTGATCAACCCCGTAACGACATCCACAGAAGGGCGCTGCGTGGAGATCACCAAATGAATGCCGGTGGCGCGCGCCATCTGGGCGATACGGCAAATGGTACGCTCAATCTCCTCTGGCGCGATCATCATCAGCTCTGCCATCTCATCAATGCATATGACGATATACGGCAGCGGCGTGATGTTGTTGCTTGTCAATGCCTTACGGTTATAGGCGGCCAGGTTGCGTGCGCCCTCCCTGGCAAATAGCTGATATCGTTGCTCCATTTCGTGCGTGGCCCATTGCAGCGCCGTGACCGCCTTTGCCACATCAAAGATCACCGGCCCCAGCAGATGCGGCACGTCGTTGAAATGGGACAACTCCACCCGCTTGGGGTCTATCAGGATCAGCCGCAATGTCTCCGGCGTGTGATTGAGCAGCAGCCCACAGATGAGCGCGTTGACACAGATTGACTTGCCCGAGCCGGTGGCTCCGGCGATGAGCAAATGTGGCATTCGGGCAAGGTCTATGGCGACGGGCGCGCCGGCTACATCCCGACCCAGCGCGACTTTCAGCGGCCCCTTCAGGTTCAGATACTCGCTGGTCTCCATGACGCCGCGCAGCGTCACCAACGATATCTCCTCATTGGGGATCTCGATCCCCACGACGGCGCGCCCCGGCACAGGGGCTTCGATGCGGATAGATGTCGCCGCCAGCGCCAGCGCCAGATCGTTGGCCAATGAGGCGATCTTGCTCACCCGCACGCGCATCTCGCCATTGGCATTGCCGCGTCGGACATATCCCGGCGCGACGCCAAACTGGGTCACGCGCGGCCCGTGCCGGCATTCTATGACTTGCGAAGGCACTCCCAGGCTATCAAGCGTTTCCTCGATGATCCGCGCCTTGGCTTTCAGGCTGTCCTCATCTACGCGGCGTTGTGTCTCGCCAACCAATAGGTCAATCGGTGGGAGCGACTTGCGGCGGCGTGGCATCTTGCGGTGTGTGGAAGCCGCCGTCTCGATACGCAGCGGGGGCGGCTCCCGCTTCGGCTCTGGAGCCACGACCTGCGACTGCGTCGTTGGCGCCGGACGTACCTCTGGCGCCGGGCGCGCCGCCGGGACGCGCGATGGCTTTTGCGGCACTGCGCGCACGATCTGCATCCGCCACCAGGCTGCCACCTGTTCCCGCCCGCGCTGCACACTCGTGGCGATATCTGTCGCCGCTCCTCGTATGGCATCTGGCGAGATGTGCAACGTCAGCGCGATGGCTGCGAGTGCGAGCACGCTAAGGACGATGGCGGTCGGCAGCGTGCCTATCAGACCGCCCAAAAAGTAGCTGATAGTCCAGCCAACATAGCCTCCGCCCCCGCCTGCCCTCGCCAGCGCGAAACCCCGCTCCACGGGCGCTGCCCAGAGGTGTGTGAGGCTGAGCGCTACCACAAAGAGCGCCTCGATGCCAATAATACGCTGCCAGGGCATCTGGAAATTGACGTTCAGGTTTTTCCAGAGGAGCAACATCCCCGCGGCGAGAAGGGTGAGTGCGACCAGATATCCGCCCCAGCCAAAAAGCCGCCGCAGTAGCCCTGCTACCCAATCACTGAACACGCCGCGCGTGACCGATAGCAGCGCCAGGAATGCGACGCCGCCCAATGCGACCAACACCAGACCACTGATCTCTCGCGCCAGGCCTTCACTATGCTGGGGTCTGGGTCCGGAGCGCGAGCTGCTGCCCTTTTTCGTGGCCACGGCGGATAGCTTACTCCTTGATCTCCGGCACCATGCCGGGTTGAGCCCCCCGGTTGACAGCTGACATCGCCGCACGCCGCAGGCTGAGCGCCAGACGGCGGTTTGGCGCATCCACGTGCAGCACCTGCACGGTAACCTCCTGACCCTCACGCACCACGTGATTGGGGTGCGTCACATCGCCATCTGCCAGTTCCGAGACGTGAATAAGGCCCTCCAAGCCGTCCTCGACGCGCGCGAAAGCGCCAAAGCCCACGATGTTGGTGATCACCCCGCGGACGATCTGTCCTGGCCGATACCGCTCCTCTGCCTTCTGCCACGGGTCTGGATACAACCGCTTCAGGCTCAGGGCAATGCGTTTCTGTCCTTCATTTACATCCAGCACGAACACACGAACGCGATCCCCGATCTTCAGTATCTCGGCCGGGTGCGTGATACGTCCCCACGAAAGCTCCGAGATATGGATGAGCCCATCTATCTCGCCAAGGTCAACAAACGCGCCAAAATCGCACAGGTTGCTGACGATCCCCTCGACCACTTGGCCGTTCTGCAGGGAGCAGAGCGGGCTGTTGTTGGCGCGATTTGCCCAGAAGCAGGCACGCTCCGAGAGGACGAAGCGATTGCGATCCTGATCCAACTCGATCACTCTGACCCGCAGCTCGGCGCCCTTTTGCTCTGCCAGGTATGCCTCGCGTTCCGCCACTCCCAGATAGCGCGGAAAGCGGACAAGCTGCGATGCCGGGATGAATCCCTGCAAGTTCTCCACTGTTACCAGTAGCCCACCCTTGTTCCAGCCGATAACACGCGCCTGCAATGTGTCCCCCTGGTCGAAATGCTGTCTCATCTCGGCCCAGCGGCGATCCATGAGGGCCCAGTTGCTATTCTCGCTTTCGCTCTGGCGCCCTGCAGGAGCCGGCGCTGCGTCTGGCACCAGCGTGGCGGGCGGCTCCTGCGCAACTCGCGTCATGGTCGGCGCGTGCTCATGATCCGGCAACGTCGCGGGCAACGTGAGGAAAGCCCTTGCCTCTGCCAAGGGGATCTGCTCTTCCTCGGGCGGCGCATACAGAGTGAGTGTCTCGTCAAACGCGGCGCGCACCCAAGGCGGCTCGACCGATTGTTTGTTTGGCGGGGTTTCACCTTCTGCTTGCCGCACACGACGGTGAAACTCGTTGATAAACTCCTCCATCGCCTCGACCGTTCTTCCGCG
>JAIOAV010000060.1 GCA_019873665.1 Chloroflexota bacterium
CATATGGATACGTCGGTGGATGCATATGCGCGGCCCAGCCGCTGGTCCGAGTGCGAGGGGCACATCGCCATCGAGCTGGCGGCGACGCCAGAGGGCGTCGTCGGCAGGCCGACGCTGGGCGACCCAGCCAAGGCCAAACGCCCGCTGGCGGCCATCCTGCGCTACCTGACGCTGCTGATTGACGACATCCTCGCCGCCTTCCCGCCGGGCACCGTGCCGCCGACCGAGGAGGTAACGCTCCGCTCCGCCGCGGAGATGGAGCCATATCTGCGCGAGCCGATGAGCCCTGGCTGGAAGAGCGTCTATGGCCTGCCGCGCATCGGGCAATAGCCGCGCGCGCCTTGCTCTCTGATTCGGGAAACACAAAAGGAGGGGCAAGTTGCTTGCCTCTCCTTTTTGCATGCGGCGCTAGCCGCGGAGAAAGGCGATGACGTAGGGCATCAGGGCGAGCAATCCCAGCAGCGGATGGCCGCGCCGTGTGGCGTTCCGGCTGTCCCAGCTAAAGAGATATACCGCCAGCAGAAAGGCGAGCGCCCCACTCGACGCCAGGATCAGCAGCGAGAGGCCGGGGTCGAACACCGTCTCCTGACTGAAGGCCAGCCCCGCGAATGCCTGCATGGCGTGCGTGGCGGGCAACAACGCGGCAAAGCGCGTTACCGCAGCGGGCAGCATGCTCAGTGGCATCATCAGGCCGCTGAGAAGCATGGAGGGCAGAAAGATCGCCTGCGACAGGAACACAGTGGCGCGCTCCTCCTTCGCCACAACGCCGATCAACGCCCCGATCGCGCCAAAGGTCAGGGCACTTACCAGCGTCACCAAGATGAAAGCGCCCCAGTTGCTGGGTGGCTCGCCCCCGAAAAAGAGCGGCGCGGTGAGCGCGATGATGGCCGAGACGATGAGGGCGTGAAACACCGTCGTTAGCATCGGCGTCGCCACGATCGCCAGCGCCGGGACACCGTTGATCTTGAAGCTGCGGTAGATGCCCGCCTCGCGCGATTCGACCAACGGCCCCGGCAGTCCCAGCAGGTTGCTGGCCATAATCGCTACGATGACCATCGCCGGGATGATCACCCCGACAAAGAGGGGGTTGATCTGCGTCATCACCAGCCCCATCATGGCATAGAACCCCAGTGGGAAGAGGTAATTCATGAGGAGCAGCGTGGGATTGCGCAGCCCGGTTCTGAACTCAAACGCAAAGTGATTGGCGAAAGCGTTCATCGCGCACCTCCCGCATTGGTAATCTCCAGAAAACGCTCTTCGAGAGAGGGGCGCTCCACGCGCAGGTCAATCAGCTTGTCTCCCTGTGCTTTGACATAATCCAGCAGCGCGGCGACGGTCGGGCCGGGATCGGCGCTATAATAGATGGTATAGTCATCCTTGACGAGCCGCTGGTGCACCGCCAGGAAGGAGTGGTCACTGTTCTGCAGGACCGACTGCTCGGTGGCGACGGAGACCTTGGTCAGGCCGGAGCCGGTGGCGGTCAGCTCGCGCGGCGTGCCGGAGGCGACGATTCGCCCACGGAGCAGGATGGCGACCCGGTCCGCCATCTTTTCCGCCTCTGCCATGTCGTGCGTGGCCAGCAGGATCGCCGTGCCCGCGTCGCGCATCTCGGCCATCAGCTCGTGCAGCACGCTCCGCGAGCCGACATCCAGCCCGGCGGTCGGCTCATCCAGGATCAGGATCGGTGGTTGGTGCGCCACCGCCAGCGCCAGCGCCAGTCGCCGCTGTTGGCCGGTGGAAAGCTCGCGGTATTGCGCCTTGAGCTTTTCGTCCAGGCCGAGCCGCTCCAGCAGGTCGTAGCGTGGGGCGACGCCATGATAGGCGCAGAAGAAGCGCATCGCCTCCGGCGCGGTCATGGTGGGGGGCAGCCCGGAGGTCTGGAGCTGGACGCCGATCACGTTGCGCAGCTTATGCGACTCGCGGGTGGGATTGATGCCGAGGATGCGCATCGTGCCGTTATCTGGCTGGCGGATCCCTTCCAGGCATTCGAGTGTGGTCGTCTTGCCTGCGCCGTTTGGCCCCAACAGGCCCATGATCTCGCCGCGGTGCAACTCGAAACTGACGCCAGAGACCCCCACCACCGATCCATATGACTTGCTCAGGTCTCTGACGGATACTACGGCTTCCTTCATCAGCGCACACCTCCTTGACATGATGTGCATATCGCGTTAGTACATATACGCACAAGGGGCGGCAATGTGTCACGGGACTGCTTACTGCGGCGAGGCGTCCGCCGGCGATTGTGGCGACGTCTCGGAACGGACGCTCATGAACACCAGGAGGAACAGCCCCGCCATCACAGCGACATCCGCCAGATTAAAGATGCCAGTGCGTAACGGCCCGATGCCGATGCTCACATAGTCAATGACCTGCCCCTGGTTGCGCAGACGGTCAATCAGGTTGCTGATGCCGCCGCCCACGCCCAGCGCCAGGATGATCGCCTGTGGCAGAGAGAAGTGCTCGCCGCGCAGGAGAAGGATCAGGCCGACGACCAGCAGCACGCCGACCACGGCGGTCATCAGCAGGAAGCGGATCGGCTCCGGCAGGCCGGCGCCCAGGCCGAGCAGCCCGCCTGCGTTCTCGCAATACTCGAAGCGGACGATGCCGCCCAGCAGCAACACCGGCGGCGATCCCGCCAGCTCACCGTAAGCGATCACTTTGCTCGCCTGATCGGCGACGATGATGGCGATGACGATCAGAAGCGAGAGGAGGATTTGCCATGTCCTGGGCAACAGATCGTTCCTTTCTGCGGTAATGTGAGCTAGGAGATGGCCTGGCCGTAGGTGGCCCGGTAATCTGCTAGCGCGGCGCAGATGACCTGCTCGGCGTGGGTGTGGTCATATGTGCCGCGCACGTCAACCGTCTGTTCGCCGCCCGGCGGGCTCTTGTATGTGGCAAAGTAGTGCATCAGCCGCTCAATGAGGATCGGTGGAATCTCGTCGAGCCTGACCACGCGACCCCAGATGTTGTCGTTTTCCAGCACGGCGATGATCTTGTCATCGGCCATCCCCCGATCTATCGTCTGGATGCCGCCGATCACGCGGGCGTTCACCAGGATCTCGGCATGATTGATGGGCTGCTCGCTAAAGACGCAGATATCCAGTGGATCCCCATCTCCGTCGGCGGCATCGGCACACAGCTCCGCCACCCGCGTCCCGCAGTAGGTGCGCGGGATAAAGCCATAGAGCGTGGGCGGCAGAGAAGACGTGTGCTGCGGGCGGTCCACGCGCAAGTAGCCGGTCTCTTTGTCAATCTCGTACTTGACCACGTCAAAAGGCGTGATCTCGATGTATGCCTGCACATGCGTGGGCGGCTCGCGCCCCGGCGAGAGGCCATGCCAGGGGTGCGGACGCCAACGGGCAAAACGTTGCTTGTCTTGCATGGACTCTCCCTTTCGAGCCGTCGGATCCCTGTGCAGAATCGCAGCCGGCGACCGCGCCTATCTGACCTTGCCCACCGGCATCAGATAGAGCGGCGACTCTGTCTCCCGCAGACCCATGATGCGCTTGACGTCGTCATCGTCGAACGCGCCCACCGCCACTGTGCCCAGTCCCAGCGCCTCCGCCTGCAGATAGACGTTCTGCGCGGCGTGCCCCACCTCCATGTGCACATAGCGGATGCCGCGCTCGCCGTAACGCTGCGTCGTGCGTGCGTAATCGGCGGCAAAAACGAGCACCGCCGCGCCATTCCCCACCCAGAGCTGGCCGATGGCGGCGCGTTCCAGCGCGGGGCGCACGTCCTCACCCAGCACGCGCTCTAGATCGTGTGGCTGTGGCCGATAGCGGTACACACCCGCTTCTAACCCCTCCACGCGTCCCACGGCGACATACACGACCAGTGGGAAGGTACCGCCCGCGGAGGGCGCTGTGCGAAAGCCGCTCGACGCGTCGGTGATACCCTGCGCCGCCCAGAGGAGCTGCATGAGCGCCTCGGACGTGATCGGGTCAGCGGTATAATCTCGCCGCGAGCGGCGGTTCGCCAGTGCCTCCTCCACCGACATGGTCCCCGCGCGCGCCGGCGTCGCCAGCGGGATCGCCTCAGCCTCCGGGGAGGGGCTCTCGGTATGGCAGGCCATCAGGGGCGCAATCATCAGGCACGCCAGCGAGACCAACATCCATCCATGCCACCTGTGTCTGGCCCAGTATGTCATGCCGACCCCCTGCCAGGCGGCGCCCCTCGCCTTGGAAGGGCGAGGGCGATCACCTGCAACATGCTGCCCTCTCATCCTATTGTAACGCATGACGCAGGGTATGGCAAAAGGCTGGGGTGCACACCGCCAGTAAGGCTATGCGGAGGGAGACGCGGTCTTGGCGTGGGCAAGACGCTGTGGGCCAGCATGAGCGGTGACGGCGATAACGGCAAGCCATAGGATAGCCACGGAGAGCCAGAGCGGCCGCAGGCTGCCCCCTGCATCTATCGGCAGCACCGGCAGCACGCCCAGCGTGGTGTTGCTGGCGGCGTGAAAGAGGTGCGCCAGCAGCAGGCTGCCCTGCGTGTTGTTGTACATCCAGGTGTAGAGGACGGTCAGGCCAACCGATTGCAGCAGAAAGAGTGAGAGCGGGATCGTCTGGTGAAAGTTGCCGGGCACCCAAAAGAGAGGCAGATGCCACAGGCTCCAGACGACGCCGAGGATGATGCTGGCAGCCAAGGCGCTCTGCGTGGCCTGGAGGCGCGGCAGCGCATAGCCGCGCCAGCCGATCTCTTCGCCCAGCACGCTGAAAAGAAGCACATAGAGGAAGACTGGGATCACCAGATAGAGCTGGCGTGGATCGTTCCAGATCAGGCCGCTGCCGCCGAGGGCGAGATGAATGCCGATCGCCGCCAGCGCCACGGCCGCCGTCCCGAAGAAGCCAAACAGATACCAGCCCGGGTGCACGCGCCAGATGAAAAGCGAACGCAGCAGGCGCTGCAGGCCCGCACGTCCCTCCATAAGGCCGGTCAGCAGGAGTGCGGCCACCGTAGGGCCAAAGCTACCCAACGCCAGCAGCGGGCGGCTTTCGCCCGTCGCCGCCATCGGCCACCACAAAAGCCAGGAGAGCAGATAGGCGAGGAGGAAAAAGGAGAGCACCGGCTGCTGCCGAGCAAGACGGGCGAGGCGTTGCGCAGTGAGGGTTCTCTCCTCTTTCGCGCGCCCCTTGTGCTCACTCATAGCGCCCATAGCGATGCGCCGTCTCGTACATGGCGACCACATTCTCGGTGGGCGAGTTGTCTTGCAGCGAGTGCGTCGGCGCAAAGCAGTAGCCGCCGCCGGGCATCATGATCTCCAGGGTGCGGCGGCAGTAGGCAATGGTATCCTCCACCGTCCCATATGCCACCGGCCCGGCGGTGCTGATGCAACCGTGAAACGCCAAGCGCCCGCCGAACCGGGCTTTCAGGTATTCTGGCGCCATATCCTTGGCCTCTGGTTGGAGTGTGTCCACCACCCGAATCCCCATCTCGATGAAATCCTCAAAGGCCCAACTGCTGGAGCCGCAACAGTGCATCATGATGGGAATGTCGTAAGCGCGGGCGAGATCGCAAAAGCGTTGGTAGCGCGGGCGAATGTGCTTGCGGAAGGTGGCGAGGCTGATCATTGGCCCCTTCTGCGTGCCGAGGTCCTCGCCAAGCCACAAAAAATCAATCTTGCCCCGCGCCGCCTCCAGGTTGCGACGCGTTACCTCGACCAGGATGTTCATGCGGCGATCCGCCAGCAAGAGTCCCGCCGGGTTGTCGGTAACGAGATCAATGAGCGTCTGCTCCATCCCCCGCAAAAAGCCGTTGGCGTTGATGATGTCGCCGTATCCCGCCGCGCCGTTGATGGCATACGCACCGTAACGCTCGCATGCCTCCGCCACCCGGCTATAGTCATAGTCGTCGGGCGAAGGCATCGGCCAGTTGGCGACCATCTCCTCGTCCGCATCCTTGAGCGGAAAGTCGCAATAATCCCAGTAAGCGCCCGACTCGTGCTCGATGTAGCGGGTATGAAAGCCCCACAACGGATGCACATGGCGGTCCGGCAGTTCCGCATGCAGGGGCGGGCCGGCATACGGCGCGCTGACAGAGCGAAAATCCACGCCCAGCGCGCGACGCAGTCCTTCGTGGTCGTCGGGCGCCAGCCCAAAGTGCGCCTTCAACCGACCATCAATGCCGGGATTGGCGGAATAGTTGATCGGCACGCGATCCGGCTCCTGACAGGCGAATGCCGTCAGCACGCGCTCCTTGGATGACATCGGTTTTCGAGTCAACGTGCCCTCCTTGTCGGTGAGCAACTTCTCCCCGCTACTTTACGATTGACCCCAGCGCCTCGCGCAATACCTTCTGGATCTGACTCGCGCCGCCGGACATCATGGAGGTTTGGAATGCGTGTCGGCCGCTCTGCGCCTCCACAATGACCTGGATGGTGCTCGGCCCATCGTCGTCGTCCGATTCGTCCACCTTGACCCGCTTGACCTCGGCTCTGGGGATGGCAAAGCTGCCGGGATATTGCGCCAGGATCTCGTCCGGCGTCATGCTCTGATAGCGGCGCGCCATTACTCCCAGCCAGCCCATCTGTGCGGCCCACTGGCCGAGCGCGCTCTTCCCCTGTTCTTTCGCCTCCCGCCGCGCGGCCATGACGGCGTCCTGCATTGTCTTGTTCGAGATAAACGCGAAGATCAGACGCTGCGGCGTGATGACCAAGTTGAAAGCGTCTGCGCTCATGCCGAGAAATCCCTTGCGGCGGTTCAAGCCGCTCACCATGCCCACGATAGGTTCGCTGGGGGCAGTGGGCGCAGCAGCCGGCGTGACGGCTGGCGTCGCGGTCGGGATCGCTTGGACAGCAGCGCCGCACTGCCCGCAGAAGCGGGCGCCATCGGGCAGCGGCGTGCCACAACTGGTGCAAAACCTGGGCGTGGTGCTCATTCTCGTCTCCTAGGTGTGATTCGCAGCTATCTGGTCATACAGGAAGGTCATCTGCTTTCATCGCGGTCAGCGCGAGGTTCAGTTGGTCGCGCAGATAGGCCACTTCGATTCTGGCTTCCTCCAGACGCAGGGAGAGCGCCCGTTGCGCCTGCAATAGCACCTGGTAGTCAGGGTCAGCATCCACGGCCACGGTGAGGATTCGCGCGCGGTCTTCGGCTGTAGGGGCGAGCGACCTTTCCCCGCCTGCCTTCCTGATAACGGCACGTTCGGCTTTGGCCTGGGCGACACGCAGGTCATATTCCGCTTTCACTAGCTTGGCAGAGAGGTGTGCAGCTACCAGCCGTGCGGCCTTGAGCTGGTTGTGGGTGTTGTTGGCCGAGGTGTAGATAGAGTGCACGTGATCTCCTGTGTAGATTGAGAACCATAGATAATGCGAGGGATCTGCGGCTGTGTACAGTGTTGCTCATCTCTCGTCAGCGAGTATCCTGATAATGTGTCGCGCGAGGTGATCTTGGATCCCCCGATCGACTAGAACTGGCTGCGACATCCTGGTTCCTGGATTGTGATACCAGTCATGGTTTGCGCCGTGACGGATCAACACACAGCCCATCTTCTCTAGTTGTTGGATGAGGTCTGCGCGTTTCATCCGATCTCGAGCTCGGCGACTCGACGGACAGAGGGGATGCGGCCACTCGTGAGCTCGACGTAGATGTCTCGGAGATTCACCTCTAGCTCCTCCATCGTGTGACCCTGTGTCCAATAGTCGGGGAACTCCTCAAGATATCCGATCCACATATCCTCGTCTTGCCAATACCGATACTTCTGTCGGTCCATATTGCTCCCTTCCATTACCGCAGAGCAAGCTCCCAACCCGGCGGTGCGGCAGAACGCCTTTCCATCTCTGTGCTGCTAGCGTCAAAGGCCGCGCCGCATACGACGCCCCTTGACAGACCGGCCCGATGATCTGGCCGCGATATGGCCTGTGGCTCTGCCGTATGATTCTGTATTCTACCTCAATTTCCGCGCCAGGCGAAAACGATCCATGCCTCCCACACTTGATCGAGTGGCAAAGGTGAAGCCGGCCGTAGCGAACTTCAGAAGGCTCGATCGTGGCTAGCGTCTGTCGTACCTCCGCCAGCAGCTCCGGCATCAACGGGCGCGGCAGCGGTTCCGAAAGGCTAAAGTGTGCCTGACAGATGCGCGTGGAGCCGTGATGGTAGCGCTGGCGCAAACGCATCCACACCATCTCGATGACGCCAGCCGGCGGCATGATAAAGATCAGCCCGTACAGGTATTCGTGCTGCCATATTGGCCAGATGACCATCGGGGCTTGGTACATGCGACCAGGCCCCGCTGTTGTTCGTGGCTCTAGAGCTCGCCGACCTCCCGCAGAATGCGGCGCAACTGCTGCCGCATCTCTTCGCTCAGTGGCCCGACCGGCGCGCGGGCACGCCCATGCGGGATGCGTCCCTGCATCGCCAGCGCCTCTTTGACGACGACCGGGAAGGTGCCCAGGCTAAAGGCCACGCGCAGCGGCGCGAGCCGTCGCTGCAGCGCCAGCGCCCGCGCATGATCGCCGACGGCTGCCGCCTCATAGATGCCCACCACCAGCCTGGGCGCCACGTTCGCGGTCGCCGCCACCGCGCCGACGCAGCCGTTGGTGATGCCCGCGTAGATCAGCGTGTCGCGCCCCATAAAGGTGCGGAAGGTCGGCGGGCAGAGGCGGATGTACTCCAGCGTGTTCGTCAGGTCGCCGCTGGAATCCTTCACGCCGACGAAATTGGCACACTCGCGCGCCACCTGCGCCATCGTGGCCGGCGCCAGCCGTACTCCGGTGCGATCCGGGTTGTTGTACGCCAGCGTCGGAATGGAGACGGCGTTGGCGACGGTGGCGCAGTAGCGGCGCAGCTCTTCCTGGCTGGGCGTGATGAAGAAGGGGGTGATCAGCGAGATGGCATCGGCGCCTGCCTGCTCTGCATGGCGCGACAGCGCCACTGCCTCTCGCGTGGTGATCGCGCCAGTGTTCGGCATGACGGGCACGCGCCCGCGCGCCTGGTCAATCACGATGTCCATCACTCGCTTCTTCTCGTCGGGCGTCAGGGAGAAGAACTCCCCCTGGCTGCCGGCGGGAAAAAGCCCGTGCACGCCGCTGGCGATGAGATATTCCACCATAGCGCGCAGCGCGCGCTCGTCAACCTCTTCCGCATCATCGAACGGCGTTACGATCGGGACGATGATCCCTTTTAGTTCCTTGCCCATGCGGGCCCTCCGTTACTTGTCGTGGGCCTTGACCTCGATCCCGGCCAGCTCTTCGATGGCGGTGATCAAGCCGGTGTGATCGTACTCGCCGCGACCCGAGACGACCATGCGCTTGAACAGCTCGTGCACCTGGCTGGCAATCGGCAGCGGGACGCCGTATGCCTGCGCCGCGTCCACGATGATGCGCATGTCCTTGTAGTGCAGGCGGCAGCGAAAGCCGGGCGCAAAGTCGCGCTGCACGATGCGCTTGCCACGGTTTTCCAGCACGCCGCAGCGCGCCAGCCCGCCGCTTAACACCTCGACGATCTTGGCCGGGTCCACGCCCGCTTTGGCGCCCAGCGTCAGCGCCTCCGCCACGCCGGCGATCGTTACGCCGACCAGCACCTGGTTGCAGGCCTTGACGACTTGCCCTGCGCCGTTGCCACCGCAAAGCGTCGCCTTGCCCATCACCTGAAAGATGGGCAAGACCTCGTTGAATGTCGCCTCGTCGCCGCCCACCATGATGGACAGCGTTCCCTTCTGCGCGCCCACATCGCCGCCGCTCACCGGCGCATCCAGAACGCGCATGCCCTTCTCCTTGCCCGCCTTGGCCACCTTTTCCGCCATGACCGGCGAGATGGTGCTCATGTCCACATAGATGCTGCCCGGCCGCGCCCCGGCGAGAACGCCATCCTCGCCCAGCGCCACCTTCTCCACGTCTGGTGTATCGGGGAGCATGGTGATGATGACGTCGCTTCTGGCGGCCACATCCTTGGCGCTGCTGCCTGCCGTCGCGCCCGCCGCCACGATCTCATCCACTGCGGCCTTGACGATATCATAGACCACAAGCGCGTACCCCGCGTTCAGCAGGTTCCTGCTCATGGGTCGCCCCATGATCCCCAGCCCGATAAAGCCGATCGTTGGTTTTGCCATTTCGAACTCCTTTCCGCTACTGAGATTCCTATACGGTATTGCCGAAGGCAGAGAACGAGCCAACTTCACGGTCTCTGCGCCTTGGCGGTGTGTCCGTCTAGCGGGACATCCAGCCGCCATCCACCGGGATGATCGCCCCCTGCATATAGTCAGACGCGCGCGAGGCGAGAAATACCACAGCGCCCTTCAGGTCATCAGGCGTGCCCCAGCGCCCCGCCGGGATGCGGTCCAGGATCTGCGGGTTGCGCACCGGATCTGCCATCAGTGGCGCGGTCATGTCGGTGGCCATATATCCCGGCGCGATGGCGTTCACGTTGATCCCCAGCGGCGCCCACTCGTTCGCCAGGCCGCGCGTCAGGCCGGCGACGCCGCTCTTGGATGCGGCGTACGCGATGACGCGGATGCCGCCCTGAAAAGAGAGCATGGAAGCGATGTTGATGATCTTGCCGCGTCTCTGCGTGGCGAAATGCCGTCCGGCAGCCTGGCAGAGGAAGAACATCGCTGAGAGGTTCACCTGCAACACGGCGTGCCATCCTTCTGCCGAGTGCTCCAGCGACGGCTGGCGGTGTGTGATGCCGGCGCTGTTGACCAGGATATCGAGCCGCCCCCACGTTTGCACGACGTGATCCACCTTGGCTTGGAGCTCATCCGGTGTTGCCTTTTCCAGGTCCACGCGCACGTGCATGAACCGTCTCCCCAGCGCAAGCACCTTCTGCTCCGTCTCCACCGGGTCCGAGCGGTCAAAGGCGGCGATGTCCGCGCCCGCCTCTGCCAATCCCAACGCCAAACCCTGGCCGAGACCGCGCCGCGTGCCGGTAACGATCGCCACCTGCCCGTCTAGCCTGAAATCGTCGAGTATCATGTGTAACTCTACCCTATCACCAGATTCCCGTTCTCAGCCCTTTAGTGATTCGCCCTCTGGCTACCTATAGTCTTGCCGAGAAGGTCATTGCGAGAGCGCGAAGCGCCGAAGCAATCTAAGAACGTGTCAGGAGATTGCTTCGCCCCTTCGGAGGCTCGCCATGACGCCCTGAGAGCGGCTCTCAGGGGTGATACTGAAAGTGCCAGGTGTCCGGATCAGCCATCAGCAGAAGGAAAGACCGCATGGCTATCGTTGGCTGACGACTGACAGCCTATAGCCTCAAATCCGCCGCCGTGGACGCGACGCGCTTGTCTCTGGGCAGCCAGTCGAAAGAGGCCTCCGTGGTCGTGAGCGGTACATACTCCAGACCCACGTAGCGGTCGTACCCGGCCTCCTCCAGCGCGCCCAGCACAAAGCGATAGTTGATCTCGCCAGTGCCCGGCTGGTGGCGGCCCGGATTGTCGGCGATCTGGATGTGGCCGATGCGCAGCAGGTATTCGCGGATGCGCCGCACGAGATCGCCCTCCACGCGCTGCATGTGATAGACGTCGTACTGGAACATCACCCACTCGCTTTCCGCTCGATCCATCACGTCTATCACCTCGCGGCTGTATTGCAGCAGATAGCCGGGGTTGTCATGCAGATTCAGCGCCTCGATCATCAGGGGGAGCTTGGCGGCGGACAGATGCTGGTCGGCCCACTGCAGGTTGTCCACCAGGTAGTTGATCTGCAATTCACGGTCCATGCCCGGGATGACACAGCCCACCAGCGAGTTGATCTGGCGCGCGCCCAGCTTGACCGCCAGATCAATGCCGCGCAGCATCTCATCACGCCACTCCTGGCGGCGCTGTGGATGGCTGGCAAAGCCACGCTCTCCACCGCCGATGTTGCCGTCGGCGATGTTGAACTGCACCACTTGCACGCCTGCGCTGTGGATGGCGCGCACGACCTCATCCACATCGTACGCGAAGGGGGACATAAACTCCACGGCGCGAAAGCCGAGATCGGCGGTGCGCTGGAATCGCTCGTAGAACGGGTACTCCTTGAAGGCAATGCTGACGTTCGCGGCGTATCGAATCATGAGGCCTGCTCCTATCACACGATTTTCATGGCGGGGTATGACACTTGGCAGATCATACCCGGCAAAGGACACGGTGTCAAATACGGTGGCTGCCCAGCAGCTCACTCGCCGATGCGGTTCGCGGCGATGAAATCCCAGTCTATCTCCATGCCGAGCCCCGGCTTGGGGGAGATATGCACATACCCCTCGCTGTCGAGCGGGTCAATGACCTCCTTCAGCCACGGCGTCTGCTCCTCATAATCCAGGAAGGGGTGCAACAGGCCGCGCTCGTAATAGCCGCCCGGGATGCCCATCGCGCCCAGCACCTGCAGGTTGCCCGGGCCGCCGCCGTGCACCTCCAGCCGCACGCCGAATGCCTCGCACAGATGGGCTGCTTTCATCGTCGCCGTGATGCCGCCGTGCGCCACGTCATAGCGGCTGATGTCCGAAGCGCCGCGCACGATCCACTCGGCGCGGGTGTACATCTTGCCCTCGGCGGTCTCTGGCCCCACGACGGCGATGTCGAGTTGCTGCGTCAGCCAGACATAGGAGGAGACGCTGTGCTCATTCATCGGCTCCTCGAACCAGGTGAAGTTCAGCTTTTCCAGCTCGCGCCCGAGATAGAGCGCCTCTTCTCGGCTATAGTCGTGGTAGCAATCGAGCATCAGCGCCATGTCCGGGCCTACCCGCTCCCGCACAGCGCGACATGCCGCCACGTCCCGCTTGGGGTCAGGGCCATAGGGCGGCATCCAGCCGTGCAGCTTGAACGCCTTGTATCCCTGCTTCTGACACATCTCGGCAAAGTCCGCATACGCCTCCGGCGTGTCCAGCCCGCCGGGCAGATCGTCGCCGCACATGGTGCTGGCATAGGCGAGCACCTTGTCTCGATACCCACCCAGCAGCTTGTACACCGGCAAGCCGGTAACGCGGCCGGCCAGATCCCACAGCGCCATGTCCAGCACGCCGATGTTGTGATCGCTCAATGCGGTCTTGGCAAGGCGCTGGTACTGGCGCAGGCGTTGCCAGATGCGCTCGCGATTCCACGGGTCCTCCCCCACCAGGATCTCGTTCGCCAGGCGCGCCATCTCGCGGCTCCCGCCAAAGCAATAGCCATCCGCGCCCTCGTCCGTCGCGATCCTGGTCAGGGTCTGCACGGCGTCGTGTGGCTCGGAAGGGTGCGCGTGGCCTTCCGCGTCGCGTCCCACCCGGCTGGTATAGCGAAAGGCGATGATCTCGATGCCGCTGATCTTCATCTGCAACCTCCTGGGGGCGATCACATAGGCAATAGCCGCATGATAGCGCGATCTCGCGCCACCGGCAACTTGAGCCAACCCCCGTTTGACGTATAATGTCTCTGTATCACGGCCATGCTCTGCCATCATCGCGGATCAAGGGAGAAAAGCGTGTGGCTCAACAGGTTCTTCTGATCAGACTCCAGCGGGAGCGGATTGCGCGGTTGCTCCGCCTGCGGATGCAAGTGAGTCCCGCCTGGCAGTTCTACCGGGATGTGTTTCTTCTCATCTGGGAGTACAAAGGGTATAGTCTGGCGATCTTTGTGGTGACGATCTTCCAGGAGTTTGCCGCGCTCTGGCCGGTGAACCTGCTGGGTCAGTTTATAGACCGGCTGGATAGCGGCGATCTGGGTAACACGGTGGTGCTCTTTATGGCGGCCAGCGCGTTCTACCCGGCGCTGGTGCGCGCCAATGTGATGCTTCGCCACAAGATGTTCTACGAGACCGACTTTCAGAAGCGCGTGGAGCTGATCTTTCGCATCGCCGATCGCGGTGACCGCATTTCCCCCGAGGCGGCCGGCTCGGCATACACCAAGGCGGTCAATGCTGTCAGCGGCATCACGAACGCCACATACCACGTTCTCGGCAGCTTTACCCCGGTCGTCATCAAGATCATCATCGTTGCGGGCAGCCTCCTGGGCTACAACCGCTTTCTGGGCATGATCTATCTGGCCAGCCTGATCGTGCCCGCCATCATGACTGTGGTGTTCAACAAGCGCCTGCAGGTGTTGCGCGACGCTGAGTACTCGGTGATCGGCGAGGGTTCCGGCGCTGGCATTCGCGCCATCAGCGAGCGCGGCAACCTGGTGGCGTGCGAGAAGTTCGTCTCCATCTCGCGGACGCGCAAGAATGTGCTGCAGTCCCTGCTCTACCGCAGTCAGTTCTTCCTGTATCTGCGCGAGGCAGCACTGGTGGGAAGCCAGTTTCTCGTGGTGTTCATCGCGCTCGGCCTGCGCCAGGAGATCGGCATGACGGCGGGCGATTTCACCAAGATCATCGGCTATACGGCGCAGGTGGCAGGCGCCTTTATCACGGCTGCCTCCTGCTTGGACAACATCATCAGCTATAGCCGCGCGTATCACGTCTTTGCCATTGACTGTGATGCGCTTGAGGCGCGATCGGCTGCATCCACTGACAAGGAGGATAACGTATGAGCATTCTCGACCTTTTCCGGCTGGATGAGCGTGTGGCGGTGGTTACCGGCGCGGGGCAGGGCCTTGGCCGCGGCATGGCGCTGGCGTTGGCAGAAGCGGGGGCAGATGTGGTCGTGGCGGACATCAACGCGCAGACCGGCGCGGCGGTGGCAGAAGAGATTCGGGCACTGGGTCGCCGCGCCATCTCGGTGGTTGTGGACGTGAGCCGCATGGAGCAGGTGCGGGCGCTGGTGGATCGGACACTGGCTGCCTTTGGCAAGGCCGACATCCTCGTCAACAACGCTGGCATCAGCGCGCACGAGCCATCCGCAGAGCTGTCGTTGGCGGATTGGCAGCGTGTGATGGACGTGAACATTACCGGCGTCTTTCTCTGCTCGCAGCTCTTTGGCCGCGAGATGCTCAAGCGCGGATACGGCAAGATCATCAACATCTCATCCATGTCCGGCCTCATCGTGAACCGCGATGTGCCGCAAGCGCCGTACTATGCCTCTAAGGCGGGTGTAATCATGCTGACCAAGGCGCTGGCTGCCGAATGGGCGCCGCGCGGCGTCAATGTGAACGCCATCGCGCCGGGTTACATGCGGACGCCGCTGAACGAGGGGTTTCTGGCCGATCCGGCGCGCGCCGCACAGTGGATTGATACGACGCCGATGCGACGAGTGGGCGAGCCACGTGATCTAGGTGGGGCCGTCGTCTATCTGGCATCGGATGCGTCTAGCTTTGTCACCGGCCACGCGTTGGTGGTGGATGGTGGGTTCACGCTGTGGTGAGGTGAGGACAGCTCATGGTGAGCATGACCAAGCGGGAGCGTGTGCTGCGCACGATTGACCTCCAAGAGACGGATCGCGTCCCGCTCTACGACATCCTCCAGAACGACGCCCTGATCGAGCACTATGCCGGGGAAAAGCTCACCGTCGCAGAGGGCATGCGCATCACCTGCAAGGCGGTAGGCCGCGCGTTGGACATGACGCGCATGGTTGATGGCCCCCGCGAGCCGGGCACTGAAATCAGGCCGGACGGATTCACCTTCCGGCGGGAGCGCTGGCAGGCGTGGATCATCGCGCGTCCCTTCCATGACGCCGCGACGTGCGCTGAGTGGATCAAGGGCGACATCGCACGCCACAACGCGCTCGCATACGATGCCGCGTACGCTCAGGCGCTTCGCGAGCATCTCCAGGCGCGGCAGGCGGCAATGGGGAATGACACCGTGCTGGTGGTGGAAAGCGGCGTTGGTCTGGAGCATATGTACCACCTGACCGGCCTAGAGCTCTTCTCCTACCTTCTGGCGGACCAGCCAGGCTTGATCCTAGAGTGGCTGGACGCGCGCGCTCGCGCCGAACTCCGCCGTGTGGCCGTCATCGCCGACCCGGAGCTGATCCCCGTGGCGCTTCCCTATACCGACATCGCCTACAAGAACGGCACGATCTTTTCGCCGGTATGGTTGCGGCAGCACTGGCTGCCATACCTCCAGCTGCTAGTGGACGCCTGGCGCGAGCGGGGCTGCCGATGCATCTACCATTCGGACGGCAACCTCTGGAGCATGATGGATGACCTCGTGGCGACAGACATTGACGGCCTCAACCCCATCGAGGTGGCGGCGGGGATGACGGTGCGGGCGCTGCGGGAGCGATACCCGCGCCTTTGCCTCACCGGCGGCGTGGACGTGAGCCAGCTCTTGCCGCTGGGCACGCCGGAGGAGGTGCGGGCTGCCTGCCGCGAGAACATAGCCGCCACGGGCGGCGTCGGCTACTTTCTCGGCTCATCCACCGAGCTGCACTGGGAGATCCCGTTGACGAACATCATTGCCATGTTCGAATGCGCCTGGGAGACGGCGCGCCGTTAGGCCGTTGCCTTGCGATCAGCCCAGCTCTGCGAGCGCGGCGCGCACGATGGCGCTGATCTCCTGCACCGTCGCGTCCAGCATACGTTGCCCCTCGGCGGCACTGGCATGGCGGCGCGGATCGGCCCCCTCGCTCACCGTCCGATCGGCGCTAGGTCGCCCGCGGAAGGTGTCACCGTCCACGATGGCCCAGTCGGCGTTGCGCAGCGGCTGATCCAGGGGCGGCAACTGCGTCAGGTCCACGCTCTCCGGATGTATCGCCATCATCACCGAGGTCTCTGCTGCGTCGGCGTGGCCGATGCCAAACTGGAAATCATAGTTCATCGGGAAGGCCACGGTGAGCAGCACCCGCGCCGGCGTCGTCGCGGTGAATTCCGTCGCCAGGCGGCGCAGCGTCTCCAGGTGGTTGGCCGCGCCGTGGCCGTTGACGATCACCACGAGCCTGTAGCCGAGGCGGATCACGCGATCCAGCATCTCGCGCACAAAGAGGGCAAAGAACTCCTCGCGGCAGTAGAGGCTGGGGATGATGTTGGCCGGGAAATCCATGCCAACGATATAGCTTTGTTCCTGCAGGCCGATGTCGCGCAACATCTGCGGTGATCGCTCCCGTTCGGTGCCCCAGAAGAACGTGGGGAGCGCCACGCCACCCACCTCCGCCGCCACGCGGCGTGCCACCGTCTCGGCATTCAGCGCGTCGGTGCCGACCGGCAGGTGCAGTGAATGCCATTCCAGCGGGCCGATTGGCAGGTATATCACCGGACATCGCTCGCGTTCGGCGACGATCTCCCCTGGCCGCAACAGCTCAAATCGGACAGTCCGCATCTTTTCTCCTCCTCGGCGCGTAGAGTATTGATGGAGCATAGTGAATAATAGAGGGAAAACGCCTTTTGGGAAAGGAGCGCATGATGCTGAATCGCATTTATCGGCAGCCACGGTTGGGGCTGGCGCTTAGCGGCGGCGGAGCGCGCGGCATCGCGCATATCGGCGTCTTGCGCGTGTTGCAGCAGGCCGGGATCCCCGTGCACTGTGTGGCGGGAACTAGTGCGGGCGGCGTGATCGGTGCAGGCTTTTGCGCCGGGATGAGCCCCGACATGCTGGCACAGGAGGCACTGTACCTTAGCAACGTGCGCCATCTCGTCCGCCTCGTGGATCGTGTGCCGTCGCGCCTGGGTCTGCTGGCGGGCGACAAGATCGCCGCCTATATGACTGGCAAGATCGGTCGTTGCTCTTTCGACGATCTGAGAATCCCCCTAGCAGTGGTTACTGTTGATATCGAGTCCGGGGAGGAGGTGATTCTCGATCATGGCCCCGTAGTGGATGCCGTGCGGGCTACGATGGCATACCCGGCAGTGTTCGAGCCCCGGGAGATGAATGGGCGACTACTGGTGGACGGAGGGCTGCTGAACAACCTGCCGGTGGATGTGGTGCGCAAGATGGGGGCCGATGCGGTCATCGCCGTGGATGTCAGCGCGCCGCAGGAGTATCTGGCTGATCTGAGTGAGATGGCGGGCCGGAATCATCTACTGCCGCAGGTGCGGCTCACCATGGCTATGGTGGCGCGGTGCATTGACATCATGATGCACCGTATCCGTACCCAGAAGCTGGCGGAGTATCCGCCAGATGTGCTCATCTGCCCACCGGTGCCGCCCGACGTGGGCATCTTTAGCGGATTCTCTCGCGCCGCCGAGTGCATCGCGGCAGGCGAACAAGCCGCGCGCGATGCACTCCCGGCGATCGAAAGGGTCATGAAGCGGCAGATATGGTGGCCTAGGGCTGCACGAGGGGGTTAAGCCTCTTCCGATTCGGCTGACGTCCCCTGCGGCGCGTCGGCAGGCGTCGCGGGCGCCTCTTCTGTGGCGCTGGCGCCTTCTGCGGCCTCCGCCGGAGCTGTCTCTGAGGTGCCCGTCGGCTCTGCCGACGTGGTCTCCTGGGACGCGCTTGCTTCTGCGGCGGCCTTGGCTGCGGCCTCGGCGGCGGCGCGCTGCTTCTCCTTCTGTTGCTTGTAGAAGGGAGGTGGCCAGCCGAAGGGATAGTCCAGACGTGGCCCGATGACAAAGGTGTCCATGGGGATAAAGAACATGGATTCCCAGTAGCGGAACTCGTCCTCGTCAGCACCCTGCCCCGTCAGCAGATACTGCCGAGTGCCGCGATAGATCAGGCGGACCCAGCGCTTGCGGCGCACATCACCCTCGCGGAAGGTGAGGCGGGCGTCGAGCATCACCAGCGAGCCAACAGCAGATTCCTCCTGAGACTCGATGTTGACCTCCGGAAGGCTCATGAGGCCAGCCACGAAACCCTCCGTCAGCGCCGGCATGTCATCCTTTGTTACTTCGATGCCAAGCTCCCGCGGCTGCACCGAGAAGCTGTTGACCGGATTCTCCTCTTCGGGCGACAGAATCATGCCCGGGCGGCCGTCGGCGAACTCGTACTCATGCCAGCCGAGGGCATACCAAAAGGAGAAATCCCATTCCTCGTGCCAGTACAGCTTCATACCATACCAGACTGGGTTACCTTCCCGTTTCAACTTACGCCTCCCCTGCGACTAGTTCGTTGCGGCTTTCTATTATACCACGATCTGCCCACAATACAAGCTGTGCACGCAGCAAAAAATTGCCCATACCACTTGACGGTGATATAATGCGCACAGATGCTCGCCTAAAACCTCTACGCTGCGCTCGACATCGTTCTCAACCGCAAAAGGAGGCCACTCATGAAGGTGGAGACGTCGGTGATTCGCCGCAAGATCATGGGAGTGGCGCTGCGCCAGGCACGACTGGCTCAGGGACGCTCTCTGGAGGATTGTGCCGGGGTGATCCAGGCTTCCGCCGAGGAGGTTGCGCAGATCGAGCGGGGAGCGCGGGATCTGACGCTCCCCGAGCTCGAGGTGCTGGCCGCCTATCTGCAGGTGCCGGTCAGCGCTGTCATCTCCGGCCAGCTTCCCACCGGCGACGCGGCCAAGGTGCTCTCGCCGCAGGTGCGCGCCCTGCGACGCAAGATCATCGGCGCCCTGTTGCGCAAGGCGCGTGAGGCGGCTGGCAAGGATGCGGCAGAAGTTGCGGCGGCGCTGGGCGTCGCCCCAGAGACCGTGCAGCAGTACGAGCGCGGCCAGCTCGATATCCCGGCAGCGCAACTTGTGGTGGCGAGCGACATATTGCAGACCCCGCTGGAGAGCTTTCTGCAATCGCCGCCCTCCACCTCCCTGTCGCCATCAGCGGACGCCGATCTGCCGGAGGAGATGCGCACCTTTATCGCGTCCCCGCAGAGCCGGCCGTATCTGCAACTGGCGATGGCGCTCAGCCACCTCTCGCCACAGGCGCTGCGCGCGCTGGGTGAGGCGTTGCTGGGGCTGCCCGCCGCCGACTAACGCTGCGGAGGCCGTCCATGGCTACAGAAGATCCCGCTTTGCAGGAGAAAGAAGGGCTGGCGCTGTACGAGCGAGGCGCATACGGCGAGGCGCTGCGTGTGCTGACGCTGGCGCGTGATGGCTATGCGGCGCAGGGCAATCAGGCCGGCGTATGCGAGATGTGGAACGATGTCGGCGTAGTCCACTATCGCCAGCAGCAGTGGGACGAGGCGGAGCAGGCCTTTCGTCAGGCGCAACAGGTGGCGATTGCTGCAGGTGACCGCGCGGGCGCCGGCAAGGCGCTGGGCAATCTCGGCATGTTGTACGCCAGGCGCGGGGATCCCGCCGCTGCGGAGCCTGTCTTACGCGAGGCGATCCTCATCTTTCGCGAGCTGGGGGACGGGGAGAAGGAACAGGCGACGCTCAAGGCGTTGAGCGATCTCAACCTGAAGGGCGGGCGCTGGCTGGAGGCGCTGTACCAGTATGAGAGCGGGGTCGAGGCCACGCCGCAGCCGGGGCTGCGGGCGCGACTGATGCGTTGGGCAGTGCGCACGCTGAAACGAGTGCTCCGCTTGCCCATATAGGCGACAAAAAGGGGGCCATCCACCGGCGATGGCCCCCTTTTTGTCAGGATAGCCCTATTCCTGCTCTTTCTCCACCTTGGCGGCGGCGATGATCTGCTCTGCCAGATGGCTCGGCACCTGGTCATAGTGCGAGAACTCCATGGAGAATATGCCGCGCCCCTGCGTCATCGCGCGCAGGCTGGAGGCATAGCGCTGCATCTCTGCCAGCGGCGCTTGCGCGGTAATGATGCTGTTGCCATGTTCCTGATCCATGCCCAACACGCGCGCTCGCCGCGTGTTCAGATCCCCCAGGATGTCACCCATGAACTGCTCTGGCACGATGATGCGCACGTTCATCACCGGCTCCAGGAGCACCGGCCCGGCCGCTTCCATCGCCTTGCGAAAGCCAAGCGCGCCGGCCAGTTGGAAGGCGATATCCGACGAGTCCACCGGATGGTATGAGCCATCGTACAGCGCCAGCCTCACATCCACCACCGGGAAACCCGCCAGAACGCCCTGTTGCAGTGCGTTGCGCACGCCCTTTTCCACCGATGGGATAAAGTTGCGCGGCACGGCACCGCCGAACACCTCATCTACGAATTCAAAGCCCGTACCGGTGGGGAGTGGCTCGATGCGTACCCACACATCGCCAAACTGCCCGCGACCGCCTGTCTGCTTCTTGTGGCGTCCCTGTGCCTGCGCGGTCTTGGTTACCGTCTCCTTGTAGGGCACCCTCGGCACATCCGTCGTTACCTGTACGCCGAACTTGCGCTGCAGGCGGCGCACCGCGATGTCCACATGGGAGTCGCCCATGCCGGCCAGGATCATCTCGCCAGTGTCCTGATCGCGACGTAGCCGCAATGTCGGATCCTCATCCACGAGGCGCGCCAGGGCGCTACCCAGCTTGTCCAGGTCCGCCTTGGTCTTGGGCTGAACGGCTGCCTCAAAGATCGGCGATGGGTATGTGATGCCGGGAAGCACCAAGGGATGCTCCTTATCGCAGAGGGTGTCGCCAGTAGCGGTAACCGAGAGCTTGGTTACGACGGCGATATCCCCTGTCGTCACGGCATCGGTCGGAATCTGTTCCTTACCGCGCAGATAGTAGAGCTGGCCGATCCGCTCTTCCTCGCCTTTGACCGAGTTGAGGACGCGCGCATCAGAGTGCATCTCGCCTGAAGCGACCCAGAAGTAGGTCATCTTGCCCACAAAGGGGTCCGCCAGCGTCTTGAACACTAGTGCCGCCAGCGGTGCCGTCGGTGAGAGCTGTAGCTTCTCATCCTCGCCGGTGGCCAGGTTTTTCGCCACAACCTCCCGTTCCGCAGGAGAGGGCAGGTAAGCCACTATGGCGCTGAGGAGGGGAGCCACCGCGATGTTGCTCGTGGCCGACCCGCACATTACCGGCACGAGAGCGCCCGACATAACGCCGGCGCGGATGCCGCGCTGGATCTCCTCCACTGCCAGCTCTTCGCCTTCCAGGTACTTCATGATAAGCTCGTCATCCGCCTCTGCGGCTGCTTCGACCAGCTCCTGGCGCAGGGTCTCGGCCTGGCTGCGCAGTTCCGCTGGCATATCGCTCGGCTCCATCTTGTCGCCGACATACGCCTTCATTGTTACGAGATCAATGACGCCGCGGAAAGAGGCCTGGGCTCCGATGGGCAATTGCAGAGGGATGATGCGCGTGTCGAACTTTTGCCGGAGGCTCTCGATGGCTCGCTGAAAGTTGGCGTTCTCGCGATCCATTTTGTTGATGTACGCGATGCGCGGCAGGCTGTGCTCGTCGGCATACCGCCACACCATCTCGGTGCCCACCTCGACACCAGCACTGGCCTCCACCAGCACCACGGCCCCGCTGCTGACGCGCAGCGCCCCTTTCACTTCGCCCACGAAATCCATATAGCCGGGAGCGTCGAGGAGGTTGACCTTGTGGTCTTCCCATTCACACGGGATTATCGCGGTGTTCACGGACATGCCACGCTCCTGCTCCTCCGGATCATAATCGCCGACGGTGTTGTGCTCTTCGATCCGACCAAGTCGCGTGATCGCTCCCGTGTTAAAGAGCAGCGCTTCGGCTAAAGAGGTTTTTCCCGTCCCGCTATGGCTCACCAGCGCGACGTTCCGAAGTTGCTCTGTGCGGTATTTTTTCATGAAACGGCTCCTCTCGTCTGGCATATCAGGTGGGGCGTGGTCATCGCCCGCCAAGCGTTCGTATTGTAGCCCTCTTTGCCCTTTCTGTCAATTCCCGATGACGCGAAAGCGACGTATAATCGCGCCAGCAGGCCAAGGAGAGGATATGAGAGCTGCGGGAAGCTACGCATTGTTGATGCGGCTCGGCGAAGACAGGGTGCAGCGGGTGGGTCGCCTGGGGCGCTTTTGCCTCCGGGCTGGCTGGTATCTGTACGTGGGCAGTGCCTGCGGTCCCGGCGGTCTGGCCGGACGGCTGGCGCATCATCTCCGCCCGGTGCGGCGGCCGCACTGGCACATTGACTATCTGCGGCATCTGGCCGAGCTGCGGGCGATTCTGGTCATCCCAGGTCGCGAGCGGCAGGAGTGCGCCTGGGCCGCCGCGGCCGCCGCCACCCCCGGCGCTTGCATCCCTGTGCGGCGCTTTGGCGCCAGCGACTGCCGCTGCGCCGGACACCTGATCTACTGGCCACAGGAGCCGCCGCTGGGGCTGCTGGCATCGTTGCTGCCCGGTATCAGTATCCTACCTCTGTCGCCGGGCGGGGCGCTGTCAGTCGCTGTGCCGCCACCGGCCCCACAGCCGCACCCCCACCCAGCAGATGGTCAACAACGGCAGAAGCTGCGTCCCGGGGATAAGGCTTTCGATCAGCGCTACGGCCTGCAACCCGCCCAATCCCAGCCGCCCCAGGACGAGCCAGACGAGGGGTGCGCCCAGGAAATCGAGCCCTAGATCCATCGCGTCCAGCGCCAGCGGCACGGTGATCGGCACGCGGCGCAGCGTACCCACGAAATCCTCGCCTTGCGTCCTGATGGATTGCAGTTGGTAGTAGGCGATGAGGAGGAAAAGCGCCGCCCCCAAAATGCCGGCGCTCACCAGCACCACTGCCAGCCGGATCCAGGTAACGATTGCCGGGTTGATCTCGGGCAGGGTCATTCTGCACATCCCCTCGTGTGATCTGTCCTCAATGATAGCACTGCTGGCGTGCCCTGTCTAGCGGCGTGGCGCGGTCATCGCCACCTGTTGAACCGCCTGCGCGACAGGCGAGTATAAAACATAGAACAGGTCTGTCTTGTCGGGCTGTTCCGGCGATGCTTTGCCTTGCAAGCTATCAGCCCCCAAACGGCAAATCGTAAATTGCATCTATGTGTAAAAGGTGGTATAATCAGGTTTTGGTAATGGTTGTATCACCTTGCGCTGGTCAACACCTGTTGTGCAAGAGAACTCGCAACAGTAACCAATGAAGGGAGGTGGTCTAGCGGAGAGCTAATCACCGAGGATCATGCGCAGTAACAACAAGATTCACGAGGAGGAAACGTAAGGCATGAAGAAACAATTGGCTCTAAGAATTCTGGCGGTGGCGATCCTGTTGGTGCCGATGCTGGCAGCGTGCTCCCAGCCGACGCCGGAAGTGATCGTGCAGACCGTCAAGG
>JAIOAV010000061.1 GCA_019873665.1 Chloroflexota bacterium
GCAGGGAGAAGCTGGCACTGCGTGAGGTAGAGCCTCTCACCTTCAGGCACAAGCACGATCTTGACCTGTTCGGGCGGTGACAGGGCTAGGTCAGGCCTTAACGTCACCACCTTGTCAAGCAGAGGGCGTATCTCCTTATGATAGTGCTCAATGACCTGATCCCTGGAGGTGGTCGGCTCTCTCCTTCGGTGGCGATCTCGCTGGACCGGGCGTCACATCTCGCTATACCCCTAGCTAACAGAGTCGCCAAACAGATGATCACCCACCTGCGCCAGTCTGCCATTGCTGTGCCTCTAGCCTCTCCTGCTTCACACTCATTGTAGCGCAGACGGACGTGAGGGGCAATTCACCTAGGGCAGTTGCCCGCCCTGGGACACTGTCACATTGTTGGTGGTAAGAAAAAGAGCGCTTCTGTAGTATGATAGCGTGAGATCAGCACGCACCCAGGAGGCTGCTCATGTCTATGATCGTCCTGCGCCTGCCGATGTCAGATGCGAGCCCTCGTCTCGGCCCGATCGGTGCCCGTATTGCGGCGGTGTGGTCTTGCAGCGCTGAGGACGCGTCGCGAAGCTGGTGCTGGACAGCGAGTACACGCTCGTGACGGTGGATCGCTACCGCTGCGTAGCGTGCAGACGCACCTTTTGTCACTACCCGAGCGAGGTGCATCGCGCACACCAGACGCAGCGTCTGGAGAAGCTAGCGGCGCTGTTGGAGGTGGCGCGCGCGGTCGTGTAGCCACGACCCCAGGAAAAGAGGGATTACCAGCCTCCCGCAGGTCGCGATGCAAGCATCGCGACCTGCGGATGCTGATGCGCGAGATCGAGGGCTGGCCGCCATAGCCACGGGCGGCCGTTCTGGACAGCCATACGGTCCATTCGACCCCCGAAAGCGGTGGGCGAGCTGACTACGATGGACACAAGCGTCGAAAGGGCTCCAAGGTGCACTTGGCAGTGGATACTCTGGGGCAGTTGCTGGCCGTGTTGGTCACCCCGGCCAATGAGCAAGATCGCGCCCAGGTCGGGGCACTGGCGAAACAGATTCAGGCCGCGACGGGGGGTCGGTCGAGGTGGCCTTTGTGGACCAGGGCTATACCGGTGAGCAGCCTGCCGCCGATGCCCAGGCGCACGGCATCCGACTGGAAGTTGTCAAACTGCCGACAGCCAAGCACGGCTTTATCCTGTTGCCGCGACGCTGGGTGGTGGAACGGAGCTTCCTGGATGGCACGCTTCCGCCGACCGACGCGTGACCACGAGCGCTTGGCAGAGACGCTGGCTGGACTGCATTTCGTCGCCTTCGCCATATTGCTGGCACATTGTGACCTTCATGGTGCAAAGTGCATAACACGTTCTAGAGGCGAGGGGAAGCAAACGCTCCCCCTCGCCACCCACAACCGCTATGCGTGCTTGGACGGCTCATCCCAGTAGTACGTCTGCGGGTTGAGCAACTGCTCGTCCTCAGTGGTGTCGTCAAGCGGGTATCCGGCTGGATAGCCCTTGAATCCGTTCTTGACGATGATCAGCGCCGGGATTTCGCCCAGGATGCCCAGGTAGGGTACCTCTTCCGCCCAGATGTCTAGGATGCCGTAAAAGAGCTCGGTGCGCTTCTTCTCATCAGGCTCCAACTTCACTTTATCCCAGATCTCCCAGATCTTCCAGGCAAAGTGACCCTCGGGCGGTGGCTCACCGTTCGGGTCGGTGTTGTTGATATACCAGAGTCCCCACTTGCCTGCCCAAGGCCTCTGATAGATGGTGGCGATCCAGTGGAAGGGGGCCACGATCGGCAAGAGCGTTCGGTCGGGCGTCCAGTCGGCGGCCTCGTGGGCGTTTTCCCTAGAGTGTGACTCGTAGAGCGAGCGCTCCGAGTACATGCGTGTGGCCTTGACGCCGACATCTGCCATGTACTTGATGACCATCTCGGTCACCTGCTCGTTGGCGGAACCGGGCGGGTCGAGGCTCTCGATGACGAAGCTGAGCGTCCCACTGCCATCCTTCCAGAGGCGGAAGCCATCCGGCCCGCGCTTGTCGTAGCCCGCCTTGTCCAGTAGCTCGTTAGCCTTCTTGGGATCATACTGGATGTACGCTGTGGCGTCTTTCTCACGATACTGCGGCGATCTCTTGAGCGGGGAGTACTGCTTGGGCGTGGCCAAGCCGTCATAGACCATCTCATTGATCTCTTCGCGGTTGACGCACAGGTTCAAAGCGATGCGCACGTCGCGGTTCCCGAAAAACTCTGAGATCTTGGGATCCTTGGCGCCTTGGTTCATTGAGATGGCGTGATGGGCCGCGGAGCTGCCAACCAACACGCGATAGCCACCCTTAGCCTCGCCCTCCTTGAAGAGCGTATAGTTAGAGGTAGCGACGTGGCGCGCCTGGAAGTCGATCTCACCGTTCAGGATCCACATGTTGAACACATCAAGCGAGCCGAACAGGCGATGGGTGATCTTGTCCAGATAGGGCAACTGATTGCCTGCCGAGTCCACCTGCCAGAAGTACGGGTTGCGCTCCATGGTGAACATCTCTTCCGAGATCGGACCCCTGAAGAACCATGGCCCATACGTTGGCCTATCCGGGTTCAGGTTGGCGTTATTCTTGTTGCCAAAATAGCCCTGCCAGTCGTTGAATTTGGCGTCCTTCCAGGCCTTCTCGTAGGCCGCCTTGTCGGATACCAGCTCCTTATGGAACTGCTTTAGGTAATGGCCCGGGCTTGCGGGAACACTGCGGGTGACCGTGTAAGCAAAGAGTGGGTTGGGGTCGCTGAACTTGCAGATCACGGTGTACTTGTCCGGATACTCCATGGTCATCCATTTGCGCGGTGTTCCCGTGGACCAGGTGGTCGAAACGCCAGTGGTCAACTCAGTGTTCATCAGCTGGTTATCGTAGTACCACTTGAAGTCATCGCTGGTGAAAGGCTGTCCGTCCGACCACTTCAGCCCCTTGCGCAGGCGGAAGGTCCACTGGCTAGCATCGCTGTTGATTTCCCAGGCCTCGGCGATATTCGCGCGCAGGGTGAGGTCGGCGTTGTACCAGGTCAATCCCTCGTTGTTGATCTTGCCTGGGCCGACGCCATCCGAGACGCCGCTAAAGCCGCGACGCATCGTGCCGCCGTAGTTGCCGATCCCCTCCATCACTGGGCAGACGCACGGGTTGGACGGCAGTCGCTCGTCCACCGGCGGCAGCTTGCCAGCCTTGACTAGCTCTGCCAGCATCGGGGCTTCTTTGAACTTGGCGGGCTCAGGGGTGGCCGTCACGACCTTCTCTACGACCTTTTCCTTCTCGACGATGACCGTCTCTTTGACCGTCTTTTCCACGGGTATCTGCTTTTCGACGACGACCGTCTCCTTGACAACCTTCTCGACGGGGACCTCTTTCTCGATGATCTGCGGCGTCGGTTGGGCGCACGCAGCAAGCGCCGCGCCCACCGCAGAGAGGACCGACAACTTCAGAAAGCGACGACGGTTCATGCTTGATTCGATGAACATGTTTGTGCTCCTTTCCTGAGATCGACAGTCTTGCCACAAACTAACGCCGTCGGTTTTTTCCGTGATCGCCTCCTCTCTCGGCGAACGCGGTCGCCGCCTCATTATGATCCCATATCTCTACCGCCTGCGCTCACGCATACCGGCGGCAGAATCGCGCAAAGAGCTCGTCGAGCTCATTGGGCGCGAGCGAGCCGCTCAATGAGATCGCCAGCCCTTCCGGCTTGACGATGTCACACAATGGCAGGACATCCTCCGGCGGGCAGATCACCTGCAGCGAGCGGCCACGCCGCTGAATCTTGCGCAGCATGTCCGCCCAGGGGAGGGGGGAGGGCGTACCCGCTCCCGGCACCCACTGGATGGCGGTGATGTCCGGGACATCTAGGATCGCGTCAATGTGGCGCGCTACGCCAGGACCGTCCAGATGAAAAAGCGCGCGACCGACGGTTGCCGCCTGGCGGGCGATCTCGGGGAGGAAGAGCCGCTGAAAGTGTCGTGGGGAGATCATGAAGGCGAAATCGCACTGCGGCGTGATGTAGGGGCGGCTCGACCAGATGCCGGCATTCTGCACGACCGCAACCCCCTCGGACAGGGAGAGACGGTAGCTCTCCGCAAAGAGCCGGTTCCAGGCTGGATAGATGGCGTCCACCGCCGCCCGCACCCGCTCCGGCCGCTCGATGAGATCGAGGCAGAACGCCTGCGTGCCCCGCATCCCGGCCAACAGGTCCGATGCCATCCCCACACCGGGCGACATCATCACGTAGCGACCGCGAGCATCGGCGGCAACGAGGCGGGTCAGCGCCTGCATCTTGACATACCACGGATTGTCCTCGCGCACGATCCAATCCGGTTCGTTGCTCCAATCGTCGTGGATTGTGGGGCGCGTCCACACCGTATCATAGTAGAACTCAAACTTGGCGCCGAGGGCGCCCTGCATGAATGGCAGCTCCACCCGGATGAAGGGGAGCGCATCCCCCACGAGGTGCCGCTGCTGCATGTCGGCATACTTCCTCAAACCAGGCCGCGGGCTGGTCAAGGAGCTCGAGACGCCGCGTAATGGGGCGGCAACGGTTCTTGTTGGCGCTCCCCGTGAACACTGGCCGGTCGAGGCAGTCGTGAGCCCACCACGCTTCGCAGCGCTCGGCGATGTCGGGCAGATCCGCGCAGAACGACAAGGGTTGGCGCGACAACTGGCGCAAGCGTTCAGACCACACCGGTATCTCTGGGATCGGCAAGAGCGGCTGGTAGACCTCGGTCTCGATCATGAAACTGGACCTCCGGTCGCTGATCTGTGAAGGTGCTCCGGGCAGAGCAAACCAACCCACGATGCAAGCAGTGCTATAATAGCACGCACAACGGGCCCTGTCAATCGCTGCCCACTCTGACTCCTACCCACTTTCGTAAACCAACGACCAGGAGTAGAGGCAAAGGGCCTTGCGGACAAGGCGAGACTTGAATTGGGGCATCTGGATCAAGCGTAGAGCCATCCGGGCGGCGCTGACGCGATCTTTGCAGACCTTGCGCGCCAACCCCGCTCCAGCAGCCCGGCGCAGAGCGCCAGCCCCAGCCCGCGATCCGCCCCTGTGACCAACGCGATCTGTTCCATACGACGTCCGCCTTTCCGGGCCGCATTATACCAAAACCGGCGCAGGCCATCAATCCGCTGCCCGTTGCGCATGCCCTGAGCCCAAGAGCGCTGCTGTCCCGCCGACGCCAGACGTCGGTCAAGAAAGCCCACCCTTAGCAGAGAGGAGCGAAGGGCTGCGTCGCCACCTTCGTCTGTTCGCACCGTTCACGGCGCGGCCTACGGTGGCGTCACCGGCGCGTACGCGATCACGAAAAAGCCGCGCAAGGGCTCGCCTGTGGATTGCGCGAGGCCGATCCCCTCACTGGGCCGGGTCAGGTTCATGGTCAGAGAGGGAGCCCAGCCGGGATGGTTCGGATCGTAGAGCTGAATCGCCATCTCTTTGGTGCCCGGGTCATAGTCATACCCGGTGGCCAGCACCTGGTGGTTGCATGTCGGATCGGTGAGCCCTTTCACCCGAATCAGCGCCAGCGCAGCAGGCTGGCCAGCGTCGACCTGGTCGCGTACCTTTGCTGCCTCCCACCCCGCAACGGAACGCGCCAGCGAAATGTCGCTGCGCGCCATCCACGCCAGCACCTTGAGCACGACTCCCCCTCTGAGGCTGTCCACCTGCCGCCTGACGAGGTGCGAGAACAGCGCGTCGCCGATCTCATTCGTCCGCCAGACATCCGGCACAGGCTTCCCGGCATAAAAGTAGTCCAGCGCGGCGAAACACATCCCGCCGCACAGCCCGTAGAGGAGGTCGCTCAAGCCGAGATAGCTGGCGCTCCGTGACGGCAGGATGTGTTGCAGCGAAGCGGGCAACTGGAAGGAATTCACGAATCGGAACCCATGCTCTGTGGACGAGAAGCCGGTCATGCTGCTGACCATGTCGCCTCCTTATGGAGAAATCAACTGAAAACGGGATGATTTGTTACAGCTCGGACCATTCGTGTCATTGCGGGGGAAGCCTGAAGCAACCTCCTCCTCAGCCACATGTCATTGCGAGGGCAAAACCCGAAGCAATCCCCTCCCCGCGCCGACAGGGGATTACTTCGCTCCCCGCGGTCGCTCGCAATGACAACACCGCTGCGCTGCGCGGCGCGCCATAACAGCGCCAATGTCATTTCGAGGGCAAAGCCCCAAGCAATCCCCTCCTCAGCCACATGTCATTGCTTCGGGGGCTTCCCTACGTGTCATCGCGAGCTGTGGAGCACCCGCAGATGGTGATCTTGCAGCGCCTCCATCCCAATGAAGTGGCGTACGCCCATGCCGACAATGGCATCGAGACTCTCGTCGCTCAAATCACTGGGATAGCTTTCCATGCTGGAGGCTATGTGCAAACACTCAGATCATCATTCTACACGCTTCCTCCCGCCAGCGCAATCAACCGGATTGACGGCGAATCCGCTTTGGCATATCATCCGCGGGAGTGTGCTGCCTCCTGGGAATAGCGCATACCCCTGACAGGCAGCGCGTGCCCGCGTGTGCGGAAGCGAGAGGAGCGACGATGAAGCGGCTCAAGCCGGACAAGCTACATGTCCATTTTGCGGGCGGTACCACGCCGACAGGGCCGCTGATGCCCCGGCGCTATACGTTGACGCATTCGGACACCACCGGCGATCTCTATCTGACCATCGGCGCGGAGCACGATCGGCAGCAGATCGCGGGATGGTACACGCGGCTGATGCGCGACGAAGTGTTGGCCGAGTGGCAGGATGACGCCGAGGGCCCCGCACTCCATGTGCACTGCCATGTGAGCGGCGGCCTGATATTTGGCACGGCGGGGATGCGTTACGACATCTTTCGCCGCGAGCTACCCCTGGTGTTGGAAGCGTTTCGCCATGGCGAACGCGCACTCTATGACGTGTACCCGGCGTTGGATCACGCGCCGATCTGGGTGCACTTCCACGCTGTTCAGGAACATTACAGCCGCGTCGAGCACTGGGGCGTGTCGGCTGATTACCGCTAGCGTGCCCCGGGGTACTGTCTCTACCATACAGGACATTTGACAATAGCTTCCCTCTGCTATACAGTGTGGCGAACGGCGCTCTGACGCCGCAAGCAAGGAGAGAGCCATGATCAAAGGCGTGTCGCACGTCGCCATTAACACCAGCGACATCAACAGGTCCGTTCAGTTCTACCACGAGATGCTCGGCTTTGCCATTGACGAGGACCTCGTGTTGCCGAATGGCGTCCGGATCGTGCATATGGAGATCGCCCCGGGCAGCACGCTGGAGCTTTTCGGCCGGCCCCAGCCGGTAGAGCCCCCACCGCCAGGCCAATTCACCGGCATCGTGCACGTGGCGCTGTCGGTAGATAGTGTGGACCGCCTGTACGAAGAGCTGCAGGCCAAGGGCGTCGAGTTCACCGGCCCGCCGCGCGCCGGCAGCGGGCGCTCCAGACGACTCGTCTTTCTGAAGGACCCGGATGGCACGTTGCTGGAACTGATCGAGCGCTAGACTGTATCGCGCGCAGGGAGTGCGGGCATGTGGTCGCCCACCTTACGCTTGCCCCAGTAAGCGAGGCCAAACGATGACATCAGCAAAGATCTTGGCTGTAGACGACGACGAAGGCCTGCTCCAGCTTGAGCAGGAGATGCTCGAGCGGCAGGGCTACGTCGTGTTGACCGCAACCAACGGTCGAGACGCGATCGAGATCGCCCGGCGCGAGCATCCGGACCTGATCCTGCTGGACATCATGATGCCGCACATGGATGGGTTCGAAGTGTGCCGTGATCTGCGCGAACACCCGGAGACCACCGGCATCATGGTCATGTTCGTAACGGCCAAGGCCAAGCTGGAAGACAAAGAGGATGGGTTTGGCGCGGGCGGCGACGATTACCTGGTCAAGCCGTTCAGTATGCGCGAGCTGGTGTTGCGCGTCAATGCCACGCTGGAGCGTGCCGGGCGCATCCGCCAGCAAGTCGAGGCGGAGCAAGCAGCGCGCATCATCGAGGAGAAACGCCGTGCTGTCATCGAGTTGGCGGGAGCGGCGTCGCACGAGTTGAACCAACTTCTCTTTGCCATTCGAGCCTACGTGCATGTCCTCACTGGCGGCGTGGATCGCACGCGCTGGCAACAAGATGTTGTCAGGCTGGAGGAGGCGCTGAATGCGATGAGTGAGATCATCCACAAGCTGGGGCAGATCAAGCGTTACGAGACCAAAGAGTATGTGGATGACGTGCGCATCCTCGACCTGGACAAGGCCGCCAGCGACGAGTCTTGAAGTCAAGGGGCACCGGCAAAGATCGGCCAGCGCCGCCTCGTTCGGGCGGCGCTTTCATATACCAGTTCACAGGGAGGTTACCTTATGCGTGCCGCAGTCATCGAATCGCCGGAACGCATCATCTATCGCGAGGTGCCCGATCCCACGCCAGGCCCGAACGATGTGATCTTGCGCGTCGCCGCCGCTGGCCTGTGCGGCACCGATCTGCACATTCATCACGGGGAATACGAGGCGATATACCCCATCATCCCCGGCCACGAGTTCGCCGGCACCATCGTCGCCGTGGGCAGCGCCGTGGCCGATCTCGCACCGGGCATGCGCGTTACCGCGGACCCCAACATCTTCTGCCATCGCTGCGCCTATTGCCGCAGCAACAAGCCAAATCAGTGCCTTAACCTGCGCGCCGTCGGCGTCAACCAGGATGGCGCGTTCGCGGAGCTGGTGCGCGTGCCCGCCGAGAACATCTATCCAATCGGCGACCTCCCTTTCACACAGGCGGCTTTTGCCGAGCCGCTGGGCTGTGTGGTCTATGCCCTGCAACGTACCGAGATTCGCCCGGCAGACAACGTGCTCCTCTTTGGCGCAGGGCCGATGGGCAGCTTGCTGGCACAGGCGATCACGCACGCTGGCGCTGCGCGGCTCGTTGTCTCTGATATCTCGCCTCAGCGCCTGGCGCGCATCGCCACGCTGGGGGCCACCGACACCGTGCTCGCCGGCCCGCGCCAGGACGCCACGCTCCGTCAAATCGCGCCGGAGGGCTTTGACATGGTGATAGATGCCACTGGTGTGCCCGCCGTAGTGGAGGCAGGATTCACCTACCTGCGACCGCGCGGCAAGTATCTCTTCTTCGGGGTTTGCCCCGCTGGGGCGCAGATTCGCGTCACGCCATACGATATCTTCCGCCATGATTGGCAGATCATCGGCAGCTTCGCCTTGAGCTACACGATCCAGGAGGCGATCCGCTGGCTGCAGACCGGCAAGGTGCGCGTCGAGTCGCTCATCTCACACCAACTGCCGCTCGCCGAGGTGCAGCACGGATTCGAGATCGCCCAGCACGATCAGGAGCGGATGAAGATCCTGTTCCTGCCTTAGCGCCGCTGCCGTTTTTGTCTTTTTCCCAGATTGCGGCTATAATGTGAAGAGTGATAACACATCTCAGCGGATCAGTCCTCGTGGCCCATTGCGTCCCGACAGTCACTCCGCAACGAGAGTTCATAGATGGTGTTCTAGAAGTGAAACCCTGTTATGCCTATGGTCAACGGACAGGCCGTCAACGATGACGATGGCAGAGGACGAGGCCGCGCTGGTCGCGCGCGCCAAAGAAGACCCGGAAGCCTTTGGCAAGCTGTACGAGTTGCATGTGGAGCGGATCTATAACTACGCCTACTATCGCACCGGCAACGTTCACGACGCCGAGGATTTGACCTCACGGACGTTCTATCGCGCTTTGCGGAGTATAGACCGCTACCAGGACCAAGGGGTCCCTTTTTCTGCCTGGCTCTATCGCATCGCACACAACTTGGTGGCGAACTGGCATCGCGATCGCTCGCGGCGCAAGGTGGTCATCCTGGACGAGCTTATCGCTGCAAGCGAGGGGCACGCTAACCCCGAGAGCATCGCCGAGCTGAATGCTGACGGGCGATTCCTGTACGAGATGATCCGACGGCTGCAACCGGACCGTCAGCAGCTCTTGCTGCTCAAGTTCAGCGAGGGCCTGTCTAATGCCGAGATTGGCCAGATCATGGGCCGAAGCGAGGGAGCTATCAAGTCGCTCTATCATCGCACATTGATCACATTGCGCAATGAGATCCTGCGCGAACGGAACAAGCGGGTGACACAGCAAGACGCAGAGGACGCTTAAAGGGATGTGAGAATGCAAGGCAAGACGATCGCTGATGTTCTCATCGCATACACCGACGGGGTGGCTGCCGACGCCCTGAAGGCGGAAGACTATCTCGCCATGTTCCCCGAGCACCGTGAGGAGCTGACGGCCCTCCTGGGGTTGGTGACCCAGTTGCGGCGGGTTTTGCGTCGGGTCTCGCCCGCACCTGCCTATCGAGCGGCGCTACACGACGACCTGGTGGCAGCCGCGCGCCAGAAGATGCGACCGGCGCTGACCATACAAGAGTCGCCGCGTCGCCTTCGCGGCCTGATCATCGGCGCAGCCATCGGGTCAACCGTATCGGTGGCAGCCGGAATCATCGCGACTGCGTTGCTCCGCCGGGGGGCACTGCAACGCTCGCAGGAAGCACCATCTCCTTGAAGCAAAGGCGCTTACAGGAAACAGGCCAACTGCGCCATATCGCGACCAACACCACACACGAATCGGGAGAGGTGAAGCTGTGGCCAAATATGCGCACATCATCGGTTGGGGGAAAGGCCTCCCGCGACGCGTCGTGAGCAACGACGAGCTTGCCCAGATCGTGGATACCAGCGACGAGTGGATCCGCGAGCACACCGGCATCCGCCAGCGCCATGTGGTCAGCGAGGGAGAGTACCTCAGCACGCTGGCATTGGCAGCCAGCCAGCAGGCCCTGGCGCGCGCCCAGGTCGCGCCCAGCGAGCTGGACCTCATCATTCTGGCCACCTCGTCGCCCGACTACCAGTTGCCGGGCGGCTCGACACTGCTCCAGGCGCAGCTAGAGGCGCCCCGCGCCGCCGCCTTTGACCTCCGCGCAGGATGTTCCGGGTTCCTTTATGGCCTGGCGACGGCCAGTCAGTTCATCCACAGTGGCATGTATCGGCACGTCCTGGTTGTGGGCGCTGAGATCGTCTCCATGGTACTGGATTGGTCAGATCGGCGCACCTGTTGCCTTTTTGGCGACGGGGCGGGCGCCGTTGTCTTGCAGGCCAGCGATGCTCCAGGCGGCATTCTGTCGTTAGCGCTCGGCGCGGATGGCACGCAGTATGATGCGCTGACGGTCCCGGCGGGCGGCTGCCGCCACCCCCTGAACCACGAAACGCTAAACAGCGGCCTGCAGTATCTGCAGATGAACGGTCGCCAGATGCTCAAGTTCGCGCTGCGCGATCCTTTGCAGGGTGTGTTGCGAGTCGTCGAGGCCGCCGGACTGACGATGGCCGACATTGACTTGCTGATCCCCAGCCAATCCAATGTGCGGCTGATCGAGGCGATGAGCAAGTTCCTGGGCGTGCCGATGGAGAAGGTCTTTGTCAACCTGGATCGTTACGCCAACACCTCGGCTGCGTCCGTCGCCATCGCGCTCTGCGAGGCGTTGGAGACAGGGCGCGCCAAGCGAGGCGACAATGTGGCGCTGATGTCGTATGGCGCTGGACTGAGCTGGGCCGCAAGCATCATCCACATGGGCGAGTTGGGCGAGATGCCCATGGCCGCCGCCTGGCCGGTTCTGCACCGCGCGCGCAGCACCATCAACCGCGCGCGTGTCATGGCGCGCACCGCCAGCGCGGCGCTGGCCGCCAACGCCAGCTCGCTGCTGCTGCCATTCTTCACTGCAAGCCACAAGGACGACTAAGACACGAATCACACGGGGGTCTCTAACCACAGAGGCCCTTTCCGTTTTGAGACGAGTCGCATATGAAGGGGCAAATACATGCCTCAGCGCAGCGCGCTGCGCCGGGGTGACGAGACAAGAGGAGAGGTAACGTTGTCCAAGGTTCACGCGCTCAAGCAGATGGCCCAGGCCGAGATTGACGGAATGGCAGAGGTGTTAATTGCTGCCAGCGACCAGATGGCGCGCGAGCCGGAGATTGGCCATCAGGAGTTCAAATCCGCGGCGTTATTACGCGATCTGCTCGCGCAGCGCGGCGTGCTGAGCGAAGCAGGCGTTGCAGGGATGGCTACCGCGTTCCGCGCCGAGCTTCAGGGGCAGCAGGTCCGCCCGCGCGTCGCCATCCTCGCCGAGTACGATGCGCTGCCAGAGATGGGGCATGGCTGCGGACACAATATCATTGGCACCGCGGCCGTCGGCGCCTTCCTGGCGCTAAACCGGGTGATCGAGCAGTTGCCCGGTTCTGTGGCCCTCTTTGGCACGCCATGTGAGGAATCCACCGCACCAAACGCCGGCGGCAAGGTGCTCTTTGTGCGGGCCGGCCTTTTCGACGACGTGGATGCGGCGATCATGGTCCATCCCGGCACGCGCACGTTGCTCTCGATGCGGAGCTCGCTGGCTGCGCGTGGCTTTGACTTTCACTTTGCCGGGCGCGCTGCTCACGCCGCTGCCAAACCACACGAGGGGATCAACGCATTGGATGCGGTCATCCTCACCTTCAATGGCATCAACGCGCTGCGTCAGCACGTCAAATCGGATGTGCGGATTCATGGCATCATCACGCACGGCGGCGCGGCAGCCAACATCGTGCCCGCCGAGGCGTCCTGCCGATTTCGCGTGCGCGCAATGTCAACTCAGTATCTCGAAGAAGTAGCGCAAAAGGTGATCCGCTGCGCCGAGGGCGCAGCGCTGATGACCGGCGCCACGCTAGAGTGGCACGAATACGCCAATCCATACGAGAACCTGATTCCCAACCAAGCGCTTAATGATGTGGCTGCCGCCAACCTGCAGCAGCTGGGTGTGACATTGGATCCTGAACCCGTCGAAGGGGGCCTGGGCTCCACAGATTTGGGGAACGTGAGCCACAAGACGCCCGCCACTTCCATTAGCATCTCGATCACACGCGATGAGAGCGTGCGCGGGCATTCGCGAGAATTCGCCGCCGCCACTGTCAGCGATAGCGGCCACGCGGGGCTGATCCTAGCTGCCAAGGTGCTCGCCATGACCGCCATAGACCTGATCGCCAAGCCCGATGTGCTGGCGGCGATCAGAGCAGAGTGGCAGCAAGCGCTACAAGAAAAGGGCTAGCCGCTAGATAGACGAAAAGGGAGCCACCTTTTGGCGGTGACTCCCTTGGTGTGTCCGGTTCAGGTGGGCAAGATAGGACTCGAACCTACGACCTCCACGATGTCAACGTGGCGCTCTAACCAACTGAGCTACTTGCCCATGCGCAGCTTCAATTATACGCCAAAGCGCGACAAATGGCAAATCGCTATGATGCTGTAATGAGACGGTGATAGAGCGCCATCGTCTCGTCCGCCACCCGTTGCCACGAAAAGCGCGCCGCTCGCGCCAGCCCTCTGGCGCGCAACGCTTCCGCCAGCCCAGGCTCGCGGCAGATGCGCCGGATGATGGCGGCCATCGCCGGGACATCATACGGATCAAAGTAGAGGGCGGCGTCGCCGCCCAGCTCCGGCAGGCTAGACGCCTGGCTGGCGGCGACCGGTGTGCCGCACGCCATTCCCTCCAACACCGGCAGGCCGAATCCCTCGTACACTGAGGCCATCACCACCAGGTCAGCAGCCGCATAGACCGCCGGCAGGTCTTCATCTGGCACATAGCCGGGGAGAATGACCGCCCTCCGCGCCGGAGACTCGGCCAGACGGGCAAAGAAATCCTCGTAGAGCCACCCCTTGCTCCCGACAATCACCAGCGCCAGGTCAAGCCCCTCGGCGCGAAGCTGCTCCAATGCGGCCAGCACCCGCGCCAGGTTCTTGCGCGGCTCGATCGTGCCAACGTGCAGCATGAAATGCTCCGGCAGGTGATACTTGGCACGCGCCGCAGCCACCGCCGCGGCTGACGCGGGCTGGAAGTGCGCAGCGGCTGCCTCATAGATCACCGTTACCTTCTCTGGGGCAACTCTATAGTACTGCACCAGATCGCGTTTCGTGGCTTCCGAAATGGCGACGATGTGATCTGCCCGCGCCACAAAAAGCGGCATCGCCGCGTTCAGGAACCAGTAATTGAGGCGCTTGTGGTGCTGTGGAAAGAGGCGATAGATGAGATCGTGTACCGTGAGCACTGTGGGTATGCCGCGCAGCGGCATCAACAGGTGCTCGGTGGCGTGATAGAGCACGGCCCCCGGCAGGAGCCGGTCGAAGCTCAGATGCATGAGCTGCCCAAGCCATACGGCCATCCGCCACAGCTTGTACCCTAGCGGCACAGTCCGCGCCGGCACGCTATGCAGCGACGCCACCGGCCGCGCTGCCCGATCCCGATTGTAAAACAGGGCGATCTCATCCGGATAGCGGGCAACCAGCGTCTCTGCCAGCGTCCGGGCATACCTGCCCAGCCCAGCCCGCCCGTGCACCGCGGCAGAGACATCCACATAGACAGGCACGCGCCGGCCCTCAGCTCTCCGCGGGCAGAAACAACTCAGAGCCGCAATACGGGCACTTGACCACGCCCTTGCCCACCAGCTCCCGCTCGCCGCCACAATAGGGGCAGCGTGTCGTTTGCATCTGCGCCGCCTCTCTGGCATAGAGCACGCCCTCTTGCCAGTTGATATAGCCGGTGAAGAGTCCCTTGCCGACGAGGTCATAGACATAATCTCGCACCCTGGATACCGGCACGTCGAGCTCCACCGCCATATCGGCTACATTGACCCTGCCCTGAGCCCTGATGGCATTGAGCAGCCTCCTCTCCTTGGCAACCTCGGCCAACTGCTGCGACTCCGTGCGTCCGTGCAAGTAGAGATACACTCCCGCCGCCACAAGGGGTAGCGTGACAAAAATGCTTGTCAACGCGAGGCCCAACACAAAGCCGGACAGCCGCAATCTGCCTTCGGCCAAGCTGGGGGCGAGGCAAAGTGCCGCGCCCATCACGATCAGTAGCCCTACCGCCACGAGGATGATGCCAATGGTCTTTCCTTGACCTATCATCTTGGGGGAACCCTCCTTGCGTAGTATGCACTCGTGCCCATTGTACAGTGTTCGCGCCCTTTGCGCCAATCTCACCTGGATCAATGCTGGCAACTCGTTCCGTTTTGTGGTATAATGCGCTGCCAAAAGCGCGGCCAATGCACATCCCGCAATGCGGAGAGCAAATCAGACATTATGACAAGACATCTATACGATGATCGCCCCTACGATACCGAGTTCCAAGCCCACGTGGTCGAGCGTAGGCCACTACAAAACGGAGTCGCAATCGTCCTGGACGAAACCCTCTTCTACCCGACCTCCGGTGGGCAACCGTGCGATCTCGGCACCATAGACGATGTGCCTGTGTTGGATGTCATTGCGGCAGAGGATGGGACCATCACCCATGTCTTGCCGCGCGATGTCGCCGGGCCGGTGGTCCACGGCAAGATCAACTGGTCGCGCCGTCTCGATCACATGCAGCAACACACCGGCCAACACATCCTATCGGCAGCCTTTGAACAGATCGGCGCAGCCACCGTCTCGTTCCATCTCGGTGCGGAGAGCGCCACGATTGACCTCGATCGGCCCGGTTTCAGCGCAGAGGAGATGGCGCAGGCGGAGCAGATAGCGAACCGTGTCGTGCTGGAAAACCGACCCATCACCGCACGCTTTTATGCCGACGAAGAGGTGCGCGCGCTCCCGCTGCGCAAGCCGCCCACCAAGACGGATCATATTCGGATCGTCGTGGTGCGCGATTTCGACTATTCGCCATGCGGCGGCACGCACCTGCGCGCCACCGGCGAAGTTGGCCCCATCAAGATACGCCGCTGGGAGCGGCGAGGGCAAGAGACGCGGGTCGAGTTCCTCTGTGGCTGGCGAGCGCTGCGAGATTATGCCTGGAAGCACGACGCGCTGATGGCACTCGCCAACATCTTTAGCGTGCAAGATCGGGAGGTTGTCACGACTGTCACGCGCCTGGCAGAGCAGGCTCAGGCGCGACAACGCGAGCTAGAGACATTGCAGAACCGCATGCTGGATTACGAGGCGGAAGAGCTGAGCGCTGCCGCCATCACAGGTGATAGCATTCGCCTGGTGCAGCGGATCTTTGCCGACCGGGATATCGAAGAAGTGCGACGACTGGCACTGCGACTGAGCGAAAAGAGTCGCCATCTCGTGCTCTTCGGCGTCAGTGGGGACAAGGGACGACTCGTTCTCGCCCGCTCTGCGGATACACCCGGCGACATGGCCGCCCTGCTCAAGGCGGTGTCGCGCGCCTTCGGCGGGGGTGGTGGCGGCCAGCCACACCTAGCGCAGGGCGGCGGGATGGATGCCAGCCGCCTGGAGGAAGCGCTGCATTATGCCCTGACCACATACCGCACGCAGATGATAGAGAAGGGAGAGGAATGAAAGAACTCGCTGCAGGGGTCTATGTTGAGACAGCCTACCAGGGGGCCAACGTCGGGTTCATCTCCACGGAGGAAGGCGCGGTGCTGGTGGATGCGCCAATGATCCCCTCAGAGGCATGGCGCTGGCTGCGCCGCGTGGCGCGCATCTCGCAGAGCGGGCTCGCGTTCCTCATCAACACCGACTATCATGGGGATCATGTGTTGGGCAACTCCTTCTTTGCCGCCTCAATCATCGCGCATGAGAACACTTGGCGGGAGCTGAAAAACCACGGTGATGCGCTGCTGCAAAGGTATATCGAAGAGTACAAAGAAAAGGACCCGCAGGTCGCCGCCGATCTCGCCGAGGCGCGCATCGCCCTGCCGGAGATTTCTATCCTCGACGGCATCACCTTGCACAAGGGTAGCCGCACCATCGAGGTGCTCTTTTTGGGGGGACATACCCCCGGCAGCATCGGCGTCTATGTGCCCGATGGTCGCGTCCTCTTTGCCGGCGACGTCGTCGTCACCGGTCGGCATCCCAACCTCGCTCAGGCGCAGTCGCAGCAGTGGGTGGAGGCGCTGGCGCGCATCCGCGCTATGCCCGTAGATATCATCGTGCCCGGCCATGGCGAGCCAACCGATGTCTCGGCGATCGAGCCGCTGATTCTATACATTCAGGAGGTTCGCCAGCGGGTACGGGAACTATATGACGGTGGCGCCAGCCGCCGCGAAGCGGTGGAGAAGGTGCGCACGGCCATGATCGAGCGCTATCCCGTGCCGGTCGAGGAGCGCGAGATCGTGGCGACACAGATCCGCGCCAGTATCGAGCGCGTGTATGAAGAGGTCCGGCGGGGCGAATAGCTCGTTTCTGAGCTTTTGACAAAAGCCATGGAAGGCTGTATACTTGCCGAAAGCCCAAGGAGAGTGGGCGAGTGTCTGCCTGGACCGTGATCATCATCACGCTTTTCGTCCTAGCCAGAGCATCGTGCTGCTGGGCAGCGCAACGGCCCGCGCCGATCAGGTGCGAACGCTAGTAGATGAGATAAGGCTTGCGCGTGCCAAAGCCTCCGGGAAGGAGAGGCTTTTGTGCATCCGCGGACGGCATGTGTAGCAGGTTGTGATGCCATGTGCGATGGAGCCTCGGGCCTGTGCGTTTCTTGCACAGGCCCGAGGCTCTAGATTATCACCAGAGATGCTTTGCTTGTTCTGCCCGCTCGTGCTATAGTCGAGGTGGCAAACCCCTCAGAAGAAATAGCACGAGGCCGCTCCGCGCCGGGATGGCGGAGATGGGCATTTCATGGAGGAGTCCAAATGTTGAATGAGTTTCGCCGTTACCAGGCCAGCGCGCACTTTGAACGCGGCCGTCAGTTCGAGCGATCAGGACGTCTTGAGGACGCGATGGCCGAGTTCAAAAACGCCGTCGAGGCTGATCCCAGCTATGCGGCGGCGCACAACGCGCTGGGACATCACTACCGCCGCAAGGGATTGCTGACCAAGGCCACCGAAGAGTTTCGCATGGCGGTCAAACTAGCGCAGGATTACGAGAGCTACTTTAACCTAGGCAAAGCCCTGTTCGAGCTCGACCGGCATAGCGAAGCGCGAGAGGCGTTTCAACGCTGTCTGGCGTTGAATCCGGGTGACCCTTCAGCGCGCTACGAGCTGGCGTGTGCCAACTACGGTCTGGGCGATTATCACGCCGCCGCAAAGGAGATGGACGATCTGGTCGCCCTCTTTCCGGAGGATTGGGAGTTTCCCTACGTGTTGGGAAGCTGCTACCTGCGGCTGGGCCAGTACGGGCAGGCCGAGCGGCAGTTGCGCCGTGCGCTCGCGCTCGCTCAGACAGAGGAGGATAGCTGGCCGATCGGCGACGCGCTTTCTGTGGCGCAACGCGCCCAGGAGTTTGCGCTAGAGCAGACGCTGGGCGTCAAAGATCGCCTCTATCAGGATCACGGGATAGTCTGTCTCGGCACCGGGCACGATGACGGGTTGCAGATTCCAGAGTACTTTTTGTATAACTTTGCCTACCAGGATGTGGCCATCACGCTACGCCGGTTCCAGAATCTGGCAGAGGCCTTTGGCTGGGGTTTCGATGCCATCATCAGCCTGGATACGGAATCAGTGCCGCTGGCGCTAGCACTATCAGAGATGCTGGACACACCAACGTGCGAGATCGGCGAGCCACACGACGACCAGTTCGTGTTGCTTGTCTTTGGCATCGGGCGCACGCCGGAGCTGCTTCAGGTAGCGATGGAAAGGCTACCAGACATGACCATATCGTTCGGCCTGTCCGTGAGCTGGCTGTCACAGAGCGATATATTGCCGGATGTGATAGGCGTCGCCACGCAGGAGGAGAGCTCTCTGCCCTGGCGGCGCGTGACGCCGCTGTCGCGGCAGCATGTGCCGGACGACGAACAGGAGAGGCGCGCAATCGTACTCAAGCCACCCTATGAGGACACGCGCGCGCCCGACAAGATCGCCGCCGACATCCTGCGGGCCTTGCATAGCCTGCCGTGGGAGCGAAACTGGCGCGAACAGGTGGATTACTACAACAAGGAACACCCGCGACTGCGGTTCTTTGAGGGCTAATCCACAACAAGATGACGCATCTGCGATGCGTCATCTTGTTTTTTTGTCTTGCGCGTGGCTACGGCCTGGGCGTCGGTGTAGCAGTTGGCGCACGGACGACGATGCGCAGATAGAAGGCACGGCAGTAGAACTCACCGGATGGCGCACGCAGCCGCCAGTCGCCGCGATATGTGCCGGGGGTGAGCGGTGCGGTCATCGGCACCGTCACCGTCAACAACTCTCCCGGTGCTGCGACAGTTGTCAACGGTAGTGGCGCGGTCACGCCCATCGCCTCCCCAGAAAAGTGCGCCCAGACCGAGTTCGGAATCCATGGGCAGGTGCCGTTATTGGCGATCACCCACGTCTTCTCAAAACGCTCGCCCGGCGCGAACACCGTGTCGTCGTCAATGGTCTCGCGCACAAATCTGGCCGACATGGTGCACGGCGTCGCACCAGCGGGTGGCTTGCCCACATCAGCCAGGCGAAACGCGTACACCGCACCATCCGCCGATGCCAGCACATAGCCACTCGGCAGAATAGGCATATTGACTGTTAGCCATATCCGCATATCCTCGCCATACACCTCTGTCTTCCAGAGCAGGTCCACTGTCTCTCGCCCGCGTGGCGGGATCACGACCGATTCCGGTTGCTGCACCTGCACCGACCCTCCAGCGTCGAGTCGCTGACCAGAACTGTTCATGCCCTGAAAGAGCGTGGGCAGCGTCAGTTGCACCGCCGTCTCACCACTGTTGGTGATGACATAGGTGGTAACAAAGAGGCGCACGCCCGGCTCCAGCGCCCCAGGTGCGCTTTCCGGCTCTTTCAACGCCACCAGCGCCACCTGCAAGCGCCGGTCGTCCAGCGTGACCGTCGCCGGCTGGCGCAGCGCGCAGCCGGCGCGCTGCGCCAGCCGCGGCAGATAATCATAGGCCGCAGTCGAAGCCAGCGGCGTCCTAGCAGCCGCGACGAACCGCACAGGCGTAGGCGACGGCTGCGCCGTGCTGGCCACGAAAAATGGAAGCGGCGTCGCGGTGGAGGTTGGCTCCGTTGTGGGAATCCATCGCACTTCGCCCGGCATCTGGCAGGCACATACAACCACCAGAAGGGCCAGGATCATGCCCCAGGCAAGGATCGGTTGGTTCTTCATTCGTCTTCCCACGGCGTAGGGTCAGATCGCATCAAGGTCCAGCGCCTGACCGACAATCCGCATCGGCAAGTGGTGGATCGGCCGATAGCCCTGTTGTGCCAGCTCCGCGCTCGGCAACAGCGACTCGTCGGGGCGATCCGAGATGAGAAGCAACAGCGCGCCGCGAGCCTTGGCCAGCATCAACAGGTCATATACCTCGCGCGTGACGGTGATCTCCTCTGCCAGGATCGTGCACTCATCCGCATCATCGGGTTGCGACAGGATACGCGCCACAGTGCTCTCGAACTGCTTGCTGCGAAAGCTCTTGAACACGGTGGGATCGCCCGCAGCCAGATTGCGTGCCACCTCCTGATGCACCTGCGCTAGCCCCGTGAGCGACATTCTGGCGATGCGCTCGCCTGTCACCGCGACGAACTGCGCAAAGCTGGTGAGCTTGCCAAAGGCCAGGTCCTCGACGAGATCGTTGATCGGATAAACGAGCGCGCTTGCCATCAGCGACGCATAGGTAACGTAATCCTGATTGTCCTCAGTGAAAAAGTGGTAGCGCGGCTGGTTCATCTCGCCATAGACTGCCTGAAAGCGCGGCTCTTCGAATCGCTCTCCCAGCAGGTCATGGACAGTCAGCCGTACGCCCTCGATCCGCGCCCTGTTGAGCGGCCGATCGTTGCGTCCCCGCGCACCGACGATCGTCTTGTCCATATCCACCACGATCGCTGTCCGCGCGTCCAGGGCAAAGGCCGTGTCGCGCAAGAAAGCAACGAGATCGGCCACCATCTTCCAGCGATTGGCCAGGAGCACGTTGTCCTGCGCCGTCACCTGGTCAGGCTCGTCCATGTCCTCTTCGCAGAGAAATGCGACAAAGGGGCGAGAGATGTGTCGCCTGAAATGCTGGATCGTGCGCTGGTCCCGCACGCGGCGGTTGCCCAAGTAGAGCAACCGCCGCAGGGGAGACTGGCGCCGCGCTTCCTGCATGCGCTCCAGGAAGTGCAGTATCACCCGCACATAGTCTTCGTCCTTGGCCTTGCGCGGAATATAGTAACGATCAAGGCCGATCTCGCGCCAAGACACGCGAAGCCCTGCTATACACGAGTCCAGAGGCTCAAGGTTACGGTAGGCGACCCGATCATCGAAAATCGCATGCAATGAGGTAGTAGGCCACCTGTTGTTCACGCCGTTGTGAGTTGCAGATCCTTTCCAGTGATCAGGTGCTTTGGCCGCGGATGATCTCGTAGATCAGCGGAGGAGGCGGGACTGCATCGTCGCTCCATTGGTAAGCGGCCAAGAGCGCCCTCTTGGCGGGGTCGAGCTGTTCTCGATGACGGGCATGCACCGTGAAGAGGTCGTCGCCGCGATGCACGGCATCTCCCACTTTGTGATGCAGCACGATCCCCACTGCCGCGTCAATCGGTTCTCCTTTGCGGGCGCGGCCAGCGCCCAGATCAACCGCTGTCAGGCCCACAGCCATCGCATCCAATGCCGCGATCCAGCCGTCACGCGGCGCAGGGACGGTCTCAACAAAGGGTGCCTGTGGCAGCAACGCAGGATCATCCACCATTGCCACGTCGCCCCCCTGGGCCTGTACCAACGTCCGGAACTTGGCGAGGGCCGCACCGTTGTGAATGACCTGTTCCACCATATCGGCGGCAGCGACGAGATCATCGGCCTTGCGCCCAAGAATCAGCATCTCTGCCGCCACTGCCTTGCAGTGCGCGGCAAACTCTGCCGATGGCTGCCCCTGCAAGACGGCGATCGCCTCCTTCACCTCCAGTGCGTTCCCCACCGCCCGGCCAAGGGGCTGATCCATAGCCGAGATGAGGACGGTCACCTCGCGACCCGCGCCTTTGCCGATGTCAATCATCGTCTGCGCCAGTTGGGTTGCCTGCGCACGCTCCTTCATGAACGCGCCGCGCCCCACTTTGACGTCCAGCACTATCGCGTTGGCGCCAGCGGCGATCTTTTTGCTCATGATCGAGCTGGCGATGAGCGGGATGCTCTCCACCGTGCCGGTTACGTCCCGCAGAGCATAGAGCTGACCATCAGCGGGGGCGAGATCGGCGGTCTGCCCGCAGACGACGATGCCATACGTCCGCAAGTTGTGCAGGAATTGCTCTGTCGTCAGATCAACGCGATAGCCGCGGATGGATTCCAGCTTGTCCAGCGTGCCACCGGAAAAGCTGAGACCTCGTCCGGACATCTTGGCGACCGGCATGCCGAGAGCGGCGACCACCGGTGCCACCACGAGCGTTGTCTTGTCTCCCACGCCACCGCTGGAGTGCTTGTCCACCACCCACGGCGCAACACTGCTCAGGTCTAACACCTCGCCGGAGCGCACCATGGAGAGCGTCAGGTCCGTGGTCTCCCGCTTGCTCATGCCGCGCAAGAGCACCGCCATCAACCAGGCTGCCGCCTGGTAATCCGGGATCTCGCCCCGCGCATAGCCCTGCACAATAAAGTCAATCTCAGCGGCAGAGAGCTCGCCTCCATCTCGCTTCTTGACAATGATATCCACGACACGCATGCCGATAGTGCTCCATCCGCGCGACTGATGACCATGAGAAACCACTCGCCTGTCGCTATTATACTACAGGGCGGAGCCATCGCCAAGCGCGCAGCAAGATTATCGCCGTTTTGCCCTTGACAAATCACTCGCATTGTGTTATCCTCACAACAGTGGTCACATTCGATCAGTGGAGGTGACCAAAGCTCGGCCAAGCGTATCCTATGCCTTCAGATGCCCCGCAGGATACGAGAGGAGTGGCAGAAGAGCGGCAGAGGACAAGCTTGCCGGCAAGGCGCGATACACCGATTTTCCCGGTTAGTGGGGCGTAGCTCCATATCCCTCACTCGAGTCAGTCCAAGTCTTGCAGGCCGCACCGTCATCACGCCGGACGCTCACCCAACCACGCTGTGTTTGTCGCCACTCGTGGCCTATTCGAGGAGGTACGCGCCAGGCACAAGGACCGTCGTTTCCTGTTGCCATGCAGCGCTTCTGACGCGCAACAGGGAGAGGTTGCCTGACCTCAGGATCGTACTCGTTGCAGCGGAACCATGCGGTTCATGTATCTCGCCACGCCCTAGCTCGTATGACGGCTGACCCGTGCACCATGGTCAGGTGGTGTGGCAGATCAACCGAGCCGGTGAAAGGGGGGAATCGTGAACAAGAGCCTTCGTCTTCTGCTTGCTTCTCTCATCACATTGTCGCTTATCCTCACCTCCGTGGGTGGCGTTGCAGCCCAAGGCGGAGAGGTGCAGACCAGCCTCGCCAAGTATCGAGATGTCTTTGCCAGCGCGGACCTGTACGCGCTGGCCCTGCAAGGTGGCGACGAGGTCGTGGATATCAACCTCGTCGTCACCGCAGATGCCAACATCGGCAAGCTCATGCCGAATGCCATTGTGCGTAACCCGGTGGCAGGCATTCGCGGCGTTACCGGTAGCGTCGCCGCCAACTTGCTCGGCAAGCTGGCGGCGACGCCCGGCGTGCTGGAGATCCGGCCGTTCGTGCTCAAGGCGGCCACCACGCGACCTGTGCCGCCCGATGCCGCCCGACCGACCGTCGCACGTGGCGCCAAGGGCTTGCTGCTGCGCAGCGGCCCTACGATGACGATCAAAAAGGCGACCGATGGCGCCGCGCCGAAGGGTGCACCCCAGCTCAGCAGCTATGTGGGCATTGACCTGATGGGC
>JAIOAV010000062.1 GCA_019873665.1 Chloroflexota bacterium
GACGGCCACCCCAGAGCCCGCCAAGTACAAAGAGGCTCCCGCGCTTGCCGAGCTGGTCAAGGCCGGCAAGCTCCCGCCCGTGGATCAGCGCCTCCCGCTCGACCCGCTGGTCGTCAAAGACATCGAGGTGGGAAAGTACGGCGGTGCCTGGCGCCAGTTGTCCCTTGGTAACGTGGACGCCATGCAGAACTGGTACCTCGTATCCGAGTTCGTCGCCAAGCTCAACATGAAGGGCGAGATCCTGCCCAACGTGGCCACGAGCTGGCAGTTCGCACCAGATGGCAAGTCCATCACCATCAACCTGCGCCGCGGCATGAAGTGGTCCGATGGCAGCCCCTTCACCACCGATGATGTCCTCTTCTGGTGGAACGATGTGATCGGCAACGACGAGCTCTCCCCGACCAAGCCCGCCAAGTACAGACGAGGTGGTGAGCTGGCCAAGGTGGAAAAGATTGACGACTATACCTACAAGATGAGCTGGGTCCTACCTTACGGCGGCTTTGCCGAGTACCTAGGCACCGGCGACGAGCATTGGGCGTGCAAGAACTACCTGAAGCAATTCCACCCCAATTATACGGCCAAAGCCACGCTGGACGCTGAGATCAAGAAGGAGGGCGTGGATACCTGGACGGCTCTCTGGGGCGTCAAGACCGGCCTGTACAACGACCCGGGCAACCCCAAGCTCTATGCCTGGACGGTGCAGAACAAGCTGGACCAGCCGGTGCAGGTTCTGGATCGCAACCCCTACTACTGGAAGGTGGACCCCGCGGGCAATCAGCTTCCGTACTTTGACAAGATCACCCGCACCCTCGTCCCGGATGGGCAGGCGCTCTTGCTCAAGGCGGTCGCCGGCGAGACCGACTTTCAGTCGCGCCGCGTCGCCAGCCTGGGCAACCGCCCCGTCGTCGTCGAGAACCAGCAGAAGGGCAACTACAAGGTCATTGATTACCTTAACGTGGCGAGCAACATGGGCACCATCTTCTTCAACTACTCCCATGCCGACCCGGTGCTCAAAGAGCTCTTCATGAAGAAGGATTTCCGCGTGGCGCTCTCGCACGCCATTGACCGCGAGGAGATCAACCAGCTCGTGTACAAGGGCCTGGCGCTTCCCTGCAACGTTACCGCCGCGCCCGGCACTCCCTGGTTCAAGGAATCCGATCTGGAGGTCTTTTCCAAGTACGACCCGGACAAGGCGAACTCCCTGCTGGATTCGGTGGGGCTGGATAAGAAGGATGCGGAAGGCTTCCGCCTCCGCCCCGACGGCAAGCGCCTCTCGCTGGTGAACCTGGCCTTCACCCCGTGGCCGGATGATAACGTCGCCATCCAAGAGCTGGTCAAGGCGCACTGGGCGAAGGTAGGCGTCGAGATGATCGTCAAACCGACAGAGCGCGCCCTCTGGGTAACCGCCGTGCATGCTTACGAGCATGATATCGCCTCCTACTCGGAGAACTGGGGCTTCTTTGGCCAGCCGCCTATATGGCGCGGCACCTTTGGCACCAACTCCGGCTACCACTATGCGCCGGCCTGGGCTTTGTGGTACGAGTCGGGCGGCAAGAGCGGCGAGGAACCCCCGGAGGAGTTCAAGAAGCTGCAAGCGCTGCTCGAAGAGGCGATGGCCGAGGCGGATAACGACAAGCGCAATGCCATCCAGCGGCAGGCGATCGAGATCCACAACGAGCATCTCTGGCTGATCGGCATCTGCGCCGAGCCGGCTGCGGGCCGCTTTGCCATTGTCAAGAACAATGTGGGCAACCCGCCGCCGAGCCCTTACGACCCGATCACGGTGACATTCCCTGCCATGTACTTCAAGAGCTAACCGAATCTGTCACACATCGGCCTCCCGCAGGGCATCCTGCGGGAGGCCATACAGAAAGGGCCCCGCATGCTCCGATTCATCGCCCGGCGCGTCGCTTACATGATAGTCACTCTCTTTGTGATCTCGATCATATCTTTCGTGATCATCCAGCTCCCTCCAGGTGACTTTGTTACCTCTTATGTAGCCCAGCTTCAGGCACAGGGCGAACTAATCGAGAAAGACGCTATTGACGCCCTCCGCGCCCGCTACGGCATGGGTAAGCCACTATACATGCAGTACCTGGGATGGATGAGCGGCGTCCTACGAGGAGATCTGGGCCGCTCACTGCAATGGAATGTGCCGGTCGTGCGGCTCATCAAAGATCGCCTTCCGTGGAGCTTTTCCGTCTCTTTGGTCTCGTTCGTCTTCGTTTGGATGATCGGCCTGCCGATCGGCATCTATTCGGCCACCAACCAGTATTCGCTGATGGATTATTTCGCCACCTTTGTCGGTTTCATCGGCCTGGCGATCCCAAACTTTATGATCGCGCTCGTGGCGCTCTGGATCTACTTTCAGCGTACGGGCGAAGTGGTGGTGGGTCTCTTTTCTGCCGAGTATATCATGGCACCTATAAGCGTGGGCAAGATCATTGATCTGTTCAAGCATCTCTGGATTCCAGCGCTGATCACCGGCACCGCCGGCACCGCCGGCCTGATCCGCACCATGCGCGCCAACCTGCTGGATGAGATTCATAAACCCTATGTTATCACCGCCCGCGCCAAGGGGCTAACGGAAACGCGCCTTTTGCTCAAGTATCCAATCCGCGTGGCGCTTATCCCGGCGGTGTCGACGATTGGTTGGGTGTTGCCGGGGCTTTTCGCCGGCGAGCTCATCGTCTCGTTTGTAATGGGCATCCCAACATTGGCGCCCATCTTTTTGGGCGCGCTGCTCAACCAGGATATGTTCCTGGCGGGAAGCATTGTCATGATCCTCAGTGCCCTGACGGTCATTGGCACGCTCATCTCCGACGTGCTGCTGGCCTGGGTGGATCCCCGCATCAAGGAGGCGTTGTAACCACGATGGCCGCAGAAACGATCGCGCCGCAACCGGCGCCGGTGCCTCAGCCCGAGGAAAAGATATTCGTCGCCTCCCAGTGGCAGTTGATGTGGTGGCGCTTCCGCAAGCACAAGCTCGCAGTCTTCTCCACCATCGTCCTAGCCATTATGTATACGATCATCCTGTTTGGCGGCTTTTTCGCGCCCTATGATCCGCGCGCGAACCATGTCAAGTTCCAGTACGCGCCACCGCAAAAGATCCGCTTTGTGGATGCCGAGGGACGATTCCACCTGCGGCCCTTTGTTTATGCTTACACGGGCAAAATGAACCCGGATAGCCTGCGCTTCACCTACACCGAGGACACGACCAAGCCCTATCCTATCCTCTTTTTCGCCAAAGGTGACCCGTACACGTTGCTTGGCAAAATCAAGACGGACCGGCATTTCATCGGCGTGGCCGAAGGCGGCACGCTCTTCCTGCTGGGCACGGAGAAGCAAGGCCGCGACTTGCTCTCCCGCATCATCATCGGCGGGCAAGTTTCCCTCTCCATCGGCCTTGTGGGGATCGCTATCTCCTTTATCCTGGGAGTGCTTCTCGGCGGGATATCGGGCTACTATGGCGGTGTCTTTGATGTGATCATGCAGCGCATTATCGAGTTTCTGCGGTCGGTGCCCACGTTGCCGCTCTGGATGGCGCTCAGCGCGGCATTGCCGCCTCGCTGGTCTGTGCTGCAGGTATACTTTGGCATCGTGATCATCCTGTCGCTCATCGGCTGGACCGGCCTCGCGCGCGTCGTGCGCAGCAAGTTCATGTCGCTGCGCGAGGAGGATTATATCATGGCGGCGCGACTGGTGGGCGCGAGCGAGATGCGCATCATCTTCCGCCATATGGTGCCCTCCTTTGCCAGCTACCTCATCGCCAACATCACCATGTCTGTGCCCGGCATGATCCTGGGTGAGACCACGCTTTCTTTCATCGGCCTGGGCTTGCAGCCGCCGGCACTGAGCTGGGGCGTGCTGCTGAAGGATGGGCAGGCGGTCAAGACGCTCAACGAAGCGCCGTGGCTGCTTTGGCCTGCCATCCCGGTAGTCATTGCCGTGTTAGCCTTCAACTTTATGGGCGACGGGCTGCGCGACGCCGCTGACCCGTATTCGCGGTAGTGGCACGCGCCACCCGCGCTCCGCGACGAGCACACCGAGGCCCCAGGCCACCCCTGGGGCCTTTCCCTTTGACTTCGCGCAAAGGAGGCATCCCATCATGACGCTGCGCGTCGCTCAGGTCAAGGTCTACCCCGCCAAGGGAGAGCTGGCAGCCAACTGCCGGCTGCTGCTGGACGTGTTGGACGAGATCGCCCTACATGTGCCCGACGTCGTCGTGACGCCGGAGGGCTTTCTCGATGGCTATGCCGCTACCGAGCCTCACATCACCCGTGAGACGCTGGCCGGCTATGCCGTGGACCCCACCAACTCCTCTTATGTCAAACAAATAGCGACGTGGGCTGCGAAGCATCGCGCCTGGGTCATCCTGGGGTGTGCGCGGCGCGGGCCGGATGGCATCTTTAACTCGGCGCTGATCCTCGATCGGAGTGGCTTGCTGGTCAGCGCGTACGACAAGGTGCATTGTCAGACGCACGACCAGAAGTACACGTCCGGGCGGAGCCTGCCGGTGTTCGGGAGCGATTTTGGCCCCTTTGGGGTGATGATCTGCGCCGATCGACGCTGGCCGGAGACGGTGCGCACCCTGGCACTGAAAGGCGCGCGCGTCATATTCAATCCGACGTTCGGCATGCACGACGAGCGCAACCTGCACATGATGCAGACGCGCTCCTATGAAAGCGAGGTCTATATCGCCTTTACGCACCCGGCTCAGGCGCTGATCACCGGCCCCCGTGGCGAGATCGTGGCCAATGTGGAGGCGGAGGATGCGCGGTACGCCATCACCGATGTGGCGTTGGAGCGCGTGGACGAGGTGCGCGCCGGTCCCAGCGCACACCTGCGCGACCGCCGGCCGGACGTGTATGAGCTGTAGGGATTCACCGCAGAGATGCTGGGCACTTGCAGACCACCTATCTCTCTGCGGTCTCTGCACCTCTGGTATATCATTGTATGAGGAGGCTCGTCAGACATGTTACGTTTCGGATTGGTGGGTTATGGGCAGCACGCCAAGTGGGCGGTGCACCAGGCGCTACAAAAGCATGCAAAACACGGCAAGCTTGTCGCGGTGGCGGACCTGCTGCTGGAGAACCTTGCCGCCGTCGGCGATCCCGATATCGCCACGTACACCGACTACCGGAAGATGATAGATCGGGAATCGCTCGACGCGCTCTATGTCGCCACAGGGCCGGAAGCACATGCTGCGCCCACGATCTATGGCCTGGAGGCGGGGCTGCACGTGATCTGCGAAAAGCCGATGGCGGCCAACGCAGATGAGTGCCGGGCCATGGTGGCCGCTGCCGAGCAGACTGGCCGCATCTTGGCCATTGATTTCGAGAACCGCTTTATGACGCACACCAATCAGGTCAAGGCATGGATAGACGCTGGGTATCTGGGCAAGGTGCGTGCATTCCATTTTCAGCAGATGTGGGACGGCCACAAGGCATTCGGGCCCATCGCGGCGCGCCGCGCCCGGCTGACCAACGCCGCCGGCAGTCTCGATTGCAGCATTCACGAGCTGGACCTGGCGCGGTATTGGAGTGGCGGCGGCGAGTGGCGCGAGATCCAGGCCATGGGGATGTGGTTTGGCGAGAACCTCGTCCGCTCGCCGCACATCTCGCTGCTGGCGCAGCTCTCCACCGGCGCGCTGGTCACGCTAAACAGCAGCTTTGCCTACACGGCGTACATCGAGCCGCGCGCCACCAGCGACGTGATCACCATCGTCGGCACCGAGGGGGTCATCAACCACTTTGCCAGCGAAGAGGGGGCCTCCGGCTTCAAGCTGACCAGCAGGCAGCTCACCGACACCTGCCCCATGGCCCACGTGCCGCACTATACCGCCATTGGCTGGGTAGTGGACGAGCTGGCGAATCTGGTGGAGGGGCGCATCGCCTCCTCCAGCCGCCTGGCCACCGGCCTGGACGGCTGGATGGCGCAGATCATCACCGACGAGGCCAATCGCCAGTGCATCGCGCGGCGGATTGACTGAGATTAGAGTCACCAAAGACACAAAGGCTCACTATCGGAATCGGCAGTGAGCCTTTGTTTTCCCCCTAGCGGTTTTCCAGATCGCGCCGCAGACGCGCCTACATCCGCTCCAACGCCTGCGCCAGATCGGCGATAATGTCTTTTGGATCCTCGATCCCCACCGACAGGCGCACCAGACCATCGCCCACGCCTGCGATGGCGCGCTCTTCCGGGGTCATGGCGCGGTGCGACGAGTGCGCCGGGTAAAGCACAAGGCTATAGACATCGCCTAATGTGGTTGCTGGGAGCACGAGCTGCAACGCCTCGAAGAAGCGAAAGACACGCCCCTGATCGGCGTCACGCAGGTCAAAGGCGACCACGCCACCCGCACCGCGCTCGCCAAAAAGCCGCTTGGCCAGCGCGTGCTGCGGATGGGACGCCAGGCCGGGATAGTAGACGCGGGCCACGGCGGGGTGTCGTTCCAGCCAGGCGGCCACGATGGCTGCGCCCGCACAGTGCTGCCGCATCCGCAGCGGAAAGGTCTTGATCCCGCGCAGCGCCAGATACGCCTCAAACGGGCCGAGGTTGCCACCCACCGCCTTGAGCGCATCGCGCACACCCGCCATCTTGTCCCTGGCGCCGACCACCACGCCTGCCAGCACATCGTCGTGCCCCGCCAGGTACTTGGTAATGCTGTGCACCACATAGTCCGCGCCATGCGCCAGTGGACGATAGAGATAAGGCGTGGCGAAGGTGCTATCCACGATCACCCGCGTCCCGTACGGTCGCACGATCTCGGCCAGCGCGCGGACATCCGCCAGTTTAAGCAGTGGGTTGGAGATCACCTCGCATAACAGGATGTCGGGGCGTACCTCCTGCGCCGCGCGCGCCACCGACGGCAGGTCTGCCATGTCCGAGAAATGCGCCGTCACGCCCAGCGTGGCGAAAAAGCGCGCCAGCAGCGCATACGTCGCGCCATACAGGTCCCGCGCCGCCAAGACGGTAGTGCCAGCGCGTGCGCCTGCCGCCACGCAAGCGGCGTGGATCGCTGCCATGCCGGAGCCAAAGGCCACCGCCTCCTCGCCCCCTTCCAGCGTGGCGATGGCAGCCTCCAGCGCGCTGTTGGTGGGATTGCCAAAGCGCGCATACACATAGCCGGGCTGGCTGCCCGCAAAGACCGCGCCCAGTTGTGCCATCTGCGGATAGGTGTAGCCGACGGCGGTGTAGATCGGCGTTGCCACCGGCATCATATCCGGATGTGCCAGTCGCTCGCCAGCATGGACTGCCGTCGTCCAGATGCTCTTGTCGTCCATGTCTCCCCCTTGCGTCCGAATTGCGCCGTCAGTGTAGCATATCCCGCACGCCGCGCCAAACTAATGCTTTGACAATCCCACGCATTATGGCTAGACTGCTCCGTGCAGCCCGCCATCCCCCGGCAACTATGACAAGGAGCACACGCTAGATGAGATTGTCCGATTATCCCAAGCCCGTGCGTGACAATGGGCGTGGCGTGCATTGGATCCCTTACACCTGGGGCCAGGTGACCAGCGAACAGCGGCGTGTTGCCGACGAGCTATGCGCGCAGTTGCGCGCCATGAACATCCGCTGGGTGCTGATCCTCAACGGGATGGACGAGGCATGGCCTGCCAACGAGTACCTCGTGCGGCGGCTGGTGGGAGATGACCCCGCGCACCCGGAGATCATGCCGATCCTGCGGCTGGGTGATCGCTTTGAGGCGCAGACGCTGGAGAAGCTGGCGCGCGGCGAGCCGGTGGGCATGGTGCGCGACCGGCTGCGCGAAGTGATACGCTTTTACCGGGCGCTGGGCGTCTCATATTTCCAGCTCTATAACGAGCCAAATCACCCGGACGAGTGGCAAGATCGCGTCGTGCCGGCGGAGGCAGCGCAGATCGCGGCCATCGTCTGGCTTGAGGCGGCACGCGAGGTGCTGGCCGCCGGCGGGTTGCCGGGACTACCGCCGCTGACGCCGGGCGGGCGCTGGCCCGGCGGTGACGACCTGGACATGCTGGCGCAGCTTCTGGACGAGATTGACGTGCGCCTAACGGTGAGCGAGCGCGATCAGCTCTACGACCGCATGTGGGTTGGCATCCACAACTATACCCTCAATCGCCCCATCTACAGCCTCCCGCCGGACAGCCACGCCTTCAAAAAGTACGTCTGGTATCAGGGAATCGTGCGCGCCAAGATCGGCCACGAGCTGCCGCTGCTCACCGGCGAAGGCGGATTGCGCGCCGGGCCACCCCCCTACGGCGACGGCGCCAGCGAGGGACAAGTGGCAGAGCGCGCCCGCGAGATCTGCCGCCACATGGCCTTTGCTCCCGAGTACTACTTCTGCCACTGCTTCTGGCTGCTGGGCAGCGCCATTGGCGGTGGCAACGAGGAGTGGGAATCGGCCGCATGGTTTCGCCGCGATGGCTCACGTCAGCCGGTGGTGGACGCGCTACAGGCGCTGGATGAATATCAGCGAGCGCCCCCTCCAGAGGAAGAACGCTTTGTCTATCGCAACGGCTTTCCGATGAAGGAAAGCTTTCTGGTGCGCGAGCCATTTCTCAGCGCCTGGAACGCGCTGGGCGGGATTGATTACTGCGGCTATCCCACCTCACGCGAGGTCGCCGAGGGTGAGTGCGTCATCCAGGGCTTTGAGCGGCTGACGCTGGAAAAGGACGCCAGCGGCGCCGTGCGCATCCGTGGCCAAGCGCCGCGCCAGATCACGTTGCGGGTGCCGACGGTGCAGGAACTACTCGCGTCTGCGGGTCTGACGCCCGGCGAGATCGGGCCCACGCTGGTGGCCGTCGCCGAGGCCTACGGGTCAGCAGCGGCGCTTGTGCCGGGCGAGTACACCGTCCAGATCCCCGGCCAGGATGCATGGCGGAACCAGGATATCATCAACGCCTTCTGGATCGCTGGCGGACGCACCGATTTCGCACTCCTCGCCCGCGCCGGACTACGCCTCAGCGATCTGACGCAGGATCGGCAGGCTCTCTACACAGGGGAATCGCCCACTACACTCTCTGGCCTGACCACGGCGGAGCGAGAGCGCGTCATGGCCGCGCTGCCGCCTCTCGGCCCGCGCACCGTTACCTTTCGCATCCCCGACATCTACGCGCTGCTGGAAGCTCAGCATCTCACCCAGGCCGAGATCGCTCGTGCGCTCAAGGAGCTGGCGACCCGGTACGGCCCGCCGGAACGCTTGCCACCTGGCACCTACATGGTCTCTCTGCCCGCCGAGCCGGTGATCTTGCGGCAGGGAGGCTACACGAACCAGGAGATCATCAACGCCTTCTGGGTGGCGGGCGGACGATCCTGGGATCTCCTGAATCGCGCTCAGCTGAAGCTGGCGTATCTCGCCACCAACCGTCGCGCCGCGTATGCCGGGCCAGAGATTGATGATCTGCCGAACCTGACAGATCAGGAGCAGGCATGGGTACGACAGGCACTGCCACCGCGCCGGCTCGCCCCCCTGCCGACGTCGTCCCGCGCTGCGGCGCTGCCCGGCCTGATCTGGCAAGACGTGCCCGCTGCATCGTTCACCCCGGGGCGGTGCGGCTATGCGCTGGACTTGATCGTGATCCACGCCACGGGCCAGAGCCTGCGAGACACTCTACATCGCGCGCGAGCCCTCAACGGCATCAGCTATCATTATGTCATAGACAGAGATGGCACGGTCTATCACCTGGTGCGCGATGAGGACACTGCCCGCCACATGACGTGCGAGGCGCCGGATCAGCGCCGCCAAACAGTGGCACAGCCCAACTGCCGCGCATTGGCGGTAGCACTGGTCAACTGGGGCCTGACGCCGGACGACACGGGCGAGATGGCATGGGATCCATACACTGACGAGCAGTATCTGGCCCTACGTAGACTGCTCAATCTGTTATGTCAAACCCATCGTATCCCGCGCGCGTTCCCACCCCAGGGGCCTGCCAGCTATCTCCCCACGGAGCAACTGGCACACTTTCGCGGCATTCTCGGGCACTCGGCCCTCACTGCAACGCACTCTAGTCCCGGTCCGCAGTTCGATTGGCAACGCATCATCTGAAGGAGGCACCATGGCCAGATACGTTACCGTGGGAAGCGTGTCGCACCGCCCGGAGCGACCGGTGGATGACGTGGCCGGCCGTCTGGCGGATGCAGAGCTTTTCGCGACGCGCGCTGCCCGTATGGGCGCCGACATCGTGGCGTTCCCCGAGATCTACATCCATTATGGCGTGGCATCCGAGCGATGGCGTGAGTATGCCGAAGAGTTGCCCGGCGAGACATGCCAGCACATGAGCCGGGTCGCACGCGAGCACAGCATGTACATCATCTGGCCGCTGATCGAGCGCGTCGGCAACCGGCTGTATAATAGTGCGGTGCTCATCAACCGGCAAGGAGAGATCGCAGGCGTCTATCACAAAATGTTCCCCACGGTGGGCGAGATGGAGGGGGGCCTCATCCCCGGGACTGAGGCAAGCGTGTTTCAGACCGATTTCGGGCGCATCGGCCTTGCTATTTGCTTTGACCTGAACTTTCCGCCTATCATCGAGGAATTAGCCAAGAACGGCGCGGAGATCGTCTTTTTCTCGTCCATGTACCGCGGCGGGCTGCAGCTGCAGTGCTGGGCGCAGCGGCTTGGCATCTATTTCGTCTCGGCGATTGATGCCGAGCTGGGGATGATCGTAGACCAGAGCGGCAAGGTGTTAGCCGAAGCAACCTATGAGGGGGTCGTCACGCGGCGCATCAATCTGGATCGCCGTGTCTTGCACATGGACTATAACTGGGGACGCATGGACGAGATGCTTGCCAAGTACGGCACGGGGATTTCCTTCGAGTATTTCACGCGCGAGGCCAAGTACGCCATCGCCGCAGAGCGTGACGATCTCACGGTGGACGAGCTGATCCGCGAGTTCGAGTTGGAGACGCTGGACGAGTACTGGGCGCGCGTCCACGCCCGCCGCGCTTGCGCCCTGCGCGAGGCCGCAGCACCAGCTTCTTGAGCCGGAACATCTCGCTCGCCAGCGTTCAGCCGCGCTCCAGCCCCGCACGCCGGTTCTGCGCCCGCCAATAGAGGCCGTATAGCCACGGCTGCGCCGGTCGCAGGGCTATCGCCTCCACCTTGGCGCGCCATCCCAGCGTCGCCTCCTTTGCCTCGGCCCAGCAGCGCGCCGCAAAAGCACCCAGCGCATCGGCACGGGTTTCCGGGTCGGCATCCTGCAGCTCGGCGCGCAGCGCCCGCTCCCCCGCCAGGAAACGCGCCTCCAGCTCGTCCCGCTGGGGGCGAATGATCTGTATGGCGGGCGCGTACTTGGCCAACGCGGCGCGATGCAGGCGCTCGTGTGTCCACCAGAGGCTGGCCTCGTCGTACGTGCCCCTTGGCGCCGGCCCCAGATCCGGCCAGGGCGCTGCCTCCAGGTAGAGCGGCTTGAAGACGCTCAAGCAGGGTGCGGAGGTGCCAGTCACCCAGTACGTCTGTACATCGGCGGCCAGCCGCGCCACCATCGAGCCGGTGGTCTGGCTCTTGCGCACGATTGGGTCCGCCGCGTGGGCGCAGACAGACTTGTTCGACCCTTTGTATGGTGCCCATCCCGATGTGCCACTCCCCGCACCATGATCGCGCAGCACTGCCATCATCGTCTCCACCGTGATCTGCCCCTTGTGCGCGCGCAGCAGATCGGTAGTGCGTTGCTGGCGCGCGGCACTCTCGCTGAAGCGGGCGTATGATCGATAGGTGCGAGCAAAGTCGAAATCCTCGGCGGAGCGGCACCAGCCGCGCTCGATGGCATGCTGCACCAGTCCCTGCGACGCTAGATCCCACGTTTTGCCGATGGTCAGCCCGTTGGAGATGGTGCGCACGTCGCGCACCTTCTCCGCTGCCCAGTAGCGACCCGCCGTCTCCAGCACCCACGCCTCGCGTGGATCGGCGATGATGTACGAGTTGTGGTACGTCATCTTCTTGTCGGTAAAGCTGCACGGCCCGCCCTGGCCGTAACGCGATGTCAGGTCGGCGATGACATCGAGCGCCTCACGTGCCGTGCCGCCTCGCTCCAGGCCGAGACGGATGAAATCCATCCCCACCAGCCCCACCGCGTCGTATGGCTCTTTGGTGAACACCGCCTCGTTGCCAATAGCCACGCCGCACTCATTGGCACCCATCTCGCATCCCCAGAGCCAGAACGGCTTGGCCAGAAGCACCTCATAGGTCTCTGGCATTTGAGGGATCTCGATGTAGGTGCACTTGACCATCTCGTCGGCCCGATGTTCGGCGCGCGGGATGCGCACCAGCCAGTGCGCTTCATTTGGCTCACGATCGCTGTTCTTGGCCAGCAGCGTTACGCCATCCGCAGTCGCTGTCCCCACCGCCACCAGGGTATCACACATCTTGGCCCCCTCCCTGCGCCGAAAGACCCAGATATCCCAGGATCTCGCCCCAATTGCGCACGCGCACACACGCCTCCGGCAGCAGCGCGACACACCGGTTGTACGGGTAATCCAGCAAAAAGACGCGCGGCGCCAGTGTGGCCGCCGTCAAAGCCGCTTCCAGATCGTCCTCGATCACGACATCTGCCCGGTCCTCGGCGCGCAGTTTGTGCGGGCGACGGCGAAAGGTCAGAGCATCATACGGGATGGCATGTCTGTGCAGCCAGGCTCGCGTTTCGGCCTCCAGCCCGGCGGGGCGCGATGTGATCAGATGAATGTGCGCCTGCGGCTGCAGCGCGCGCAACGCGTCCGCCGCGCCACGTACCGGCGTGAGCCTGCCATAGAAGCCTGTGCCGATCAGGCCCCGCATAAAGTCGTCCATCTCTTTGGTGGATACACCCGCCACAGCCTCAAAGGCGTATTGCGTGATGTCGTCAGGCGTCAGGTTGCGGCCAAAACGACGGTTCATCAGCGGCACAAAGTCGGCCACCAGATTCGCCAGCACGCCGTCAATATCCACGGCGAGACGCAGCGGGCGTTTGTCGGTCATCGTCTGTCTCCTTCCGCAAGATAGCTGATTCTAGCACAAGGTGCGCTGGCTGGCAATCGCGGCGGCTGGACAGGCCGCGCATTTGGGGTACAATCGGTGGCGGGAGCCACGCCATGAAACGAGCAACCGCATCCACCGAACGGGTCGCGCTGACATTGATCATCTTGCTGGGCGCTGTGCTACGTCTCGGCTGGCCGCGCATCGCCGAGTTCAAGGCGGACGAGGCGCACATCGCGGAGCTGGCGCTGGATCTGGCGCAGGGTCGGGCGCTGCCTTTGCAGGGGATCATGACCTCGGTGGGCCTGCCCAAGCCTCCCATCAGCATCTACCTCTATGCCATCCCCTTTGCCCTGTCATCAAACCCGATGGTCGCCAATCTATTCACAGCCTCGCTGAACGTCGCGGCGGTGGCGCTCTGCTGGTGGCTGGGACGGCGCTACTGGGGACCCGCCGCCGGGCTGACTGCCGCGCTCCTCTTTGCCACCAACCCCTGGGCGGTCATCTACTCGCGGAAGATCTGGGAGCCGAACTTGATGGCGCCTTTCGCGCTGGCTTATGTCGCGGCCGGTCTACTAGGCTTCATCGAGCGCCGCCGCTGGGCCATAGTAGCGCACCTGATCCTGTTGGGCATCCTGGTGCAGATACACTACTATGGCCTGCTGCTGTCGCCACTGACGCTGGTACTCTGGTGGGGCTATCGGCGACAGGTGGCAACGCGCGCCTTGATCTTGGGCATCGCCGGTGCAGCGTGCACGGCAACCCCTTTCCTCTGGTATGTGGCAACTCACTGGGATACGCTGCGAGCGCAACTGGCCAGTATGGCGAGCCAGACGGCGCAGTGGGACGGCGAGGCGGTGCGTATCTGGTGGATGCTCATGTCCGGCAGCTACATCCACTCGCTGGCCGGCACGCCAGCGTACCGCGATTTCCTGCGGCTCCTGCCACCTCTGGAGCCGCTCCACCTGTTCAGCGGTGGCCTGGCGGTTCTGGGCGTGGCTTGGGTCGGGCTGACGGCGCTGCGGCAGGCCGCACGGCTGCGCCGCGTCCCGGCGCTGCCGCCCGAGACCGCCGCGGCGGGCGTGCTCTTTCTCTGGGCAGTCATCCCTTTGCTCGCCACGCTCCGCCACTCCACTCCGCTCTATCCACACTACCTGACGATCCTCTTTCCCGCCCCCTATCTGGCAGCGGGCGCGTTTCTCGCCTGGGTGGCAAGGCGGGTCGGAAAGCCGTCGTGGCTGCTCTGGGCAGCCACGACGGCGGCGGCGCTGGGGCAAGGCGCGGTCGTCCTCACACTGCTCCTCTTTGTGGGGCGGACAGCAACACCCGGGGGCTTTGGCGTGCCATTGGGCGTGTTGCTGGACGTGCGCGATGCGGCACTGGCTAATGGCGCGCCCGTGGTCGTCATCGGACCGGGAGACGAGCCGTGGACGGGCATCTGGGTGTCGGTCTTTGACGTATTGCTGCGCGATACGCCGCGCCGCTTCGTGGATGGCACGCGTGCTGCGCTCCTCCCCGCTACACCCGCCACGCTGCTCATTACGCCCGACACAGATGCAGCACGTGCCGTCTATGCGCGGGTGGGGCTATGCGGGGAAAGGGAGCTGATCCCCGGACGGGACGGAGAGGAGCGCTTCTGCGTCAGCCGCTGGCAGGCAGATCGCGCGCTCGATCTGGAGACAGTGCAGGGGCCGCGAGCGCTGGATAACGGAGCGGAACTTATCGCCTACGCGGTGGAGGGCAATCTCCGAGGCGGAGAGACGGTGCAGTGGTGGCTGGCCTGGCGCGTGTGGAAGACGCCAGCGGACCCGGACACATCATACCATCTCTTCAATCATCTGCTGGACGCCACCGGGCGGCGCTGGGCGCAGGTGGATAGCGGTACCGTGCCGACGCGTGGCTGGCGACCTGATGACGTGGTCGTGCAGGTGCTGACGCTGGAGATTCCAGAAGCTGCGGGCGAAGGCCCCTTCCAGATGCGCACCGGCATGTACAGCTATCCAGCGCTGGTGAACCAGCCGGTGCTGGACGTCGCCGGGAATCCGGCCTCGGATTACCTTCTCTTGCCGTTGGCCCGCTGACGCAAGGGCGGCGGGAGAATTCCCGTCGCCCCTCATGCGCATTGCTCGAAGCAGACCGCGAAGCGTCGGCGTGCTACAGCGGCAAAGGCTCTCGCCATGGCACCAGCGTCAGCGGCAGCGCCATGCGCACCGTCTTGAGCGGATTCACGATCTGGCCGATGCGCAAGTCGCCCGCCTGCCCCAGCAGCATCCGCGCCTCGTCGTAAGACAGGTCGCTATGGCGCACTAGAAGCTGCGCGGTTTCCTCAACGGCAGCGCGTGCCGCCGCGTCCAGGGTTTCGGCTGTGATGATCACCATCAATTCGCCGCCGCGCACCAGATACGGCCGCGCCGAGAGTCCCTGCGACAGGATCCGCACGCGAAGCCAGACATCTGCTGCTGTCTCGATCCCCTGGCCGCAGCTCTCGCCATCTCCCTGGCAACTATGCACATCGCCCAGTGCCAACAGCCCGTCCGGCACCTGTGCCGTGAGATAGAGCGTCGCGCCAGCCGCCACGTCCCGTGTGTCCATGTTCCCGCCATAGTCGCCCGAGATCTTGGTGGAAAAACTCCCTTCTGCTGGCATCACGCCGATGGTGCCCACCATCGGTGCCAGCGGAACGCGCACGCCGGGCGCCAGGTGGATGGCGCTTTCGGTTTGCGAGAAAAAGCGTGGGCGGCCACCAAACGTGAGGTAGCCCGTCGGAGCCACATCAATGCGCAGGATGTCCATCGCCAGCACTTCCCCTGGCTGGACGCCCTCCACGGCAATGGGACCGGTAGCCGGGTTGGCCCGTTCCACTGACGGCATCACTGCCATTCCGAGCCGCACAGCACCGTCCAGTGCGTCTCGCGTCTCCACCACAAACACCTCGCCCGGCGCCACTGTGTAAGCAGCGGACAGGCCCGATGCAAAGCCCCACACAACCCGTGTCGCGTCAAACCGCTTCTCGCCCAATGGCTCACCCGCCTCTCACACCCACTGCTGATGATCCAGATACGGGGTCACCTGTGGCGTAGGACGCCGTCCCGCCGCCAGAGCGTCATAGACCGCCTGATTCCGCGCCAGGTACGCCTCTAGTCGCTCCAAGCCAAACTCGGCCTCCAGCTGCGGCACGGTCAGATCGTCGCGGCACGATTCCAGCGTGAACATGCCTTCGTCGCTAGAGACGCGAATGGTCACGTCGCGGCCGTATTTGCGCAGGATCCGCTCGATCTGCGAGGCATTGAAATCCGTGTGGTAGAGCCCCTTCTCCAGGTCGAGGGTGGCCACCAGAACCGGACTGCGCCGGTCCCCTTGCAAGATGATCTGGCCGTTGATATCCACAAAGCGCGCGCGATCGCTCTGCACTGCCGACGCGACATAGTAGTGGTGCAATCCGGCATAGACCTGCAACGGAAACCCGCCGTTGTAGGCGGACGGCCAGAACACGATCTCGGCCCCGCCCCCCTTGAGCGTCGCCCACGATTCCGGAAAGCCGATATCGAAGCAGATCAGGATGCCGATGCGCCCAAAGTCGGTCTGCAAGACGACAGGCGCAGGCCCCGGAGTTACGCCGTCCTCCAGTTCGGTGTAATCAGCGGTGGTCGTTACCGGATGCACCTTGCGGTATGCACCCACGATCTCGCCCTGCCGGTCAAAGAGAAAGGCTGTGTTATAGACGCTGCCCTCCGCACGCTCAAGAAATGGGCAGATGATATAGGTGCGGTGGCGGCGAGCAAAATCGGCGGCCATCTCGCCCGCGGGGCCCGGCACCGGCAGCGCCAGATCAGCGGCGCGACCCACCACATGCATGGAGGGAAAGGTCTCCGGCAGGCACACGATGTCCGGCCGCATGGCGCACGCTACTTCCAGCAGGTGGCGCGCCCTGGCCAGGTTATCGGCCAGCGTGGGGCCGCCCACAGAACCAAAGGAGATGGTGCTGACGACAACGCGACGTGGCATGGGTCTTTTTCCTTATGTCAAATTCAGCAACGCACGGATATTCCCTCGATTGATCTGCTCCCGCAGCGCCGCTGATAGGCCAATACGATCGAACAGCTTATCATGGAAGGTGATGTATGGTTCGAACGGGTATTCGCCCGCGCGGAAATATCGCACATCCGTGCCAAAGCAAAGCTTGCGTATGCTCGGCACAAAAAGCTCGCCATCCGGCGCAAAGAGGTCACTCCAGAAGTTCAGCGAGCGATGGATCGCCGTGCCGCCGGAGAGGTCCGCATAAACGTTATCTTTTGTCCACGACACCTTCCATGCCTCGTCCCACCAGGGGTTGGAGTAGTGCGACATCAGGATCTTGAGGTCGGGAAAACGCCTCGAGACCACCTCCACCTGCGCCGCCCGCATGTACTCCATCTGCACCGGGCGCTCCTCCCGCTGCCGAAAGCCAAGATAGCCAGTGTGAAAGATGGCGGGCACGCCTGCCCTTTCCAGCGCATCGTATAGCGGCCAGTAGCGCTCGTCGCCATATGGCGCGGCAGGGCGGATGAACTTGATACCCTTGCCTCCGGCGGCAATCGCCTCCTCGATCTCACGCACGCCCGCGGCATCCATCTGCACGCGCACCACGGGGATCACGAAATCGCCGAACTTGTCCACTGCCCGCAGGCATGTCGCCAGATCCTCGATCAGCACCACCGCCTCGATGCCGCGCTGGCGACACGCTGCCACATACACCCCAGCGTCGCCGGCAAAGTCATCCGGATTGCCATGCACATGGCAGTCAATACGCATCTCAATCCTCCTCTATTGCTCTTCCCAATGAGGGATAGATACCTGCGCCATGTAGTTCGACTCGTTATACTTGGGCGGGCGGAGCGGATGGTAGCGGCGTCCCGGCGGGAGCGGCGCGTCGGCGCGGTATATCCAGATCGCCTCCGTGTCCCACACCACCAGCTCATCACGGCCATCGCCGGTCAGGTCGAGCGCCGTGCAGCAGTAGAACGGGTGGCCGTCGTCAGGCAGCATCACCACACGATGCCCGTGCGCGTCGATTAGGCCACCCTCAGTGGGATGCGCGGAGAGAAAGAGCAGCTCCCGCCCGTCGGCGGTCCAGTTCACCGGCGTCAACGCGCTGGCATAGGGCACTAGCTCAAAGCTGGAGAGCATCTTCCCGCGCGCGTCGAACACCGCCATGATGCCGGGCTGCCCCCAAAAGGTGATGATGGCGTACTCCAGCCCGGGCAGCTCTGGCCGCAGGTTGGCGACCACCAGCTTCTGCACGTGCCCCAGATGGTGTTGCGCCAGCAGCTCCCCTTGGCTCGTGGTCAGCACAAACCCCGCCTCACCACACGCCATGCCGATCAGCAGTTCTTCCGGGCGCGTCGGGTCAAAGTGGCCGATGGCGATGGCATCCTGGTGATCGTCCAGCGGCAGCTCCCAGAGCAGACTCCCGTCCTGATCGAGCATGGCATACCCCGCCATCACCTCGTCGCAGCCATCCCCGTCAATGTCATAGACAGCGGGAAAGTGGCCGGTCGTGCATTCGTGATGCCACATGACATTCAGATCGTGATCTAGTGCCCAGATGTTGGCGTAGCGATCCTTGATGAGCAGGTTGCGCGCCCGCGGCTCACCATCGAGAGTGCAAATGCAGAGCGCGTCGCCGAGGATGCGCGTGAAGGGCCGTCCGCCGGCCGCTGCCGACAGCCGCGAGCGCGGCGTCGGCACCGAGTGGATGATCTCGCCGGTCCGCCCGTCAGCGATCCAGAGTCGCAAATCCTGGCAAAAGATCACCTCAGCGCAGCCGTCGCCGTCCCAGTCATACACCTGCAGGCAGTTGTCCGATGTCGCCGGCCTGAAGCCGACACGCGGCTCGCCACGCTGCCACAGCACACTTCCCTCCAAGTCCAACGCCGTGATGCAGTTGATGGTCGGGTAGTTGTCGCTGCTCAGGTCAATGCGCTGCGACAGCACGATCTCCAAGCGACCATCGCCGTTCAGGTCGCCGAAGCGGAGGTTGCGGTCGGTGCCAAAGCCGGCCGTGGAGAGCTGCTTCCAGAGCACAGGGCGCGGCATCGTCGCACGCAACGTCGTCTCTTCGGCTGTCCATATCTGGGCACGCTTCGCCGCTGCCTCCTGCGCCGCTTGGCTCGTGGTCACGCGGACATTGGCAAAGTAGGTAGGAACCTGGGCAAAAAGGCCGACTTTGCCCATCAGGTACTCTTGTTCGATTGCCGCCAGCACAAGCTGCCCGTCCACATAGACGCGCAAATGCGCCCCCTCGCACTCGACGCGCACCCTGTAGAAGCGGTCCACGTCAAAGGGATGGCCGATGGTCGCCAGGCGGCGCTCGCTGCCATGATGGACATGCAGCAATGCCACGAGGCCGTGCGTCAGGCGGATGGCCGTGTAACAGCGCGCGTTTTGATAGCGCACGATCACGCCACACGCGCCCTCAAAGCTCAGGGGGCGCACCTCCATCTCGACCGCATAGTCGCCCCACCACCGCTCGCCGGTAACGAGCATCGGCGGGCCAGCTATCGCGACCGTGGCGTGAGCCATCACACGCCGTCCCGCCACCGGCAATACCTTCCAGTTGCCACTGTTTCGCTGCGTCCAGGAATGGTGAATCGTGGCCTGGGTCCACCGCCCCAGACGGCGATCCACCACATGGTACTCGCCTTCGGCAGTCAGCGGCCACTCGGACGCAGTTCCCGGCGGCAGGTCGGCAAAGTCCTCCGCTATGAGGATCACCTCATCAAATCGGTTCGGCATATTCTCTGCTCCTCCTGCATGGCTCGGCAAGTAGCGACAGGCCCATTATAGATGACAATGCCCAGACGTCAACGACACCGCCGGCAGCGTGTCCATCACACGCGCATAGGCTGCGTGTAGAAAGACGCTGCTGTGGTTTGCCAATGGCGCGAAACGCCCTATACTGAACGCAGGTCATCATCTTGGCGAGCGGCTCTTGCGCAGCGGCTACAAGTTCTGCACGCTCTTTGCGGACCTGGCCAATCCCACATCCAACGACATCTATCAACAGATCGGCTATACACAGGTGGCTGACTTTCATCAGTACGAGTTCGAGCAAGAGGGAATGCACATAGTTGCGCATATGCAAAGGAGGCCACACGTGTTCGCATCACGTCAGAGGATCGTCCTTGCCCTTGTTGCCCTTGTGGGGCTTGTCGCGCTTGGCTGGTTCGTGGCGCGGCCTGCCAGCGCCTATTTCGCAAACCGCGCGGTCCCGATGCGCTGTTTCTCACACTCGAGTGGCATCGCAGCCGGCTCAGAAGCCTTTCTCACCTGCATCGCCAGTGATGGCACGGCATTTGGAGATAGTCAGCGGGTCCCCGACGGTCACTATCTGCTGGTGACAGACATCCACTTGACGCCGCTCGGTGGCACCAATGCAGCGGCCATCACCGAGGTCCGCATATTCGATTCCTACGGCACGACCACTCGCCAATCCTTGATTGAGCTGCGCAACACCACGACCGCCAGCTACGGGATACAGATGGGCGCTCCTTACCTGGTGCTCGTTCCCACACACCGTCTAGAGGCGGAGAACGACAGCGTGAGCCAGGCTCGTGTGGCTATAAGGGTTAGCGGCTTTCTCGTCACGAACCTGAACTACCTGCCGTTCGCGGCAAGAGAACAGTAACGCATATAGTCGGCCACTGCGGTCGGCGTCCGCGAAAAACCTCAATGGGTATCGGTCATACCCCAGCCGATACCCGTTGAGTCGTTGCGCTATCCGCTATGTCGCGTGAGGAGGTCTGAGCATGACACCAGCCAGCAGTGGAGCGGAGACGCTCCTACTGAAGCAACCGACCGTGAGCCACGACCACGTGGCGTTCCTTTATGCGGGTGACATCTGGGTCGCCGAGAGAGACGGCAGCCACCCACGGCGGCTGACCGTGCACTTGGGCGAAAAGTGGAATCCGCTCTTCTCGCCCAATGGGCGCTGGATCGCCTTTTCCGGCAAGTACGAGGGGAATGTCTGCGTCTATATCATCCCCAGCGCGGGGGGATCGCCCGTCCGGCTGACGTATCACCCGGGCGCGGACTGGGCACGCGGCTGGACGCCGGACGGGACGCGCGTGCTCTTTGCTTCGTCGCGAGATACGCCTAGCATCCGCTACAAGCGACTCTATACCGTGAGCGTGGACGGCGGCTTGCCCGAGCCGCTGCCGATGCCGATGGCCGAGCGAGGCGCATATGCGCCAGATGGCCGTCAGATCGCCTACACGACGCTGCCTGATCCCTTCTGGACGTGGAAGCGCTATCGCGGCGGCATGACGGTGCCCATCTGGCTTCTCGATCTCACCACGCTCGACCACGTGGAGATCCCACATGAGAACGCCAGCGACGCCTTCCCGTGCTGGCTCGGCGACGCCATCTACTTTGTCTCGGATCGCCACAGCACGATGAACCTGTTCCGCTACGAGATCCGCACCGGGGGCGTATTCCAGCTCACGCACCACACCGATTTCGACATTCGCTCGTTGACGGCGGGTGATGGGGTGCTGGCCTACGAGCAGGGTGGCCGCATTCACCTCTGCGATCCAGCAGACGGCAGCACCACAACGCTGCACATCAAAGTCGCCGCCGACCTCCCATACACCCGCCCGCAGTACCGGCGCGTCGCCTCGCAGATCCGCAATGCCGGCATCTCGCCCACCGGCGCGCGCGCCGTGTTCGAGGCGCGCGGCGAGATCCTGACAGTTCCCGCGAAGAAAGGCGACATCCGCAACATCACCCGCACGCCGGGCGTGCACGAGCGCTATCCCGCCTGGTCTCCTGACGGGCAGCGAATCGCTTACTTTTCCGACGCCAGCGGCGAGTACGAGCTGGTGATCAGCGACCAGACCGGCCTGGGAGAAAAGACCATGATCCCGCTGGGCCGCCAGAGCTTTTTCTACTCGCCCGTGTGGTCGCCGGATAACAAGAAGATCGCCTATACAGACAAGGCGCTGAATCTCTATTATGTCGAGTTGGAGGGCAAGGTGCCGCTGCTCGCTGACTCAGATAACTATGATCATCCGGAGCGCACCCTCAACCCCACCTGGTCGCCCGATAGCCGCTGGCTAGCCTATACCAAGCGTCTGCCCACGCATCTGCATGCTGTCTTCCTGCACGACACCTCCACCGGCGAACAGCACCAGATCACCGACGGTATGAGCGACGCGATGTACCCCTGCTTTAGCCGCGATGGCAAGTACCTCTTCTTCGCGACCAGCGCCGATTTTGCCCTGCATACCGGCTGGCTGGATATGTCGTCATACGAACGCCCTGTCACGCGCAGCCTCTACGCTGTCGTACTCAGCAAGGACGATCCCTCGCCTGTGGCGCCAGAGAGCGACGAGGAGAGCGCAGAGCGCGAAAAGACAGGAAGTGGGGACGAGGAGAATAAAGAGGAAGGCGACAAGGGGAGTGGCAAAGAGGACAGGCCCAAGGAAGCGGTGATCGTCAAGATCGACTTCGAGGGGCTGGACCAGCGCATTGTGGCGCTGCCCATGACACCGCGCGACTATGTGGCGCTGCAAGCGGGGGATGGCAGGCTCTACTATCTGGAGACGCTGCCACACCAGTTCGGCTCTCGTGCGCCCACGCTCTATACACTGCATAGCTATAACCTGAAAGAGCGCAAGTGCGAGGTTGTCCGGGATAGCGTCCGCAACTACTGGCTGAGCGCCGACGGCAAAAAGCTTCTCTACCAAGCGGAAAAGGATGATTACTACATCATCGAGCCCGGCAAGAAGAATGGCGACAACGGCAGGCTCAAGCTCGACCAGATGGAGGCTTACGTTGACCCACGCGCGGAATGGCGGCAGATGTTCGACGAGGTCTATCGCATCCAGCGCGACTTTTTCTACGATGCGGAGATGCACGGCGCGGACTGGCGCGGCATCTGTGACAAGTATCGGCCATTTCTGGCGCACGTGGGCCACCGCAGCGACCTGAACTATCTCTTTGCCGAGATGTTCGGCGAGTTGGTGGTAGGTCACGCGTATGTCGCGTCGGGCGATATCCCGGATATCGAGGCTGTACCCTGCGGCCTGCTGGGGGCTGACTATGAAGTCGCCCATGACCGTTATCGCATCAGCCGCATCTATCCCGGCGTGAGCTGGCATCCGGAGCTGCGCGCCCCCCTCACCGAGCCGGGCGTGAACGTATCGGTGGGCGACTACATCCTGGCCGTGAACGGACAGCCGCTGCGCGCGCCGACCAACATCCACAGCCTCTTTGAAAAGACCGCCGACCGTATGACAACCCTTCTCGTCAGCCCTACGCCCGATGAGAAGGATGGCCGCACGGTCACTGTTCGCCCGATCGGCAGCGAGACCGCTCTGCGACACTGGTCCTGGGTGGAGGAGAACCGGCGGCGCGTGGAGGCGCTATCCAGCGGGCGAGTGGCGTATGTGTATATGAGCAATACCTCCGTCGAGGGATACTCATCCTTCAACCGCTACTACTTTTCCCAGCTCGACAAGGAGGCTGTGGTGCTCGACGAGCGCTTCAACGGCGGTGGCTCGGTGGCGGATTACGTCATTGACATGCTTAACCGCCCTCTGCTCTGTTACTGGGCGACGCGTGAGGGGCGAATGTTCGCCTCGCCGAATGCATCCATCTTTGGCCCCAAAGTGATGATCATCAACGAGCTGGCGGGCTCAGGCGGCGACGCCATGCCCCTCTTTTTCCGGCGGCGTGGCTT